>NZ_CAJMYZ010000029.1:0-96985 GCF_905220155.1 Paraburkholderia sp. J7 | reverse complement strand
GGGCTTCCCGTCTCCCCGCGCCTTCATCGAAAGCGCGAAAGACCGGAATTCTAGTCATGCAGATGACATCTTGCAAGCGGTTTTTTGACGCTCGTGAATTCCGGAAAAACGCGTAAGCGCAATCGCCTCAAACGTGGCGTTGCATGACGCGTTCGACGAGCTGCAGATAGTGGTCGAGGCCCGGCGTCGGTTTGCCGGCCACCTTCGCGAGATCGTCCCAGCGGCGCAGGCGCACCGCGTCTTCCGCGTGAGGGCGCGCAGCGAAATCGCGCGCCTCATCTGCACTGAAGATGCCGCCCTGCAATTCGAGGCTGCGCACCGAATCTGCCGAGAGGCAGCCGAAATACGCTTCATCGACTGCGCAAAGATAGCGCTTCGCATCGACGTGCAGGCGGATCGGCTCCAGCACGCTATCTGGCAACACCGGCCGCAGGAACGGCAGCGCATAGTACTGGTGCAGATCGTCGATGCCGCGCTCGGTCGGCGTTTCGCCCTGACGATTGAGCAGGTGACCCAGATCGTGCAGGAAGGCCGCCGCGGTCAGTTCTTCACTCGCCCCGTCTTCTTCCGCCAGCGCGCCGCTTTGCAGCGCGTGCTCGAGCTGCGTGACCGGCTCGCCGCTATAGGCCAGCGCGCCGTACGTCTCGAACAGCCCACGAATGTCCGCGAGGCTCAGTGCCATCTTCTACTCCTCAGCTATGTGAATGCGGCGACGGCCCGCACCGGGCCGCCACTCATCGTTCCTGCCGCGCTCAGTCGCCACAGGATTCGCGCATGCGATTGGCCGATTCATCGGCGTCGCGCGAGGCGAGCGCGCTCAACAGCGCCCGATGCCCCGCGTACGATGCGTCCATTGCGCTGTGCGCCGGCGCGGCACACTGCAACGAGAGCCGCAATTCGCTCACGGTGCGCTCATAGGTCTCGCGCAACCTGGCGTTGCCAGCCGCCGTGACGAGCGACGCGCGAAACGCGTCGCGCGCTTGCAAGAAGGCCTCCGCCTTCTCGGCGACCACCGCGTCCCGCATCGCGTTCAGGTGCTCGCGCAACTCGGCGACCTGTGCCGCGTCGATGCGCGGCGCCAGCATCCGGCACGCCGCTTCGCGCAATGCCGCGCACACTTCAGCCAATTCCAGGGCCTCCGCCGCGCCAACGCTGCGCACGAACACGCCACGATGCTTCTCGTTGCGCACGAGGCCCGCCTGCTCGAGCGCGCGGAACGCCTCGCGAACGGGTCCGCGCGATACGGCCAGACGAGCCGCCCAGTCGGCTTCATTGAGCTTGTCGCCGGGCGCCAGCACGCCTGCCGCGATGCGCCGCTCGATCTCGTCGCGCACCAGCGCCGTGAGCGAATGCTGGCGCACCATCGCAAGCGGCGTCGTGTCGGACAACGCCTGAGGATCGCGGCCCATATCGCCCGCAGCGCCACTCCCCTGCTCATTGGTCATCGAATCTTGCACGTCCCGCCTTGCCCGTCTGTTACGCGCCTGCGGCGCATCGAACCGCATGGCATCCACCCACTCAGTCCTGCCGCCGGCGCGGCGCACGCGCTGCGATGAGCAGCAGCGCCGCCAGCGAAACGAGCAACAGGACCAGCGAGAGCGCCGAAGCCGGCAGGTAGTACCCACGCTCGACCGCGCCCACCACGACGATCGGCACCGTCGCAAAGCCCGGCGGATACACCGTGAGCGTCGCGCCCAGTTCGCCGAGCGACAGCGCAAAACCGAGCGCGAGACTCGCACGGATAGCCGGCACGAGTTGCGGCAGCACCACGCGGCGCAGCACCATCGAAGGCGGCGCGCCGAGACTCGCTGCCGCTTCGCGCAGCACGGTCAGCTCGGGACGCAGCGCTGCGGCCGCACACCGATAGCAAAACGGCAGTACGAGTGCGAGCTGCACGAACACGACGATCGCAGCCGAGCTCGATAGATCCACAGGCGCCTTGTGATAGGCGATCAGCACCGCAAGGCCGAGCACCACGCTCGGCACGCCGTTGGGCACCATCGCAAGCGTGTCGACGACCGCGCCCAGTCCACGCCGGTCGCGCCCTTCGAGCGCGAGTGCGAGCCACAGACCGAGCGCCGTGCCGAGCACTGCAACGCCGAAGCCGATTTCGAGACTCGTGGCGAGCGCATCGAAGTCGGAGGAGCCGAGGCGCTCGAACCAGCGCGTGCTGAAGCCATCGGGCAGGATCGTGCCCGACCAGTGCGATGCGACGCTCGACAACGCGACGACGATCACCGGCAACACGAAGAGCCAGAAGCACAACAGCGCCGCGAAGCCAAGCAATGCCGCGCTCGCAAAACGCGCAAAGAGGCTGCGCTCCACGGGCCGCGCACGAAGATGCTTGGGCGGGAGCGCGATGCGTTCGGAACCGGCGGCAGGATTAGTTGACATTGCGCGCGCCTCCATGACTGCGGCGATTCACGCGCCGATACAGCGCATACAGGGAAAGCGACATGGCAAGCATGACCACGGCGCCAGCCGCGGCCGTCGGCAGATCGAGATCGACCGTGGCCGAGCTGTAGATCGCCACCGGCAGCGTGATGAGGTGCGCGCTGCCGAGCACGAGCAAAATGCCGAACTCGTTGAACGTCAGCAGGAAACACAGGATCGTGCCCGCGGCGATGCCCGGCCACGCGAGCGGCAGGATCACGCGCAGGGCGACCATCCGTGTGTTCGCGCCGAGACTGCGTGCGGCTTCGATCAGGCGCATGTCGAGCAGCGCGAACGCAGCGAGCGTCGGGCGCACGACGAATGGCGCGTAAAACACCACTTCGGCGAGCACGACCCCGCCGATGCCGAACAGGAAGTCGAGCGGCGGCGCCTGCAAATGAAAGAGCCGCTGCAGCCCGATGCTTACGGAGCCCTGCGAGCCATACAGAAAGATCAGCGTGAACGCGACGAGAAACGACGGGAACGCCACGAACAGTTCCAGAAAGCGCGTGACGAGCCCTGCGCCCGGAAACGGCTTGAAGAACAGCAGCGCCGCCAGTGCGACGCCAAGCACGGAAGCGAGACCGGCACTCAGAAACAGAATCCACAAGGTCGTGGCGATCACGCCGCGCGAATCGGGATTGCCGAAGAACGTCTCGTACGCGTGGAAGCTCAGGCCGTGCGCGCCCGAAAGACTCAGCAGCACGAGGCGCACGAGCGGATAGACGACGAGCGGCCCGAGCACAAACACGAGCAGAAACGCGATATGCCATTGCGCGCGCCGTTCGCGGCGGCGCACGGCGGCCGCGTGCGCTTCGGCGCCGGGCAGCGCCAGGCGGGAATCAGGGGTTGATAAGGACGACATCGTCAGCCTCGTAACGCAGGGACACACGCATGCCTTTCGCCGGCGTCATGCCGTGGCCGCGCTGCATGGTGACGAGCACCGGTTCGTTCGGCATCGCGTCGAGCAGCACCGGCACCGAAAGCACGGAGCCATACCATTCGACCGATTCGATCGTGCCGTGCAGCGAGCCTTCGCCGAGCGGCACGACGCGCAGGCTTTCAGGCCGCAGGCACGCGAGCTTGTCGCGCACGCCGTGGCGCGCGTCGCCCACCGGGAACGCGACGTTCGGCGGCAGCAGGTTCGCCGCGCCGAGATAACGCGCCACGTAAGCGTCGTTGGGCGTGTCGTAGAGTTCCTGAGGCGTGCCGAGCTGGGCGATATGGCCATCGCGCATCAAGAGCGTGCGGTCGGAGAGCACGAGCGCGTCGTCCTGATCGTGCGTTACGCACACGATCGTCAGATCGGGCAAGCGCTCGTGCAGCGCCTTCAATTCGGAGCGCACCGAAGCACGCAGATTGGCGTCGAGCGCCGAGAGCGGTTCGTCGAGCAGGAGCACGTCCGGCTCGATCACGAGCGCTCGCGCGAGCGCCACGCGCTGCTGCATGCCGCCCGAGAGCTGCGCGGGCATGATGTGCCCCGCGTCGCCGAGCTGCACGAGCTTGAGGGCCTCAGCCACGCGGCGCGCGATGTCGCGCGACGGCACGCGGCGCGCCTTCAAGCCGAACGCGACGTTCTCGAACACCGAGAGATGCGGAAAGAGCGCATAGCTCTGGAACAGCAGACCCAGGTTGCGCTGATGCGGCGGCACATGGGTCAGGTCGCGGCCCGCCACGGTGAGCGAGCCCGCGAGTCCATCGGCTTCGATGAACCCGGCGATGAAACGCAGCAAGGTCGTCTTGCCGCAGCCGCTGCGGCCCAGCACGGTCAGCAGTTCGCCGCGGCGGATCGTGAGCGACAGATCGTCGAGGACAGTGCGCGCGCCGAAGCGCACGCTCAGGTGGTCGATCTGCACGCCCGCGGCGCCGGGCGCGTCCGTGGCATCAGTCAGTCCGGACGCATCCGGCAGCGCGCGGGCCATGCCGGCCGGCGCGAGGCTTGCGGTATTCACCGGGTTCATCTCCTGCAAGTACGGTTGCTTACTTCGGCTTCACGACTTCGAGCTGCTTGTCCGACGAGCCGATCACTTCGCTCTTCCAGCGCGCCGTCCAGTCGGCCTTCTTCGCCATCACCTGGTTCCAGTCCACCGGAATGAGCTTCACACCCTTGATGGCCTGCTTGACCGCTTCGCCGTTCTTGCCCGTGAGCGCCACGTCCGTGCGGCCCGGAATGCCGAAGATGTCCGGGACCTTCGACTGTACGTCCGTCGACATCAGGTAGTCGATCAGCTTCTTGCCTTCCGCCTGGTTCGGGCCGTTCTTGATCAGGCCGATGGCGTACGGCAGCTGGAACGTCGTGGGATGACCGCCAGCGTCGGCCGCGAGGAAGATCGGCTTGAGCGAGAGGCCGCCGTTGGCTGCGTCGTCGAGATCCATCTGCAGGTCGCCGTTGGCCACCGAGATTTCGTTGCGCGAGAGCAGCACGTCGAGGTAGCCCGTGCCCTTGGTGTGGAACTTCGCGCTCTGTTCGAGCTTCTTGAGGTAGTCGAACGCCTTGTCTTCGCCCATCAGCGAGGTCGTGAGGATGATCACGGCCATGCCGTCGCCAGCCGTGGCCGGGTTCGAGTACGCGACCTTGCCCGAGTAGTCCGGGTGCAGCAGGTCAGCAAACGTCTTGGGCTCGTTCTTCACGACATCGGGATTGATCGCGAACGAGAAGTAGTTGTTCACGAATGTGGCCCACGAACCGTCCGTCGCTTTCGCGATCGCCGGCACGTTCTTGTAGTTCACGCTCTGGTACGGCTGCAGCAGGCCGCTTTGCTGCGCCGTCTGGATGAACGGCGGCAGCGTGACGATCACGTCGGCCTTCGGCGAGTCCTTCTCGACGTTCGCGCGGTTCACCACTTCGCCGCTGCCCGCCGTCACGATGTTGACCTTCACGCCTTCCTTCTTTTCGAAGGCCGGCAGCACGTCCTTGTAGAGATTTTCGAGGCCGTCGGCCGTGTACAGCACGACGGCGTCGGCAGCGTGCGCGCTCGCGGCAGCGCCCAGCAGCGCCGCGGCGGCCGCGATCGGCAACAGCTTGCGTGCAAAACCCGCGCGATGGGAATTCGTGTGGTTCATGTCACTCTCCGAAGGCAAAACCAGATGCTCGGGATACCCGATGCGTTTGTGATTGAATGGATCGAACTGAGCTGAACAATCCGAACTTCGGCGGACTGCGCCGCCTGTCATTGCCCGCCTCCCGGTGGTCTCGCGTCGCGGATTGCAGATTGTCTACAATCCGACACTTTCCACCTGAACCAGCTGGCCTGGCGAAGGCTTGGCGTTGCCGCTCGCCTCGCTTTCCGGCCCATCTGGACGGGCCCCGCAAGAATCACAGGTTTTGATGACACGCGCATGACGATTGTGGCGTTTGTCAAAAAATTCCACAATTCGCCAATATTCGACAAGCCACATAGCCGAGCAGATTCCGCCGCTCGCGCGTTGGCGGCTGGCATAGGCTTTGTCTACATGTGCAAAAACAAACGCGGCGCGCGCGGCGCCGCAAGAAGACTCAGGCGATGACGAGTTCGGGCCCGCGCGCCGTGATGGCGCGAGCGACGCTCTTTTCGGGCGCCAGCTCGGTGATGACGTAGCGCGCCTGCTCGAAGCCGTTGATGCGCACGGGCGTCACGCGCCCGAACTTCGAATGGTCCGCGACGACGATCGCGCAGGCCGTGGCCGCGAGCATGCGGCTGCGCACCTCGGCGACCATGCGCGAGTAGTCGGTGAGCCAGCCGTCGGCGGTGATGCCGCCCGCGCCAACGAACGCAAAATCGGCGTGGTACTGGGCGAGCTGCTGCACGGTGTCGAGGCCGAAGGTCGCTTCCTCGTGATCGGACAGCTCGCCGCCGAGCAGCGTGACGCGGTTCTCGTTGCGGCGGCCGAGCAGGAGCGCAATGCGCCAGTCGTTGGTGTAGACCGTGAGCCGATGACGGTCGGTGAGCGCACGCGCGAGCGCATGCGTGGTGCTGCCCGAATCGATGATGACCGAGGCGCCGTCGGGCACGAACTCCGCCGCGCGTTCGCCGATCGCGCGCTTGGCGCTCGCGTTGGCGGCTTCGCGCACGTCGAGATCGGGCTCGCGGCGGTCGCTGGAAAGCGCGCCGCCGTGAGTCGTGACGAGCAGCCCGCGCTCCGCGAGCGTATTGAGGTCGCGCCGGATCGTCTCGCGGGAAACGCGCAGTTCGCGCACGAGATCCGCCACGGAAAGCGCGCCCGTCCGGTTCACTTGCGAGAGGATGTATTGGTGACGTTGTTCGGCGAGCATCTCGGTGGGCGCGGGTCGTGCGTGGATAAAGACGCGGGTAATGAAGTGGATCCGGCGTGCATTCGAAGTGCATCCGACGCGAATCCGGAAAAGCCGCCGTATTGTATTACGCATGCGCGCAACGAGCCTGCGCTGCCATCTCGCTAGCATCCCTGCTAATCTCGTGGAGACCGCGCGCTCACGCGACGCCCGCTTTGCCGACCATTGGAATTCATGCGTTCACGACTTCGTCAATTGCGTCTGCTGTTTTGTGCACTGCGTTATGGCTTCAGGCTGATCTGGCTCGCAGCGCCGGAGCATCACAAGCTGCACTGGTTCCTCACGCTCGCCTCGAGCCTGCACGGCGACCCGCGTCTCGCCTCGCGCCTGCATGGTTCGCTGCCGCGTCTCGCCCCGCTCGCCACGGCCTTCGCGCAAACGCTCGCCACGCGCCCCGAACTCGCGGGCGCGACCTTGCATGACGCGATCGACGCCATCGAGCATTTCGAAGAACCCCTCGCGGGCGAGGCGCTCAACACCACGCTGCGCGCCGCGCTCGGCAAGCCGCCTGAAACGGTGCTCACGTGGATCGACCCCGCGCCGGCCCACAACGGCTGGTGCGAGCAGACGCATCTCGCGCGGCTCGCGCTACCGGTGAACGGACACCAGACCATCACGCTACGCGTGCTGCGCACGAAACAGGTCCAGGAAGTCGACGATGACGCCGCGCTCCTGTGCGGTGTAGCCCGCTGGATCGAGCGCTTTTCGCGCGCCGCGCGCAAGCTGCAGCTGCACGCG
This sequence comes from Paraburkholderia sp. J7, assembly GCF_905220155.1. NCBI lineage: Bacteria > Pseudomonadati > Pseudomonadota > Betaproteobacteria > Burkholderiales > Burkholderiaceae > Paraburkholderia > Paraburkholderia sp. J7. Next base: position 89,523 of record NZ_CAJMYZ010000029.1, on the reverse strand, counting down.
CTGGCGCAGGCGCTGCGCGAGGATCTGCAACGGCGCTTCGACCTGCGCGCCCAGGCCGCGAACCTGAGCCAGAGCGGCCATCAGCTCGGCGACGACCCGCGCATCGTCGTGCCCGACGTGATCTGGGACCTCTGCACCCCGCAGACGCTCGCGGTGCAGCACATCGACACCGTTCGCGCGAGCGATATCGCCGGACTTGCCGAGCATCACATCAACGTCACGCAGGTGGCGGCGCATCTGATCGAAGTGGTCACGCGCCAGGCGTTCGAACATGGCTTCTTTCATGCGGCCCTCGACGCAAGGCGGGTTGCGGTGAGCGTCGAGCCCGAGACGCGCGGGCGCCTCGTGCTCGCGGGCGCGGCGCTGATGACGAGCCTTTCCTCGCCTGAACGCGAATTCTTCGTGCACGGCGCAACGGCGTTGTTCGAACAGGACTATGGCCGGCTCGCGACGCTGCATCACGTGGCGGGCCACGTGCCCACGCACGCGCGCACCGAACAGATCGAGGCGGAATTGCGTACGCGCAGCGAAGCGCATTTCGCGAGCGACACCGACGAGCGCAGCGCGGGCGCGCTGTTCCATCATCTGCTGCATTCCGTGCAGCCGTTCGGAGGCGAAGTCTCGCCGCGTCTCGTGGCGGCGCAGCGCGCGTTCGGCCAGGCAGAGGAGCTGGCGCGCTCGATTCATCCGGGCGTGGATGCGTGGGGCATTGCGCGGCACACGCTCGCCGACATCGCGCGCCAGGATCTCGGTCATCACGGCTGGATCCGGCGACTCTCGCAGGAGCTGCCACACCTCGCGCAAATTGCACCGCGCGTGCCGCAGATGGTGTTTCGCTTCCTCGAGCACCACGCGAAGCCCGGGCACGGCAGCGCTGCGGGACACGCCGCGCAGCAGGCCGCGTTGCTCGATGCGTGGCGCCGCGAGCATCGGCGCACGCGCGCACTGCTGCTCGCCTGCGCGGTCTGCGGCGGCTTGATTGGCGTGACGGCGGTGTTGCTTGGAAGCTAGTTGCGGCTAGCGGGTCTGGTTACGCGTGGTTTGCGTTCGCGGTTGCCGATCGGGCCAGGCGGTTAGTTGCATTCGATACATCGATCGGCACGCCCCTAAGCGAGTGCAGTCCTGAACAAGACTGCAACCTGCGCATCGCGCGATACTCCGGGCCTTTCGTGTTTCTCTGGCGTTGCGTCAGCGCGCCCTTTTCGACACCGATGCTCGCCACTCTTGCCCCCGCCCTTTTCGTCGTCCTGTGGTCGACGGGTTTCGTCGTCGCGCGCGCCATTGCGCCTTACGCCGATCCCAACCTCTTCCTGCTGGCGCGCTTCACCGGCACGGCAGCGCTGTTTACGATCGTCGCGCTGGTAATGCACGCGCCCTGGCCGCGCGGACGCGAAATCGGCAAGCATCTCTTCGCTGGCGCGCTGCTGCAAGGCGTGTATCTGGGCGCGGGCTACTGGGCGGTCGCGCAGGGCTTGAGCGCGGGCGTGATGGCGCTCCTCGGCGCGCTCCAGCCGCTCCTGACGGCCGCCATCGCGGCGCGCATGTTCGGCGAGCGCCTGCCGCCGCGGCGCTGGTCGGGCATGTCGCTCGGCCTCGCAGGCGTCGTGCTCGTGCTGAGCCCGAAGCTGTACGCCGCCATGCACGCGGCCGGCGGCGCGATCGCCGACGCCGCTGCGGCTGCCGCTGCCACGCCGCCCCACGCTCACGTGAATCCGCTGCTCGTGGTGGTGGTCGCGGTGGTATCGGTCGGATCGATCACGGCGGGCACGCTTTACCAGAAGACCTCGCTCGCGCAAGCCGACATTCGCAGCGCAAGCGCCGTGCAGAACCTGGGCGCGGCCATTGTGGCCGCGGTGCTCGCGCTCGTGCTCGGCGAGACGCGCTGGATCGCCACGCCGACGCTGTGGTTCTCGCTGGCGTGGGGCATTGCGATGCTTTCCGGCGCGGGCGTGACGTTGCTCGTGTGGATGGTGCGCCACGGCGACGCCGCCCGCGCCACGGCGCTGCTCTTTCTCGCGCCGCCGCTCGCGGCGCTCGAAAGCTGGCTGCTGTTCGGCGAAACGCTCACGCCCATGCAGATGGCGGGCTTCGGCGTCGCGCTCGCGGGCGTGCTGATTGCGCGGCGCGCCTAGCGCGCTTCAATCGTGCGCGGGGGCCGCGCCCCCGCCGGATCGCGCGCTCAGTCTGCGGTGTCGGCGCCGGCTGGCACCTTCGCGCGCGCCTTGCCGCCTGGCGCGGGCGACCACGCCGGGCGCGTCTTGCGCTCCGAATCGACCACGACGATAAAGCGTCCCGCCCACGGCGTGATCTCGCGATCCGAGTGGAGCACCCATAGCGACTTGCCCGAGTCGACCAGCGCCTGGTATTCGGCGTCGATGATCCCGTTGTGGTCGATGAACGCATTGAGCGTGGCCGGAATCCGCACGCAGCCCTTCGAGTGGCGGATGCCGAGCAGCGGCTCGAGGCGGTCGGGGTCGGTGGCATGCATCTGGAAGCGCATCTGCGAATAGCCGCCCTTGCCCCAACCGCGTTCGCCGTCCACCCAGCCGAGGTCATAGATGCGCATGTCGCGCCGGCCGTACCCGCGTATGTTGTTCTGGTTCATGGTGCCTTCCGCGCGGAAGTCCATATTCTGCGGGGTGTGCTCGAACACGCCGAGCGGCGTGAGGAAGTGGTCGAACTCGCCGGGACGTCCGGTCGCGACCGGCGACGCGCCGATCATGAGCCAAGGCTCGTTGGGCATGGCCCGGAAGTAGATGAAGAGCGCCTGCACATTCGCGCTGCGATCGACGAGGATGACGAACTCGCCCGCCAGTGCGCCGAGGTCCTTCTCTTCGAGCGCCGCCTGCAAACGCTGGCCGTAGGCGCGCTGATCGGCGAGCGGCACACGCAGACGCCGGTTGACGTCGCGCGCGAAGCGCTTGCGCATTTCGAGCGCACCGCGGGTTTCTTCGGCGGCCTCCTCCGGCGTGAGCGTCCGGTGAACGGGTAGCACGAGCGCGGGCGGAGCGGATGCAGCCAACGCGGCGGCAGCCGAGGAAGCAGAAGACGCGGTCGACGCGCTCGAAGCGCCCGATGCTGCCGACACAGGCGCTGGCCCCGAAGGGGCGGAAGCGGCTTGGGCAACAGGCCGAGCCGCAGACGCGCCCGACGCCGCAGATGCGCCCGAAGCGACAGGCTTCGACGCTGCCCGCACCGGCGCGCTATGCAAGGTGCCGGAAGCAACGTGCGTGCTGGAGGCCGTCACGCCGTCGGCGGCGTAAGCCGTGCTTGCCGCCAACGCAGCGCAAAACGAGGCGCAGAGCGCGGCCAGCACTGCGCGGTGCGCCTGCGCGCCAAACCACTGCGCTCTATGATGGGGAAGGTTCGAGGCGTCGCCCCGGACGCCGCCTCGCAAGCGAGCGCCCATGCGCCGCAAAAATTCGTCGTTCATCGTGAGTCCGGCTGATTGTGCGTCTTCTATGAAGTCGGATACGTCGAGCGCCGTGCTATGCGGCGTCGCTCACAGCGCCACGACGACCCGACATTAAACCAGACAACGCAGACGGCGCGCGCAAGTCGCGTGCGCAGCCAACTGAGGAACTGCCCATGCCCGCCAAACCGGATGCCAAACCGCACACCAACGCCGAAGCCGACCGCCTCGCCCGCCAGCAACGCATCATCGCCGAACTGGACGTCGCCGAGCATTTCGACGCGCAAGCCGAAGTCGGGCGCCGCGTGCGTTTTCTCGCGCAGCGCCTTCAAGCGAGCGGACTGCAGACGTTCGTGCTCGGCATCAGCGGCGGCATCGACTCCGCGACGGCGGGCCGCCTTGCGCAACTGAGCGTGGAAAGCCTGCGTGCGCAGGGCCAGACGGCCGCACGGTTCATCGCCATGCGTCTGCCGTATGGCACGCAACGCGACGAAGCGGACGCCGCCGCCGCGCTTGCCTTCGTCGCCGCCGACGAAACCCTGACCGTTGACATGCGCCCCGCCGCCGACGCGATGCTCGCCTCGCTCACGGCGAGCGGCCTCGCGTTCGCCGACGAAAGCGCGCAGGACAAGGTTCACGGCAACATCAAGGCGCGCGAGCGGATGATCGCGCAGTACGCGGTGGCAGGCGCGCGCGCGGGACTCGTGATCGGCACGGATCACGCGGCGGAATCGTTGATGGGCTTTTTCACGAAGTTCGGCGACGGCGGCGCTGACGTGCTGCCGCTCGCGGGCCTGAACAAGCGACGCGTGCGCGCGCTCGCGCGTTTGCTCGGCGCACCGGCCACGCTGGTGGACAAAACGCCCACTGCGGATCTGGAAACGTTGCGCCCGCTGCATCCTGACGAAGACGCCTACGGGATCGGCTATGACGAGATCGATACCTTTCTGGAAGGCAAGCCCGTGAGCGAACACGCGTACGAGACGATCTTTCGCTTCTACGAGGCGACGCGCCACAAGCGCTCGCTGCCCTACACGCCGTACGACGCCGAGGACGACGCGCGCTGAAGCACGGTGCGGGCAGCTCAGTTGCGGGGGCGATCAGTTGCGTGGGTGTTTCGGCGGCTCGTCGTCTTCGAACGGCGGCGCGCTCACCTTTAGCGCGACGCCTGCGAGGCGGCGGGACTGAAGTTCGTGCGCCACGGCGTCGGCTACGTAGGGCAAGTCGGAGTCGAGTTCGAGGTCCGCGTGCGCGTTCGGCGTGCCCGCGTCATAAACGGTAATGCCCTTGGCGTACTTGCCGAGTTCGCGCTCGAAAAAGCTGCGCACGTCCTGCTCGCTGCAGGATTCGGGAACATTCCAGACGGTCACGTGCATGGCGACCTACCTCGCGAGAACTTCGGACCTGGCATGCCGCGCTCAGCGGAACCGGCGCGGTTGCGACGCGCGTACGCGTACGGGCTGCAGGCTCGCGCGAGCGCGCGAACGGGTCCACGCCACCTGGCCGAGCACGGCAGCGACGCCAAGCAGTAAAAGGCTGGAAGTAAGCATTGTTGTGACTCCCTTTTTTTGTTGATGAATGTCAGCATAGTCGCATTTGCTGAGCGGTGTGCTGCGGCATATTGTCTGGCAGCGGACGAGCAACGGATTGCCCACCGCGCATGCCCGACCCGGTTCGCAATCAGCGTGCCCGAGGCGGCGCTGATTGCGAATCGGTTCGGCGCTTCAGGACCCGTCGTCGCGGCTCGCCGAGGTCGTGTCGTCGGCGGATCCGCCGCAGTCCATGCGGGTGAGGCGATCGTACTGGTGCACCCAGTTGCCGGTGATTGCAGCCTGCGCCTCGGCGAGCGTCATGCGCCCCGCGCACACGCAACGCTTCAGGCGGACGGTCAGCAGCGACTTGCGCCGCTCGCCGGTATGGCCGCCCCACGGAATCAGGTCGAAATTGGCCGTGGCGTCCGGTGACCCGCCAAGGACGATCGGCACATGCCGGTCGAGCGCGTAGCCCACGCCGTCGTCGGCGTCAATGCCGCGCGCGGCGAGCATGCGGTCCTTCAGCGCCATGGTCTGGTCGAACGGCGGCGCCACGGTGTCAGCATAGCCCGGGCGGCAGATCGTGTCAGTCACCGACTCTTGCGTGACACGTGTATCGAGAAGCCGTGGATCTTGCGCGAATGCGCCCTGCGCCACGCTGCCCGTTGCGAGCGCCAGCAGCGTAATGCGCAGCACTCGTGTGCGCCACTGCGGCGCGCCAGTGCGACAAACAATGCCTTCTGCCATGCGGCGCGCGATGCGGCGTATTGCTGCCTTTTCTGCGTTCATGGTTGAGCGCATCGTGCTGCACGATGCGGAAAGGATGGTTGGTCCGGGGTTATTAGACCACAATCAATATTTGTCGGGGCAATTGCGCACATCGGCAAAGAGGCGCGCAGTGTCGCGCATCGCGCGCCGGCTTGCACGCCCTCCTCGCGAGCGCTCGCAATCTCAACGCTTCACAAGAAATTTTTGATCTGTAATCCCAGGTAATCTATGCGCCCGGCGAAGATGCCCTGGCCGTTAGGCCGATGGCAGCACGCGACGCGATAGCGCATAATGGGCCGCCCGGTCAGCTCCAAAGCGGAGCGCATCGCGCGCATTCGAAGAAACGAGGAAACCCCATGTCCATTTCCATGTATCAAGCATCGGTGCCCGTGCTCGTGCGCGGCCTCACCAATCTGCAGAACATCATCGGCAAGGCGCAGGCACACGCGGCGGAAAAGCAGATCGACCCTTCCGTGCTGACGGGCGCACGGCTCTTCCCCGACATGCTGCCGCTCACGCGCCAGATCTACATCGCCACCGACACGGCAAAGGGCTGCGCCGCGCGCCTCGCAGGCGTGGAGCCCCCGAAGTTCGAAGATGTCGAAGTCACCTTCGACGAGTTGCACGCGCGTATCCAGAAGACCATCGACTATCTGAATACGTTCAAGCCGGAGCAGATCGACGGCACGGAAGCGCGCAGCATCACGCTTAAAATGCGCACCGGTCCGATCGAATTCACGGGCCAGAGCTATCTGCTGGGCTTCGTGCTGCCCAACTTCTTCTTCCATGTCACCACGGCCTACGACATCCTGCGCCACAACGGCGTGGAACTGGGCAAACTCGACTACCTGGGCGCGCGCTAAAACACGAGCCACAAAAATCATGCGGCGCCTTGCGCGCCGCATGCCTTCACACAATCGTCCTGCACACCAGAAGCGTTAATCGAGCGAGAGCCGCAGCGCGAAGCCGATCAACGCGGACGAGAACGCCCACTTCTGGACCGTTTGCGCGAGCGGATGGCGGCGCAGCCATACGGCGATGCGCGCGGCGCCCAGCACGTAGATCACGTCGAAGAGCGCACATACGGCCACCAGCAACACGCCCAGCACCGAAACCTGCAGCCAGACCGAGCCCGCCTCCGGCCGGATGAACTGCGGCAGCAACACCGAGCAGAACAGCAGCGCCTTCGGGTTCAGCAGGTTTGTGAGCAAACCCTTGGTGAAATCGGCACGGCGCGGCCGCGCCACAGCCACCCCTTCCTGTTCCGGCATGGCGAACGCTGGCGCGCGGAAGATCTGCACGGCGATCCATGTGAGATACGCCGCGCCCACGTAGCGCACCACTTCATAAAGCCACGGCGCGTTGCGCAGCAAGGCCGCTAGGCCACAGGCGGAAAGCGTCACGTGGGTCGCGCGTGCGAGCGCGAGGCCGCAGGCCGCGGCGAAGCCACTGCGCGTGCCGCGGCTCATGCTGGTCTGCATCACGAGCGCCATGTCGGCGCCGGGCAGCGCGCAGACAATAATCAGGGCGACGATGAACATCAACAGCAGGTGGGCGGAAATCATGTTGGCCTCGCGTGAAAGAGGCTCTATCTTGCCGCTACATGCAGAGCGATTTCTGGCGTTTTTCATACCGTACACACCAGAGATTAGCGGAATGCGCTAAGATTTCCGAATCCTCACCAGAACTCCCCTCCTCGCCATGAGCGACCTCGACAAACTCGACCGGGCGATACTCGGCGCGCTGCAAACCGACGGTCGCATGCCGAACGCGCGGCTCGCCGAAACGGTCGGCCTGAGCGAAACGCCCTGCGCGCGGCGCCTCAAGCGCCTCGAACAGGACGGCTATATCGAGCGTTACCGGGCCGTGCTCTCGCGCCGTGCGCTCGGCTACGGCGTGGTGGGCTTCGTCTCGGTGCGCTTTGCCGTGCACGACCGCGCGCTCGCCGACCGCTTCGAGCGCGAAGTGCTGGCGATCGAGCGCATTCTGTCGTGCCACAACGTATCCGGCACGGCGGACTATATTTTGCAGGTGGTGGCCCGCGATCTCGACGACTACGGCACCTTCATGCGCGACCAGTTGCGCAGCTTGCCCGGCGTCACGTCGGTCGAATCGGCGCTGTCGCTGCGCGAAGTGAAGGCCGAGGGCGGACTGCCCCTGCCCTGAACACACCCAACATCAAACACGTAAGAACGGAGCTTTCGATGACCCCAGAACAGGCACGAGCCGAAGAAGCCGCCGCCATGGAGCGCGTGCTGACCGCGACCCAGCGCGTGAAGTCGGCGTTTACCTCGCTGCAGTCGCAGTTTCCGCCGGAAGGCGACGGCCGTCCATCGCAATTCGCGCTGCAGACCTTCGATATGGCGCTCCAGGAACTGGAAGACGCCCAGGCCGCCTTCGACGAAATGCTCAACGACCTGCTCGACGGCGAGCGCTGAATCGGCACGGGTTCGCTGCGCGCTCCGCAAGTTTGACGCGTGCGCAGCGAACGATCGATTTCCCAAACAATTCGGATTCCAAATCAATATCCACAAAACATGACTGATGACATCGACGTTGCCGTCACCGTGCTCGGCGTGGGTGTCGTCGTACGCAACGGCGATGCGTGGCTGCTCGGCCTGCGCAAAAGCGCATGGGGACGCGACACGTGGGCCTTCCCCGGCGGCAAGGTCGACCCCGGCGAAGATCCACTCGCCGCGGCCGCGCGCGAGCTGCGCGAGGAAACCGGCCTGGAACTGATCGAGGCGCACGCAGCGGGCTGGGCCAGCGGCTGGCTCGAAGCCGGCCGCGTGCGCCATGTGACACTGTTCGTCGAGGCTGCCGCGGCGGGCACGCCGGTTGTCGCCGAGCCCGACAAGTGCGCGCGGTGGGCGTGGTTCACGCGCGACGCGTTGCCTGCCGAGCTGTTCGAGCCCACCCGCCTGTACTTTGAAACCCGCTTCGAAGCCCGCTAGCGCGCCGCCGCTGCAGCGCGCTCCCGCACAAAGGCCGCGATACGCTCGCAGGCCTCGACGAGCCTCGCTTCGTCCACGACGAAACCAAGCCGCACATAGCCGTTTGCGGTTTCCCCGAACGCGCTCGCGTCGAGCACGGACACCTTCTGTGCCTCGAAAAGCTGCCAGGTGAACGCCTGCGTGTCGAGGCCCGTGCCGCGAATGTCGATCATCATGAACATGCCCGCTTCCGGCAACAGGCACTTGAGTCCCGGCACGCCCGCCAGCCGCTCGTAGACGATGTCGCGCCGGCGGCGATAGATCTCGCGCATCTGCGCGACAATCTGCGCGCGGTTGTCGAGCGCCGTGATCGCCGCCTCCTGAATGAAGCCGGGCAGCCCGTACAGCATACAGAGCGCGAGCCGCGCCAGATGCGCAATCATCGTTTCCGGCGCGATCACCCAACCAAGGCGCCAGCCTGGCATGGCATGCGACTTCGAAAGGCTGCCGAGCGTGACCGTGCGCTCCGCCATGCCGTCGAGCGCGGCTATGCTCACGTGCTCGCGCTCGAACGTGAGGTCGGCATAAACCTCGTCGGAAAGCACCCACAGGTCGTGGCGCCGGGCCAGGTGCGCAACGCGTTCGAGGTGCGCGCGCGGCATCACCGCGCCGGTGGGGTTGCACGGCGTCGCAAAGAAGATCGCGCGCGTGCGCGGCGTGACGGCGGCCTCGAGTCCGTCGCAGTCGAGATGGAAGCCGGTCTCCGGATCGACGGGCACCGGCACGAGCGTGGCGCCCGACGCGCGGATCGCGGCCTCGTAGGTCAGGTACATCGGCTCGGGCACGAGTACTTCGTCGCCGGCCTCCAGCAAACAGAGCGACGAGGCGAACAAACCGTTCTGCGCCCCCGCGCAGAGAATCACGTTCTGCGCACCGACCGCGCGCCCGCTTTGCAGTGCGTGCTCGCGCGCAATCGCCTCGCGCAGCGGCTCGCGGCCCATGATGGCCGAGTAGTGCGTATCGCCTTCGCGCAGCGCGGCCACGGCGCGCTCGACGATGGGCGCGGGCGTGCCGAAGTCGGGGTCGCCCACGCTCAGCACGATCACGTCCTCGCCCCGCGCGGCGGCCTGCACCGCCGCGTGATGGATCTCCCACGCCGTCGTGCGACGGCCCTGCAACCGCTCGACCAGATTCGAATACTTCATCTTCCGCGACTCTCCCGAACATGCGGCGCGCATCGCGCGCCTGGGCGTTCAAACCGTTCCTGTTGATTCGTGTGTGCAACGCGTCTGCAACGATACCAAGGAACGATGCCGCTGAGAAATGTCGACGCGCTCATGCAGGTGTCCAACGTGGTGTTAGTATTTCCAGCCTGCTGGATGATCTAATTTGCGGCGCGCAGCTCCATGTCCTCACCTTACGAAGTCCCGGCGCTGCGGCGCATACACGATATTCTCGACGTGCTCGCGCACGCAAAAGGCCCGATGCGCGCGGCGGCCATCGCGCAGGCCACCGGCCTTTCGCGCAGCACGCTCTACCTGATGCTCGACTCGCTCGAACGCCGGCGCTGGATCGAAAAACGCGCCGACGGCTATATCGTCGGCCTCACGCTGTTCGAACTCGGCAGCGCCTACGTGCGGCACGACCGGCTCCAGGAAGTGTTCCGCCAGGAGGCGACCGTGTTTGTCGCGACGCATAACGAAGTCGTTCAGCTTGCCGTGCTGGATGGCGCCGAAGTCGTGTATCTCGCGCGCGAAGACCCGGCGCGGCCCGTGCGTCTCATCTCCGATCTCGGCTCGCGGCTGCCCGCGCACTGCTGCGCGCTGGGCAAGGCGCTGCTCGCCAGCCTGCCCGATGAAGAGGTCGGCGCGATCCTGCCGCGCCAGCTTCCCGCCGTGACGGCCAACACCATCACGCGCAAGCCGGACCTGCTTGCGGCGCTCGCCGCGATACGCCGCTCCGGCCTAGCGCACGAGCGGGAAGAAGTGACGGCGGGGATTGCGTGCTTCGCGGCGTTCGTGGGCGTGACGGCGCTCGGCAAGCGCGTGGCGGTCAGCGCGAGCCTGCCGCTGGAGCGGCTCGATGCGCGCCGCGAAAAGCGCCTGGCCATCGCGGTGGTCGAGATGGCGCAGCGCATCGCCAAGGGGCTGTGACGCCGCTAACGCTGCCGCGCACTCACATGCTCAAGCGCTCTGGCGCGGCACGACCGTGTATTGAATGCGCGTTTTCACGGGATGCTGCGCGCTCGCACCGTCCGCTGCCGCGAGGGCGGCGACGATCGCCTCGCCCGTGCGCTGGCCAATGCCGTAGGCATCGACCGAAATCGTGGTGATCGCCGGATAGCAGCACTCCGCGATCTCGAAGTTGCCGAAGCCCGCGACCGCCATATCGCGGGGCACGCTCAGGCCGCGCCGCTGGCACTCCATAATCGCGCCGAATGCCGACATGTCGCTCACGCACATTACGGCCTCTGTGTCGGGCCAACGCTCGAGCAGCTCGGCCATGGCAGGCGCGCCGTGGCTCATCGTGACCGGCGAGCCGCCCAGTTGCACGACGCGGTGCCTGTCGAGCCCGAGCGCCTTCATCTCCATCTGATAGCCCTTGAGGCGATCGAGGCCGCGCCGGTCCAGATCGCCCGCGCCACCAAGAAAACCGATGCGGCGATGGCCCTTGTCCGCGAGATAGCGCACCATCTCGCGCGCCGCGCTCACGTTGGAAAAGCCCACGGCCATGTCGATCGGCTCCGCGGGCAAGTCCCACATCTCGACGACCGGCACGCCGGAGCGCTGCAGCAGCGTGCGCGTGGCGTCCGTATGCTGCGCGCCCGTGAGCGCGATGCAGCGCGGCTGATGGCGCAGCATCTGGCGCACGAGTCGTTCCTCGCGATCGAGGAAGTAGTCGGTGTCGCCGATCAGCAGTTCGAGCCCCTGCGGCTCGAGCACGGCCGTGAGGCCGCTCACGGTGTCCGAGAAGTTGGAACTCGAAAGCGACGGCACGAGCACGGCGACAAACGACGAGCGCCCCGAGGAGAGCGCGCCGGCCGCCGCGTCGGCCACGTAACCCAGTTCGTCGATGGCGCGCTGCACGCGCTCGCGTGTCGCCTCCGACGCGCTGCGCCCCGCCATCACACGGGACACCGTCATCTTCGAAACGCCCGCGAGACGGGCGACATCGGACATGCGGGGCGGCGTGGCTTTCGGAGCGCTGGTTTTGGACATCGCGGCTGGACGGCAAAATAAAAAGAACGCATATCATAACGGCTGCGCCTTTCTTTTCCTCGTTTCGCGCCGCCGAATGTGATCGTTTTCGTAGGCGTTCATTTAATTCGCTATCCTGATCTTTACGCGAACTCGCTGTGCAAGCGCGTGCCGCACGACTCGGGGATCCGTAAATTCGGTCACAATCGAAGACCGGCGCGACAGAATGTGCATTCCCGCGCAAACGCCCGCCGCCCACCACGAGCCAGGAGGAGACTTGCCATGTCAGGACCCGCCCGCACCATTGCCGAGAAACGCGCCGAGTTTCGCGCACTCCATGCCGCCGGTTGCTTCGTGCTGCCGAACCCGTGGGACGTGGGCAGCGCGCGCTACCTCCAGGGCCTCGGCTTCAAGGCGCTCGCGACCACCAGCTCCGGGTTCGCATGGTCGCGCGGCCATGCCGACAACACGCTGCCGCGCGACGCGATCCTCGCGCACCTGCGCGAGATCGTCGCGGCCACCGACCTGCCTGTGAACGCCGACTTCGAAAGCGGCTTCGGCGCAGATCCCGCAGGCGTCGAAGCAAGCGTGGGCCTCGCCGTCGAGACCGGTGTCGCCGGGCTTTCCGTTGAAGACTCGACCGGCGACGACGCAGCACCGCTGCTGCCGATCGAGGTGGCTGTCGAGCGCATGCGGGCCGCTCGCCGCGCCATTGACGCACGTGGCGGCGACACCTTGCTCGTTGGCCGCGCCGAGAACTTCGTGGCGGGCGTGCCCGACCTCGACGACGCCATCGCGCGCTTGCAGGCGTATGCGGCGGCGGGCGCGGACTGCCTCTACGCGCCCGGCATCCAGACACGCGAGCAGATCGTGGCCGTCGTGAGCGCAGTCGCGCCGAAGCCTGTGAACGTGCTGATCGGTGCGAAGTCGGCCTTCACGCTGGACGATCTCGCCGCACTCGGCGTGCGCCGCGTGAGCGTTGGCGGCGCGCTCGCCCGCACCGCATGGGGCGCTTTCATGCACGCGGCTCAACGGCTCACCGAAGGGCGTTTCGACGGCTTCGAAGGCGCGGCGCCCGGCGCGACGCTCAACGCCGCCTTCCGCAGCGAGGCCTGACTACGCTGCGTGTGCGATGTGCACGATGTGGGCTATGCGCGCGGCTTGCGCGCAGAACGACGAACGCGAGGTTCCACCGGCGCCGCCCGCGCGCCGGTGGCGTTGGCCGCCTCGCCAAAGCACGCCAGCGCCCACGCCACGAACGCGCGTTGCTTGGGCGCCTGCGCGCGGCGATCCGCGTAAAGCAGATGCATGGGCCGCACCGGCGCGGCATACGCCTCGAGAAGCGGCACGAGCCGCCCCGCCGCCACCGAAGGCGCCAGGTTCGGCTCGCCCGCGAGCACGATGCCCACGCCCGCTTCCGCCGCCGCGATCAGCGCGCGCGTGTCGTTGCTGCGCAGCTGGCCGCGCGGCTCGACTTCGATCTGCGTGTCGCCGTCCTTGAAGATCCACGTTTGGGGCGCCGGAAAGCTGTCGAACGCGTAATCGAGGCACACGTGCTGCGCGAGTTCGCGCGGATGTGCCGGCGTTCCATGCGCGGCGAGATAGGACGGCGCGGCGCACGGCACGAGCCGATAGGGCGCGAGCGCTCGCGCGACCAGTTGCGAGTCGGGCAGCGCGCCAATGCGAAACGCGACATCGAACCCGTCCTGCAAGAGATCGAACTGCCGGTCACTCAGCACGAGATCGACTTTCACGTCCGGGCAATCCTCGAGAAAGGCCTTGATTTCATGCGCAAGCCGAAAAGCGCCGAACGAAACGGGCGCCGTCACGCGCAGCGTGCCTTGCGGGTGGGCGGTTTGCGCGAGCGCGACGGCATCCGCCGCCGCCGCCTCGTCGAGCACACGCCGGCAAGCTTCGAAATAGGCACGGCCCGCTTCCGTAAGTGCGTGCTTGCGCGTCGAGCGCTGGAGCAGGCGCACGCCTAACGTCTTTTCCAGCGCGTCGACGTGCTTGCCCGCCATCTGCGGCGTCATCGCGAGCATGCGCGCCGCCGCCGTGAACGAACCGGATTCCGCCGCCTTCACGAACACGGTCATGCTGGTCAATTTGTCCACGATTAGAAACCCGCCATTTCAAGTGTTTCACCTGGATAGCCGATTATCGCACGGGAGTTTCGGCGCTACGCTGGGGTCTCCATGACGAAACTCGGGGATTTCCCATGAACGAACATCGTGAACATCGATTGGCTGTCGGCATTCTCGGCGCGGGCGAGATCGGCTCGACGCTAGGCAAGCTTCTCGCGCAGGCGGGACATGAGGTGATGCTCTCGTCGCGTCATCCCGAGGCGCGTGCCGGAGAAGCGGCAGCGTTGGGTTGCCGTATCGGCACGCTAGAGGAAGCCGCTGCGTTCGGCGAGATCGTGATCGCGGCGCTGCCGCTGTCCGCGCTAGGCGAAATACCGGTCAACACACTCGCCGGCAAGGTCGTCATCGACACCATGAACTACTACCCGCCGCGCGACGGCGCCATCGCCGTGTTCGACGAATACCGTGCCACTACGAGCGAGCGCGTTGCGCAGCAACTGGAAGGCGCCCGCGTGGTCAAGGCGTTCAATGCGATTCTCGCGTACGACCTGCCGCGCGAAGAGCGCCCGCCTGTGGAGGGTGGACGGCGCGCGCTACCCGTCGCGGGAGACGATGAAGAGGCAAAGGCGCTCGTGGGCGCGTTGCATGCACAGCTCGATTTCGACGTGCTCGACGCAGGTCCGCTTGCCGATAGCTGGCGCTTTGAGCGCGCCAAACCGGCTTATTGCATTCCACTGAACCATACGCAACTGCGCGCCGCGCTTGCCGCGGCCGAGCGCGACAAGGAACTGCCGCATGGCTCATGGCGACGCAAACCGCGGCCGGAATGACGCACGCTGAAGTCTCGACGATTACCTGGCATACCGAATCAAATGACGCGAAGGCGTCATGACCCGTCATGCAGATGACGTCAAGCTCAAGCAGAGAGGAAGTGACGCGCGGGCCAGAACGGCCCGGCGAGCGCCACCGGATGCGGCGGCGCGAAACAACGAGGCGCAGCAGTCGCTGCGCCTTGCAAGCTGTGCTTAGTCGTAGTGACGGTGCTTGTGGCGCTTGCCGTGATAGCCGCGCGAATAGTCGTCGGCGTAGGAGTTCGAACGCGAGACATTGCCGCCGAGCGCCGAGCCTGCGCCGCCGCCCACCGCCGCGCCGATCAGGCCGCCGGTGCGGCCGCCCATGGCGTTGCCCGCCGCCGTGCCCGCGCCGCCGCCGAGCGCGCCGCCGATGATGGCGCCCGTGCGCTCGCGACGATTCGAAGTGACCGCGCCACCCGCGCCGCCACCCACCGCGCCGCCGATCACGGCGCCGGTGCTGCCGCCCACTGCGCCACCCAAAGCCGCGCCGGCAACGCCGCCAAGCGCGCCACCCAGTGCGTTGTTCATATCGCCGGCCAGCGCCGGCAGCGAGGCCGCAGCAGTCAGCGCGGCAACGGCAACCATCTGGATGAGTTTCTTCGACATAGTTGTTCTCTTACGTTTTTGAGACGGAACCGAGTATAGCGGCCAATGTGAAAGGTCTTTGTAACGCCACTGGCCAAGCGCCGTAAGAGGTGTAACAAAATGGTCCGACGGAACGGACTGCTGCTCGCGCGATGGGGTCGCGCCCCGAAAACGCACCGCGATATGACACTCAATCGAGCCTGAACACCTGGACCGCGCTGGCGAGGAGTTCGGTCTGACGATGCTGCTGCCTGACCTGCTCGACGGTGTCGGCAACGTGCGCCGCGTTCTCGCGTATCGCCACGTCGATGCCGGCGATGTTCTCGCCCATCTGGTCGATGCCCGCGCGCTGTGCGCCGGCGGCAGTCGCCATCTCATGAACGATGGAGGACAGGCGCGTGACGCCCTCGAGCACCTGGCCCACCGTGTTGCCCGCGCTTTCGACGAGGCCATTGCCCGTGCGTGCGCGCTCGACCGACTCGCCAATCAGCGCCCGGATCTCCTTCGCTGCGGCGGCGCTGCGCTGAGCGAGCGTGCGGACCTCCTCCGCGACCACGCCGAACCCCCGGCCCTGATCGCCCGCGCGCGCAGCCTCGACCGATGCGTTGAGCGCAAGAATGTTGGTCTGGAACGCGATGCCGTCGATCACGCCGATGATGTCGGTAATGCGGTCGCACGAGCGATAAATGTCACCCATCGTATCGATCACCGCCTTGATCGCCCCGCGCCCCCGGGACGCGACCTCGCTCGCCGAGTCCGCCAGCGCGCTGGCGGCCATGGCGTGATCGACGCTCTCGTGCACGCTTTGCTTGAGTTGCTCCATGGCCGCGACCATGCTTTCGAGCGAACGGCGCTGCTGCTCGGTCCGATCCGAAAGCACGGCATTGCGCGCGCTGGTGCCGGCTACCGACTCCGAAACCTCACCCACGCTGTCACGCACCTGCAGCAGCGTCTTGCGCACGGCCGCGAGCGTGGCGTGAAAAGCGCCGGCCACGTCGCTCGACGGCCGGCTCGCTTGCTCGCCCAGCGTGATGTAGCCCGACGCCTGCCCGATCCCCTCCGACATGGCCGCGAGTTCGCCCGCGATATTGGCGTCGCGCTCCTGGCGCGCCGAAATCGCCGCGATAAACAAGGTTTGAAGCCAGAGAAACGCCCAGTGCTGCGCCACGACGTCGAAACCCGTTTGCGAAAAGACCCTGACAGGCCAGCCCCACGCCTGCAAGTAGTTGAACGCGAGTTGCTGAACGGAGATGAAAGCGGTCGCGAGCAGGACGACCTGCACGTCGCGATACGCGAGCAGCAGCGAAAGGAGGATGAACACCACGAAGTGAAACTCGTCCTGCCCGCCTCCCACGTCGATCAACAGCGCCGCGCCGCCCATGAAGGTCAGTGCGGAACCCATTCTGGTGATCTTGAGGCCTGGCGAGGCAAGCGCGAGCACGGTGGAAACGAGCGCGAGCGGCAGCCCGACGACGAACACGGGCGCGAGTGTGTCGAAGTGCCAACCGACACCCACGGCTCCCGCCAGAAGAATCCAGTTGACCAGCGCGCAAGCGCGATCGGCGCGTTTGCGCGCATTCATGAGCGGGCTCTCGACGACCGCTGCCCGGCGGGCGGCACTGGCCGGAGCGTACGCCCCGTCGAACGGGGCTTCTGCGAAACTGCTGGACATGGGATTCCCGACTCCTGATTGACAATTCAACTTACGATTGGGGCGCAGCAGACAGATCGAATCACATCCTCGCAGTTATCGGCAGGCTAATTGATGTCTATATAAGGGAAATCCATTGAGTATTTATGGTTGACTTATCATCTACTGTCATTTTTGAAGGCGGGCGTTGTAACGGGGCCTAACAAAACCGCACTCGCGGGAGACGCTCCGCAGCGGCATTTTTGTGGCAGGCTTTGTCGATCCGACCTTTAAAAGGCCCCGACCATGTCCCGAACTCCGCACTCCGTTTCTGCGTTTTCCTTCGCAGCCCCGGCATACAGCCTGACGCTACGCGTGCTGCATTGGCTGACCGCGCTATGCATGTTCGTGGTGATCCCGGTGGCGTGGTACATGACGACGATGGACCGCCATGACCCGTCGCGCGGCAGTTGGATGACTTTCCACAAATCGATTGGCATGACCGTCCTGCTGCTCACGCTGATCCGCGTGGTGACGCGGATTTCGGGCACCGCGCCGCCGCTGCCGCAGCGCATTCCAGCCTTTGAGCGGAGGCTCGCGCATATCGGCCATGGCTTGCTGTATTTGATTCTCTTTGCCATGCCGATCAGTGGATATCTCAACTCGTATGGCGGCGGCCATCCGGTGAACTGGTTCTGGCTGTTTCAGGTGCCCGCCGTCGTGCCGGCAGACAAGGCGCTCGGCCATCTCGGCTCGAAGGTTCACTACTGGCTGGCGTATCTCACGTACTTGCTGATCGCCGGGCACGTGCTCGCGGTGGTCTACCATCAACTGGTGCAGCGCGTGGACATCCTCGGACGCATGACGGGGCGTGCCGGAAAGCGCTAAAACCCCGCGTCGTCACAACGCGCGTTCGATCGCCACGATCAGCGCCCTCAATACACCTTCGATCGGGCGCGAAAGCCGCCGCTCGCGCATCGTCATCACGCACAGGTTGCGCTGGTTGAGCGTCGGCTCGTCGAAGCGCTTCGCCACGAGCGAAAGATCGTCCGCGAGGCCCGCAAGCGAAAGCCGGCTGCCGAGCGTGATCGCGCCGGCCAGCGCCGCGAACGCATGCAAGGCGCTCGAATTGTTGCTCGTGAGAATGGGCTCGAGCTTGATGCCATGGCGCGCGCAGCACTCGTCGAATAACTGCCGGGCCGTGTTGCCGCGTTCGAGCAGCGCGACAGGATAGTCGCGCAGGTCCGCGAGCGTCAGCGAGTCGCGTTGCGCGAGCGGATGCCCCGGATCGAGCAGCGCACAGACCGGCGCTTGTGCGCTGTACTGCACGTAGACCTTCGCCGGATCGCCGCTCGAAAACGCCAGCCCCAGATCAGCCTCGCCCATGGCCACCCATTGCTCGACCTGCGAAGGCGTGCCCGAGCGCAGATTGAAATGCACGTGCGGCGCCGTGGCGTGATGTTGCGCGAGCACGTGGGGCAAGAACGAGCGCGTAAAGCCCTCCGTGCAGCCGATGCGCACGATGCCGTGCCCGAGCGCCTTGGCCGTGGCGATCTCGGCGAGCACCGCGTCGCCCTCCAGCAGCGCGCGCCGCGCGTGCTCGGCCAGCCGCTCGCCCGATTCGGTTAGCACCATGCCGCGCGGCATGCGCTCGAAGAGCGCCGTGCCCACGTCCTCCTCCAGCTTGCTGATCTGGCGGCTGATCGCCGAAACGGCGACGTGCAGGTTTTCCGAAGCCGCCGCCAGCGACCCCGTGCGCGCGACCTCGACGAAGTAGCGCAAGGCGATTCCATGAAGCATCGGCGTATCCGTTCAGTGTCCGTTGCGTTGCCATTTTGGCAATGCTATCCGCAAATTTTGAAATTGTTGCGAATTTTTGGCGTTCCTAGACTGCTCTCATTCCCCGCACCCAGGCATGAGAGGAGCCCTTTTGAACGAGACCCGACAAACCGCCATCGACCGCGCCTTGCGCGCTTACGACTCCGGCGCGTTCTTCACCGACCTCCAGCGCCGCGTGGGCTTTCGCACCGAAAGCCAGAATCCCGAGCAGGCCCGCGCGCTCGTCGCCTATCTCGCGGACGAGGTGATGCCCTCCCTCACGCCGCTCGGCTTCACTTGCCGCGTGGTCGAGAATCCCGCCAGCTCGCGCGCGCCGTTTCTGATCGCCGAGCGCATCGAAGACCCCGCGCTGCCGAGCGTGCTGACCTACGGCCACGGCGACGTCGTGCGCGGCTACGACGAACAGTGGCGCGAAGGTCTCGCGCCCTGGAGCGTCACCGTGGAGGGCGACCGCTGGTATGGCCGCGGCACCGCCGACAACAAGGGCCAGCACTCGGTGAACTTCGCGGCCCTCGCCGCGGTGCTGGACGCGCGCGGCGGCAAGCTCGGCTACAACGTGAAGCTGATCTTCGAAACCGGCGAGGAAATCGGCTCGCCGGGTCTCGACGCCGTGTGCGCCGCCAATCGCGAAGCACTCGCGGCAGACGTGTTCATCGCCTCGGACGGCCCGCGCGTGCTGGCCGAGCGGCCCACGCTTTTCCTCGGCTCGCGCGGCGGCGTGACGTTCGAACTGCTCGTCGATCTGCGCAAGGGCGCGCATCACTCGGGCAACTGGGGCGGCGCGCTGCGCAATCCGGGTGTCGTGCTCTCGCACGCGCTCGCGAGCCTTGTCGACCGGCGCGGCGCCATCGTCGTGGACGGGTTGCGTCCGCCGCCGGTGCCGGCCAGCGTGCGCGAAGCACTCGCCGACATCGTGCTCGGCGGCGACGACGACGCCCCCGCGATCGATCCGAACTGGGGCGAGCCCGGCCTCACGCCCACCGAACGGGTGATCGCCTGGAACACGCTCGAAGTGCTCGCGTTCAAGACCGGCAATCCCGATGCGCCCGTCAACGCGATCCCGCCCACGGCCAAGGCCACCTGCCAGTTGCGCTTCGTGGTGGGCACGGACGCCGCGCGCGTGGGCCAGCATCTCGAAGCGCACTTCGCGCGGCTTGGTTTTGACGATGTGCAGGTCCGTGTCACGCAGACCTCCGCTGCAACGCGGCTCGACCCCGACGACGCCTGGGTGCACTGGGCGCTCGACTCGCTGCGCGCGTCGACGGGCAAGAAGCCCGCGCTGTTGCCGAACCTCGGCGGCACGGTGCCCAACGACGTCTTCGCGTACACGCTCGATCTGCCGACGCTGTGGGTCCCGCATTCGTATCCGGCTTGCGCGCAGCACGCGCCGAACGAACACCTGCTCGGCTCCGTCGCGCGCGAAGCGCTCGCGGTGATGGCCGGACTCTGGTGGGACCTCGGCGACGACGCCGCGCGTCTCGCCAGAACGCGCGCATCGGCGCAACCCGCCGACGCCCTCGCCTGAAGACCACATAAAGGTGCCCGCCGCCATGTCAGCAAAGCAACCCGTGAGCCTTGCGAGGCTCGTCATCGCCACCTCCGCCGGCAACGCGCTCGAATGGTTCGACATCGCCATTTACGGGTTCTTCGCGGTGTACATCGGCAAGCATTTCTTTCCGGCCGTCAACGAAACCGTGTCGATGCTGCTCACGTTCGGCACGTTCGGCGCGTCGTATCTCGTGCGCCCGCTTGGCGGCGCGGTGCTCGGCGCCTATGCCGACCGCCGCGGACGCAAGGCCGCGCTGATGCTCTCGGTCAGCCTCATGATGGTCGGCACGGCGATCATCGCGCTGATTCCCGGCTACGAAACGATCGGCGTGACCGCACCGCTTGCGGTGTTCGCGGCGCGGCTCATCCAGGGCTTTTCGGCGGGCGGCGAGTTTGGCGCCTCCACGGCCATGCTGATCGAGCATGCGCCGCACCGGCGCGGCTTTCTCGCCAGCTGGCAGTTCGCCACGCAAGGGCTCGCCACGCTGCTCGCGGCCTCGTTCGGCTATGGTCTCGCCCGCCTCATGGCGCCTGCCGACCTCGCAGCCTGGGGGTGGCGTCTGCCGTTCTTCTTCGGACTGCTGATTGGTCCGGTGGGCCTCTACCTGCGCCGCTACATTGAAGACACCGAGGACTTCAAGCACGCCGAGCGCACCGAAACGCCCGTGCGAGAAGTGCTGGGTCACCAAAAGCGGCTCGTGCTCACGGCAATCGGCTTGATGACGGTCTCGACAGCGGTCAACTACCTGCTGCAGTACATTCCCACGTTCGCCATCCGCCAGTTGCATCTGCCTGCGGCAACCGGATTCGCGGCGACGATGGCAGGCGGCGTGATCCTCACTGTCGTCACGCCGTTCGCGGGACATCTGTCCGACCGTATCGGACGGCGCACTCAGATGACCTGCGTCGCGCTCCTCTTTCTCGTGAGCGCCTACCCGGGCTTTGCCTGGGCGACCAGCCACGCGAGTCCGGTGCCGCTCTTCGTACTGATTGCGTGGCTGGCGCTGCTGAAGTCCATCTATTTCGGCGCCGTGCCCGCACTCATGGCGGAGATCTTCCCGGCCGCGACGCGCGCCACCGGCATGTCGATCGGCTACAACATCGGCGTGACCGTATTCGGCGGCTTCACGCCGGCCATCGTCACGTGGATGCTGAGCGCGACCGGCGACAAGAGCGCGCCGAGCTACTGGCTGATCGCGACCGCCATGATCAGTTTGTCCGCGCTGGCGTACATGAGCCGCGTGAAGGTCGCGACCACGGTTGCACAGCGGGCGACCGCGTAAAAGCGCTACGCGCGCGCGATATGCTCGACAAGCCGCGCCAGCATCGCATCGCAACGGGCGAGTTGATCGACGCTCACGAACTCGTCGGGCTTGTGGCCTTGCTCCATGCTGCCGGGCCCGCATACGACGGTGGGAATGCCCGCGCGCGTAAATAATCCGCCCTCGGTGCCGAACGCGACCGTGCCGAAGTCGCGCAACTCGCTGATCACGGCGAGCAGCTGCGCCGCCTCGCTATCCGGCGGCGTCGCGAGGCCCGGATAAGCGTTCAAGGGCTCGAAGCAAATATCGGTATCGGCGTGAACCTTGCGCATTTTCGGCAGCAATTCCGCCTGCGCATACGACTCGATCCTCTCAGCCACCGTTTGCGCCTCGAAGCCCGGCACCGAGCGCACTTCGAAATCGAACTCGCACTCGGCAGGCACGATATTCAGCGCGCGTCCGCCCGTGACGACGCCCGTTTGCACCGTCGAAAACGGCGGATCGAAACGTTCGTCGTGATGTTCGGGCTGGGCGAGTTCTTCGCCGATGTTCTCCAGCCGATTGATGAGTCGGGCCGCGTATTGAATGGCGTTCACGCCATACGGCGCGTACGCCGAGTGACACGCCGCGCCCTTCACGCGGCAGCGCATGGCGAGCTTCCCCTTGTGGCCGAGCACAGGCTTCATTTCCGTCGGCTCGCCGATGATGCACAAACGCGGCTTGTGCGCGCGCTTTTCGAGCTCCGCGAGCATGGGGCGCACACCGAGGCAGCCCACTTCCTCGTCGTACGAAAAAGCGATATGGACGGGCACGTTCAGCTTGCGCTCGACGAACCTGGGTACCGCCGCGAGCGCGCATGCCAGAAAGCCCTTCATGTCCGCGGTGCCGCGCCCGTATAACCGCCCATTCTTTTCTGTGAGGCGGAACGGGTCGACGGTCCATGCCTGGCCCTCGACGGGCACGACGTCTGTATGACCCGACAGCACGACGCCGCCCTTGTCGCGCGGACCGATAGTCGCATAGAGGCTGGCTTTCGTGCGCCCGGCGTTATGAAACAGCTCGCATTCGACACCAAGATCCGCGAGATAGCGCTGCACGAACGCGATCAGTTCGAGATTCGATTCGCGGCTGACGGTCTCGAAGCCGATCAGCCGTTCAAGCAACGCGCGGCTGGAGCGATCACTCATCGCCTGGCACTCCATAGCTTGGGGCCGCGGTCGGGTTCAACGCGCGCGTGACGTAGTCCTGCATCTGCGGGAGATACGCTTTCCATAGCTGCGCGAGTTGGCCGATGGGATCGTCGTCGGCCCAATCGACTCGCAAATCCACGATTGGCCAGACCTGCGTGTCGACGACCTTGAGCGCGGCCGAATGGACCGGGCCCGCTTCGCCGCCCGCCTCCAGCGCGGCATGCATTGCAGCGAGCAGACGCTCGGCAAGCAGCCCTTGAGTGCGCTCGAATGTACGCACCATCGCATCAATGACTTGCGGTGCGGCGAGCATGTTGCCCGCTGCAACACATTGATCGCCGGACGCCGCATGATGCACCCCAAGCGCGTTTTCGCCTGTGAAGAACGCGGTGCGGCCCTGCGCGTCGATCACCGTGACTTGCCGATACGCGTTGAACGCATCGGCGTCGCGGGCCTGCTTCAACGCGATATGCGGCGCAAGCTCCTGCCGCTCCATCAGATCGAGGATTCGGGGCCCAAGCGCGGGCAGCGTGACATTCTGCGTCGCGACCGCGCCGACGCCTGCCCGCACCCAGGGGCAACGCGCGCCCACGGCAATACTCGAGGAACTGATGGCAATACCCAGTTGGCCGGTTTCCCGGCAACGTCCGACGATCGAGAATGTCATGCGCCGCTCCTTATGCCTCGCGAGGCGTCCAGTTCTCGGGAATCACCGCGATCACGTCGATCTCCATCAGCCATTGCGGCTGGCCGAGCGCACTCACGCACAAGCCAGTCGAAATCGGGTACACGCCTTTGAGCCACTTGCCGACTTCCTGATAGACCGGTTCGCGATAGCGCGGATCGATGATGTACGTCGTCGTCTTGACGATGTGCGACAGGTCGCTGCCCGCTTCTTCGAGCAGCTGCTTGACGTTCTTCATCGCCTGCTCGGCTTGCGCGCGCGGGTCGCCGAGGCCGATCAGCTTGCCGTCGAAGTCGGTGCCGACCTGACCGCGCAAGTAGACGGTGTTGCCCGCGCGCACGGCCTGACACAGATCGTTGTCGAGCGTCTGGTTTGGATAGGTATCCTTCGTGTTGAACATGCGGATACGGGTATGGGTAGGCATCAATTCACTCCAATTTCGTTGAGGGTGCTTGCGTGCGATTCGTCGCACGCCTTCTTCGCGGCGAGCGCCACGCATTCGCGTTGAGTTGCGTCGCGATAGTCGAGGTACTTGCGCTGCGTGCCGATGTGATCGGCAATGTGCTTCGCGTCGTGCCACACGCCCCAGATGAACGACGAGCCTCGGCGCGACAGCCACGGCAAGCCGAGAAAATAAACACCCGGCTCCGTCGAGACGCCGCGCTGATGCTTCGGCTTACCTTGCGCGTCGAACGCGTCGACATGCAGCCAGCTGTAATCGAGCGCATAGCCGGTTGCCCAGATGATCGTCGTCACGCCGGCCGCGGCGAGATCCAGTTCGCGCAGCGGACGCGCGACGCACTCGGGATCGGGCGGGATGTGGCGTGCCTCGGGATCGTTCGGCAAGTCGATGCCGTTGCGCTCGACATAAGCATCGGCAGCGTCGAGCAGCGACATCAGGTTCTCGTCGCCGCGCTTGAGATTGGCCACCAGATCCTGCTCGAACGTCACGACGCCGTTGTCGAACGATTTCGTGACGCCGACGAGCGTCATGCCTTCATGCGCGAGCCGGCGAAAATCGATGGTCTGGCCGCCATATGCGCCGCTCACGGCAATCGTCACGTGCTCGCGCCCGGGCCCTGCCACCTCCTTGTCCCATTCGCCGAGCACGCCGAGCCACCAGCAGAAGTCGCGGTTGCGATAAGCGCGCGGCGGCCGATCGTGCGGCCCGACTGACAGATACACCGTGCGGCCCGCGCGACGCAGTTCGTCGGCGATCTGCGTACCCGAGGAACCGGCGCCAACGACCAGCACCGCGCCTGCGGGCAACTGCGCCGGATTGCGATAGCCGGCCGAGTGCATCTGCGTGAGACGCGGGTCCTTCGGAGCGATGGCAGGAATCACCGGGCGCTGAAACGGCCCCGTTGCCACGACAACCCGATTCGCTTCGAACGTGCCGCTATTCGTCTGCACTGCGAAGCCCGGACGTCCCTGAAGGCGTTCGACGCGCGTCACCTCCACGCCCGTGCGGATGGGCGCATTGAACTTCCTCGCATACGCGACGAAGTAATCGGCGACCTGCTCCTTGCCCGCGAACGCGTCGGGGTCCAGTCCTTCGAATTCCATGCCGGGAAAACGGTCGTGCCAGGCGGGACCGTTGGCGACCAGCGAATCCCAGCGGCCCGTGCGCCAGCGCTCGGCAATGCGATCGCGTTCCAGCACGAGATGCGGCACGCCCGACTTGCTGAGATGCTCGCTCATTGCCACGCCCGCCTGACCGGCGCCTATGACCAGTGTGTCGATGGACACGTTGTCAGCCTTCATGGCTGTTCTCCTTCAAATTTGCGAATGACGTCCTGCTCGTCGAAACAAACTCTACGCGCGACGCAGGATAGGAAAAACTATTAAAATAAAATCCTCTGCATCGGATTTACCTATGCAACCGGGTGTGAACTATCGGCCGCCCAGGTTGCGCCTTCAAGCGAGATTTCTTGAAATGGACGGCGTATCGATTCGCTATTCACTGCGCCAGTTGCGCTATTTCATCGCGACTGCGGAAACCCTTTCGTTCACTGCTGCGGCGAAGCGCCTGCACATCTCGCAGCCTTCGATCTCGACCGCGCTGGCCGAACTGGAGTCGTCGTTCGGCGTGCAATTGTTCATCCGCCATCACGCAAGCGGGCTTTCGCTCACCCAACCGGGCCGCGATCTGCTCGTGCATGCGCGCAGCCTCCTGAAGAGCGCCGAGGAACTACAACTCACGGCACAGGAACTCGACGGCGGCGTATCCGGCACCGTGTCGCTCGGCTGCCTCGTTTCGCTTGCGCCGCCGCTCATGCCGTCGCTCATCAGCGCGTTCCTGCGCGAACATGCGTCGATCACGTTCATGACGAGAGAAGCGCATCAGGATGGCCTGCTGAGCGGGCTCAGCGACGGCTCGCTGGATATCGCGCTCACCTATAGTCTCGACATTGCGGAAGGCATCGCCTTCGTGCCCGTCGTCTCGCTGCCGCCTTACGTGATCCTGCCGAAAAATCACCGGCTCGCGCGCGCGGCGAAGGTCTCGCTGAAGGATTTGCTGCCGGAGCCTTATGTGATGCTCGATCTTCCGCACAGCCGCGAATACTTCTCGACCCTCTTCGACGCCGCAGGCAGCCGGCCTGTCGCCGCGTTCCGCTCCGCGCAGCCCGAAGTCGTGCGCGGCATGGTGGCGAACGGCCTGGGCTACAGCATCCTCAACTTCCCGCTCGAGTCGTGCCGCACCGTGGATGGCGAGGAGTTCGTCGTCAAGCGCTTCAAGGAGGCGGTTCCCGCAACGACGCTCGGCATTGCAACGTCGAGCACCGTGCGGCAACGCGAAGTCGTGAAGCGCTTCGCCGCGTTCTGCGAAAGCTATATCCGGCGCTTGCGCTTCAAGCATTGATCAGTCGAAGGCGGCGATCCGCGCGATTTACTGCACCTGCGCGGACGGCTGGTTGAGCCGGCGGCGGTACGCCGTGTCGCGCGTGGCGAGCCACAAGTAAAGCGGTGTCGTGACGATGATGCCGACGAGCCAGGACAGGTCCGCGCCGTCGAGATGCGCCGAGAACGAACCCACGTACATCGGCGTGTTCATGAACGGAATCTGCACGAGGATCCCGACGGCATAGGCGATCAGCGCTTGCGGATTGAACAGCCCGTAAATGCCGCCGTCGACGCGAAAGATCGACTGAACGTCGTACTCGCCCTTGTGAATCACATAGAAGTCGATCAGGTTGATGGCCGTCCACGGCACGAGCACCACGAGCAGCGCGAGCACGAGATCGACGAAATGCCCGACGAAGTCCTTCGACGCACCGACCGCCGCAAAGCAGCATGCGGTCAGGATGATGATCGAGAGCACCGCGCGCGATTTCGCGGTCGGAATCCAGCGATACGCGAATGTCTGCAGCGACGTGATGACCGAAAGCACAGCGCCGTACAGATTCAGCGCGTTATGGCTGATCACGCTCAGCAGGAACAACACGAGCATGAACGGGCCGATAGCGCCGGTCGAAGCCTTCACGGCGTCCATCGTGTCGGCGCCGGCCGGAACCGCGAGTACGGCCACCGCGCCGAAAACGAACGCGAGCGTCGAGCCGAGCACGCAGCCGAGATACGTCGCCCAGAACGTCGACGCGACGCCCACATTCTTCGGCAGGTAGCGCGAATAGTCGGAGACGTACGGCGCGAATGCGATCTGCCACAGCGCGGAGAGCGACACCGTCGCGAGCCAGCCGGCGAAGTTGAAGCCGCCGCGCGTGAGGAAGTCCGTCGATTGCACGTGCGTGACGATATAGCCAAAGCCCACGGCGATCCCGATGCCGAGCACCCACGTGCCGATGCGGTTCAGCACGTGTATGAAGCGGTATCCGATGATGCCGATGAGCCCCGACCCGAGCGCGCCGATCACGATGCCGGCGGGCACCGGAATCGACGATTGAATGCCGTGCAGCGACTTGCCTGCCAGCACGATATTCGAGGCGAAGAAGCCGACGTACATGATGCCGGCGATGACCGTGACGAGCAGCGCGCCGCGCGAGCCGAACTGCGCGCGGCTCTGGATCATTTGCGGAATGCCCATTTGCGGGCCTTGCGCCGAATGCAGCGCCATGAGAATGCCGCCCAGCGCCTGGCCGACGATGATCGCGACAATGCCCCACATGAGATTGAGGTGATAAAGCTGCACGCCGAGCGCGCCGGTGACGATCGGCAGCGGCGCGATATTGCCGCCGAACCAAAGCGTGAAGAGATCGCGAACCTTGCCGTGCCGCTCGTTCTCGGGCACGTAGCCGATCGTGTGCTTCTCGATCAGGGGAACCGCGTTGCGGTTGTCTGCCATAACAATCTCCATTGGCTCGCCTGCGTGTTTCCGAAATCGGCACGCGCGACGAAGGTGCAAAACAAGTGCAGGGCCAGGGCGAAACGACCGCCCCACTCGAAACGTTGAGCGCATTAACTGACGACAAATTTCGACTGCCAAGCATTGTTTCCCGATGTTTTGCATAGGCGAAAGCTATGCAAAAGCGGGGAAGGAGAGCGAGATATGCAGCGACAACCCTATTGAAAAGAGTGTCATCGCCCATATCGTATAATTCCGATATATGATTCGGACAGTTACGATGCAACCGCAATGAAGAACCGCACAACCCCCGCACCCCTGGAAGTCGACGCGATCTGCAAGGCGCTCTCCAATCCCGTGCGCCGCGAGATCCTCGCGAGCCTGCGTGAGCCGCAGGTGCATTTCGGCGACCAGGAACTGCCGCTCGAAAACGGTGTCTGCGCAGGCAAGATCGACGCGCATTGCCAGCTTTCGCAATCCACGGTGTCCGCGCATCTGGCCGTGTTGCAGAAGGCCGGGCTCGTCACGTCCAAACGCGTGGGGCAGTGGGTGTTCTTCAAGCGCAACGAGCCGGTCATCGAGGCGTTTATCGCCCATATGAACGCGCAGTTGTGACGCCACGGTTGTGATGCTTCAGCGACCCAACATCCGCTGAAGCCGCATCGTCCGTTTCGATTCCTGTATCGCTTTTCAGCCCGCGGGCCGCGCCCGCAGACAAGGTGACCCTACATGGCAACGCTTTTCGACCCCATCCAGATCGGCGACCTCACGCTGCCGAACCGCATCATCATGGCCCCGCTCACGCGTCAACGCGCGGGTGAAGTACGCGTGCCCAACGCACTCATGGCGAAGTACTACGCCGAGCGCGCGACGGCCGGCCTCATCATCAGCGAAGCGACCTCGGTCACGCCGCAAGGCGTCGGCTATGCCGAAACGCCGGGCATCTGGTCGCAAGAGCAGGTGGAAGGCTGGAAGATCGTGACCGATGCGGTGCACGCCGCGGGCGGCCGCATCTTCATGCAACTGTGGCACGTGGGCCGCGTGTCCGACCCTGTGTTCCTGAACGGCGATCTGCCGGTGGCGCCGAGCGCCATCGCGCCGCAAGGCAATGTGAGCCTCGTGCGTCCGCAACGCGGCTTCGTCACGCCGCGCGCGCTCGCAACCGAAGAAATCGCCGGTGTGATCGCCGCGTTCCGCCAGGGCGCGGTCAACGCGAAGGCGGCCGGTTTCGACGGCGTGGAAATTCACGGCGCGAACGGTTATTTGATCGACCAGTTCCTGCAAGACAGCACCAACCAGCGCACTGACGCCTATGGCGGCTCGATCGAGAATCGCGCGCGCCTGCTGCTCGAAATCACCGACGCGTGTATCGACGTGTGGGGCGCGAATCGCGTGGGCATGCATATCGCACCGCGCGGCGACGCGCACACGATGGGCGATTCGAATCCGGCGGCGACGTTCGGTTATGTGGCGCGCGAACTCGGCAAGCGCAAGATCGCGTTCGTCTTTGCGCGCGAATCGATGGGCGACAACCGTCTCGGGCCGCAACTGAAGGCCGAATTCGGCGGTCCGTTCATCGCGAACGAAAAGTTCTCGCTGGAATCGGCTCAGGCCGTGCTCGCGGCAGGCGAAGCCGACGCGGTCGCGTGGGGCCAGCTCTTCATCGCGAACCCCGATCTGGCGCGCCGTTTCGAATTGAACGCGCCGCTCAACGCGCCGAATCCCTCGACGTATTACGCGCGTGGCGAAACGGGCTACACGGACTATCCGTCGCTCGAAAGCGCAGCGTAAACATGGCATGTGTGCGGCTCATGGCCGCACGCTAACTGGCGGCCACGGCGCAGGTATTCTGCCTCGCTGTGGCCGTTTTTCGCTGGAAGGCCTGAAAATGCAGGGGCGCGCGCAAGCCGCCGGTAAAGTTCACACAGATCCCTGAGTCGACACACCCGCGACACTAGCGCCCGATAGGCGGATTCAATTGGTATCCCGCGCGCGGATATCCTTGAATTCAAACCCTGCCTGCCAACCCCTCCTCGCTGACCGGAGCCAAGTCATGACGAAGACCGCCGATGTTGCCGAGATCGTTCATACCATCGCCGAAGAAACCAACACGCCGGAGGAAACGGTCGCGCGCATCTACGCCGACACGCTCAATGAATATCGCGCGCAAGCACGCATCCAGGACTATCTGCCGCTGTTCGCCGCGCGCAAGACGCGAGCGACGCTCCGGCAAAATGGCACGAAGCACTAGTCGCCCATACTAGCGGCGTGCGCTGGCTGCCCGCGCTAGCCACCGTCTTTCAGATTTTCTTTACGCCGGCCGAGCGAGGCCGGCTGCTCCACCCGCGTCTTTCTGAGCGGTGCGCGCCCACACGGGGCACGCACCGCTGCCCCCATTGGCCCTACCCGCCGCACTCGTCGCTCAGCGCCATCTCTTAAGGTTGGTTTAATTCTTTGCTGCAACCATAGGCTCAACCCCTGTTGAGCCGCCGGAACATCGGCGGCGTTTTTTTGTGCGGCAAGCCTAGGAGGAGCGAGGTCATGGTTGAAGACGATGTACTGGTGCACCTGCAGTCCCTGCTGCGCGACGGCGCGGCTTCGACGGTGGCGTCATGCCGGGTCTCCACACCGCTGCAGCATCCGTGGGGCCGCGCCTACCGGCTCGTCGAATGGACGACGCCGCTCGACGACAGCGCGCGCCGCCAGGTCGTGCCCGCCGAGAGCAC
This sequence comes from Paraburkholderia sp. J7, assembly GCF_905220155.1. Taxonomy (NCBI): domain Bacteria; kingdom Pseudomonadati; phylum Pseudomonadota; class Betaproteobacteria; order Burkholderiales; family Burkholderiaceae; genus Paraburkholderia; species Paraburkholderia sp. J7. The sequence goes on along the minus strand of NZ_CAJMYZ010000029.1, from coordinate 58,978 downwards.
AGCGCTCGATATCGCTCGCCTCGTCGCGCAGCACGTGCCCGGCCGCCGCATTCTGCTGAACGGCGAACCCGCTGCAGTCGAACGGCCGCGCACGCGCCGCCGCCGTCCATCGAGCGCCACGAACGCACGCGCGGCGCGCTAGAAGCGCCGCTTTCGGGCGGCGCGCACGCCGCATCTCATCCCGCCACGCCGCCGTCCCGCACGGGAAGTGCCGCACGGGGAGTGTCAAATCACGAGCCGCGCGAGCGACTCCGCCAGTTCCCCGCTCACGCGCGTCATCGGCGCGCGCAGTTCATTGCGGATCAACCCGCACGCTGCGAGCCCCGCCTTCACCGGCCCCGGATTCGGCTCCGCGAACGCCGCGCGCACGAGCGGCACAAGCGTGTGCCAGATCGCGCGCGCATCGGCGAGACGCCCTTCCTGCAACGCGCGCGCCATCGCCACGAAACGCTCCGGCCGCCAATGCGCCGACGCCGCGATCGCCCCGCTCGCGCCCGCGCACATCGCGCCGAACATGTCGATGTCCTCGCCGCAGAGCACCTGCAAACGGCCGTCGAGAATCAGCGCGAGCGTCTTGTCGAGCGAGCCGCCACAGTCCTTCACCGCGACGATACGCTCGTGCGCCGCGAGTTCGAGCAGGCTCGGCAGCTCGATGCGCACGCCCGTGCGCGCGGGGATGTCGTAAATGATCAGGGGCTTGCGGCTCGCATCGGCGAGCGCCGCGAAGTGGCCGATCACGCCCGCCTGCGCCGGACGGATGTAGTAAGGCGCCGCCGCCAGCACGCCCGCGATGGGCCGCTCATTGAGCGCTGCGATGCGTTCGCACACCGCCGCCGTGTGATTGCCGCTCACGCCCGCCACGACCGGCAGGCCGCCGGCCGAGGCCAGCACGGTGGCAAGCACGTCGTCGGCTTCTGCGTCGCTTAGCGCGGCGGGCTCGCCGGTCGTGCCGAGCGCGACAAAGCCGGCCACGCCGGCCTCGACGTAATGGCGCACGAGCGTGTCGAGCGCAGCATGATCGACTGCGCCGGCGTTGAACGGCGTAATGAGCGGAATCCAGATACCCGAAAACTCAGACATGACTTTCCTTTGAACTCGACCGTATGGAAGGTCCGCTCAGCGGTGCGCAGGAGGGAAGCAAGCCGGGAGTGAGGCGGAAGGCTGGGCGCCTTCGACTGGCTGTTCCGTCGCACATCTGACGGAACAGCAGACTCCGGTCAGATGAGCGGCTGTTTTTTGGATTTGGCTTTCAGCCACACCGACGCGGCCTGCGCGAGCGACGACACCGCGCGCGTGGCGGCGGTGACATTCGGCAGATCGTAACGGAGCGGGTGACGTGGCATGTCGCGCAGTGTAACCGAGATCGCGCATTTGCGGGCGCGCGGTTCGTACTCACTCGCGCTCATTCGCGCGGCAGGACCTCGAACTGGGGCGAATCGAGCAGCAGGCTCTGCATGTCGCCGCCATCGCTGCTACTGCCGGGGTCGCGCTTGGTGAGCTTGCCGTCCACCGAAGCGCCGCAGTCCATCTGCAACTGCTGGTAGTAGATGTTGCCGACCACGTGCGCGTTCGGTTGCAATTCGACGAAGTGATCGGCGATCACGTCGCCCTCTATGCGCCCGTTCACCACGATGTCGTAGCCGTGCACGTTGCCCTCGATCGCGCCGCGCTCGCTCAGCACGAGCAACGTTTTCGCGCCGGGCTTGCTGGAGACGTTGCCGTGCACGCGACCGTCGAGGCGCAGCCCGTCGGCGTATTCGAGGTCGCCCGTGATGGCGATGTCCTGTGCGATCAGCGTCGCCAGCTTGGTTTGCTCGATGCCGGCTTGCGGCTTTTTCTTGTTGCTGAACATGGAAAGCTACCGTGTGGTGTGAGTGTCGATGAAGATGTGCGGCGCTCGTCGAGGCTCAGCGCGAACCGGCGCCATGGTTTCGCAGGAACACGAGTTCGGCCTGCAGCTTCGCGATGGTGGCCTGCGCGCCTTGCGCCGTGGTTTGCAGCGCGGCGCGCGCGGCGCGCTCCTGCTCGAGCCGCAATTGCGTGTCGCCGAGTTCGCGGCTCAAGGCGTCGGGCGCGACCACGGGACAGCTCGGCTCGGCTTGCGGCTTGAGCAGCCACGCGGTGACGCCCGCGCCGGCTGTCGCGGCAAGCACGGCCCAAAGCGTCGCGCCACCCACGCGCCACGCAAGCGAGCGCACCGGCTGCAATTCGTAAGCGCGATCGGCATTCGTATGCGTGCGCGGGGTACGTCGCGGATCAGCCATTGATGGGCGCAACGAAGAGTGCGAGATAGTCGGCGGGATTGACGGGCTGCCCGTGCACGAGCACTTCGAAGTGCAGATGCGGGCCCGTCGAGCGGCCGGTCGAGCCCACGTCGGCGATATGCTCCTCGGGCAGCACGATCTGGCCCACCCGCACGTCGATCTTCGAGGCATGGCCGTAACGCGTGACGAAGCCGTTGCCGTGGTCGATCTCGACGGCATTGCCGTAGCCCGCTTTCGGACCCGCGAAAATCACGCGGCCACCCGCTGCGGCGAGGATAGGCGTGCCAGTCGGCGCAACGAGGTCCATGCCCGGATGAAAGCTCAGGCGCTGCGTGAACGGATCGATGCGATTGCCGAACGGCGAGCCGTTGCGGCCGCCATCGAGCGGGCGGCGGCCCGGGAACGCGTCCCATGCCGCCTCGTGCTCGGCAGCGGCCTGCTCGAGTGCAGAGAGCGTCGCGGCCATGCAGTCGATCGCGCCGTTGACGGCCTTGGCGTTCGCCTGCGCGGCGGACGCCTCCACGCAGCGGCGCGGCGCGAGCGCGGGGCCGCCCTCGCCGTCGGCGTCGTTGCCTTCGTCGCCCGAGCGCGCGGGCGCGGGTGCCGTTGCAGCGCCGCGAGCCGGTTGCGCGCGCAGCCGCTGGTCGAACTGGCGCAATTGCGCGAGTTCTGCCGCGAGCCGCTCGATGCGCGGATCGAGCAAGGCGATGGAGGCGTCCATGCGCCCGATTTCGCCGACCACGTAGTGATGCTGATTCGCCGCGGCGGGACCGGACGCGACCGGAGCGCGCGCGAAATGGCCAATGGCCACGCCGCCGGCGAGCGCAAGCACGGCCGCCGCGCACGCCGAGGCGATCGCAGCGCGCCGCGCTGTCTCGTGCGTGACGAAGCGGACGTCGCCCTTGGTGAGATCACCGGCAGAGCTGGACCACGGCAATTTCATGTCTGGCTCCGTGAGGATCGTGCGGGTCGCACGCCCACACAACCGGAGCGCAATGAGGGAGGTAAAGCGGACATCTTTGGCTGCCACGGCCGGCGGACGCCGGCCCGGAAAAATTCAAAACGCCGATTATCGTGGCGTCGCAAAAAGCGCTATCCCAAATTAAGGGCCACACGGCTTGACCGGCGATTTTGCGGGCTGGCAACACCCCTCGAGCGCTCTTCCGACAAAAGAACTTGACTTCTCGCACCGTCGAACTAATATACGCACCGCGTACATCAACCAGAACTCACGGGTGCCAGCATGAGCGTTCCGCAACAAGCCTTCCTCCGTGACGCCATGCGGCGTCTGAACATGACCCGCGACGCATTCGCGAGCCGCATCGGCGTATCGCGTCGCGCGCTCGACACCTGGCTCTTGCCCGAGGAGTCGCAGGAATCGCGCGCCATGCCGGAGATCGTCGAGCGCTTCGTTTCGGAAATCGTCGGCAACGGCGAGCCGCGCGAAGACTATACGCAAAGCGTAGATTCGCGTTCGCTCGCGAGCCAGATGCAGTTCGAAGGCAAGCCGCAGCTGCTTTCCGTGGACCAGTTCTCGCGCGACTCCGTCGAAGCTCTGTTCCGCGTGGCCGACATCATGCAGCCCATCGCGCGCCGCCGGAAAATCTCGCGCGTGCTCGAAGGCGCGGTGCTCGGCAACCTGTTCTTCGAAGCCAGCACGCGTACGCGCGTGAGCTTTGGCGCCGCGTTCTGCCGTCTGGGCGGTTCGGTGTGCGACACGACCGGCTTCACGTTCTCCTCGATGGCCAAGGGCGAATCGATCTACGACACGAGCCGCGTCATGGCCGGCTACGTGGACGCGATGGTGATTCGGCATCCTGATCAAGGCTCGGTAGCCGAATTCGCGCGCGCGGTGAACATTCCCGTGATCAATGGCGGCGACGGTCCCGGCGAACACCCGAGCCAGGCGCTGCTCGACCTCTACACGATCCAGCGCGAGTTCTCGCGTCTGGGCAAGATCGTCGACGGCGCGCATATCGCGCTCGTGGGCGACCTCAAGTACGGCCGTACGGTGCACTCGCTCGTGAAGCTGCTCGCGCTGTATCGCGGCATCAAGTTCACGCTCATTTCGCCGCCGCAGCTCGAAATGCCGGCGTACATCGTCGACAAGATCTCGACCAATGGGCACGTGGTCGAGCAAACGCACGACCTGCGCGCAGGTCTGCGCGGCGCGGACGTGGTGTACGCCACGCGCATCCAGAAGGAGCGCTTCGCCGACGAGTCGTTCGAAGGCTACACGCCCGAATTCCAGATCAACCAGGCAACGATGGACGAGTGCTGCAGCCCCGAAACGCTCGTGATGCACCCGCTGCCGCGCGACAGCCGCCCGGGCGCCAACGATCTTTCGACCGATCTGAACCACGATCCGCGCCTCGCGATCTTCCGCCAGACCGACAACGGCATTCCGGTGCGTATGGCAATTTTCGCGGTGCTGCTCGGCGTGGAAAATCTCGTGCAGCACTCGATGCGCGACGCAGTGTGGCGTCCGCCCGCCTACCTCGGCCCGGACGACGCCGTGTTCCACGGCATCGACTAACACTCGTTGCACTCGCAACGAAATCGGCCCGCAAGCGTCAGTCGCGCTTGCGGGCCGATTGGCTTTTGGAGCGTGTGCGCTTTACGACGTGCACACCGCAACGCACGTGAGCCCTTCGGCCTTTTCCGCCGCGTCGATCGCGGTCTCCAGCGCATCGAACGCGTGGCGCTCCACTTCGATCGCATCGAGCGGCAACTGGCCCGACTGCACGAGCGCGATCAGCGCGCGGTAGTCCGCGCCGCTGTACATGAAGTGACCCATCAACTCCCAGTTGTTGATCATCACCTCCCCATACTTGATCGGCAAGTCCACCTCCATGCTGCCCATCAGCACCATGCGGCCGTTGCGGCGCAGACTGCGCAGCGCCGATAGCGTGGCGCCCGGGTCGGTGGCGTGGCCGACCATGTCGAAGGCAAGATCGGCCCCGCCGTTCGCGGCGGCGCGGATGGCCTCCACGTCGCGCGCCATCTCGCCGCTGAGCGCCACCGTCACCACGCGGCCGCCGCCGAGCTTCGCGAGCGGCGCCAGCGCCGCGGCGCGCCGGCCGAGCGCCACGACACGGCCCGCGCCGAGCGCGAGCGCATCGAGCACGGCCGCCGAGCCAAACGCGCCGGCTGCACCGTTCACCACCACGGTTTCACCTGCGGCGAGCCGGCCTCGGCGCAGCCCGCCGAACGGCACCACGAGCTTGCCGAGCGCCGCGAGCCGCGCCGAAGGCACGTGATCGAGGCCGTCGAGCGGAAACACCGTCGAGGCCGGAAACTCGACCGCCTCGCGCAGCGTGCCGTGCGGGAAATCGCCGAGCATGGGCGCACTGTCCGGGCTGATCGCCGTGAGCCCGATCAGCGCCTGAGCGGGCTCGCGCAGCGCTTCGTCGGCAATCCAGTAGGGGCTTAGCGCCACGCGCTGGCCTGCGCGATAGCCATACACGCCTTCACCGACCGCAAGCACCCGGCCAATGCCGTTGGTCCCGGGCGAAAACGGCCCCGGCGGGTAGCCGTAGGGCAGCTTGCCCTGCACGTACTGGCGCGTATAGCTCAGGAGCGGCACGGCCTCCACGCCCACCAGCAGCGCGCCTCGGCGCGGTTCGGGTTGCGGCACCTCGCGCAGCGCGAGCGGCTGGCCCGGTTGATCGAGCATCCATGCTTTCATGACTTCTCCTGGTGGAAAGGGTGTTCACGGCTGATCTGACGGATTGAACTCTAGGCGAGCGAGACGTATTCTTGAAATCAATCGCCGACATTCCACCTATCACCGTGATTGATCTCTCCGGCATCGATCTGAACCTGCTCGTGTCGCTCGACGCCCTGCTCGCCGAGTCGAACGTGACGCGCGCCGCCGCGCGCCTGAATCTCACGCAACCGGCCGTTTCGGCGCAACTCGCGCGGCTGCGCCAGCTCTTCGACGACCCGCTGCTCATTCCCGCCGCCACTGGCCGCGGTATGACGCCCACGGCGCGCGCGCTCGAATTAATGGAGCCGCTGCACGCGGCGCTCAAGACGCTCGAAACCGTGGTGCGCCGCGAGCCGGCCTTCGATCCACACACGGGCACGCGGCGCTTCGTGGTCGCCGCGAGCGACCAGTGCGTGGCCGTGCTCGGCCTGCCGCTGATGATCGAATGGCCGCGCGTGGCTGGGCCCGGGCTGCAGCTGGCGTTCATCGCCATTGAATCCGGTTCGCTCGCGGAGCGTTTCGAGCGCGGCGAAATCGACTTGCTGCTCGGTTCCGCGCAGCAGGTGCCGCCCACGCTGAAGGCCAGAAAGCTCTACGACGAACGTTTCGTCGTGGCGCAGCGCAAAGGGCACCCGCGCGGCGGCACCGCCTTCGACCTGGACAGCTATTGCGCACTCGAGCACGTGCTCGTTTCAACGAGCGGCGCGAGCTTCTTCGGCTTCATGGACGAGCATCTCGAAGCGCTCGGCCGCCGCCGCCGCGTGGCGCACTCGGTGCAGCACTTCACGCTCGTGCCGGAGGTGCTTGCACGCACGGATTACGTGGCGACGCTGCCTTACCGGCTCATCGCGCGCTACCGGGACCGCGTGGACCTGTTCGAGCTGCCGTTCGAGGCACGCGGCTTTTCGATGCATGCGGCATGGCATCCGCGCAATCACGCCGACCCCGCGCTCGTGTGGCTGCGCGAAACCGTGGCCGCGTTGACTACCGGCGGCATGGTTAGCGATCCTCTCGATTGAAACGCGTGCACAATTCGTCAGTCGATTGCTTCGACGAACAACCAGGCGAACCCAGGAAACCCCAGGAAAGCGACCGCATGCGCGCCAGCTATACTGCATGAGACGTCAAAAAAACGGCCGCGCCGCCACACCCAAGCACGGTCCTCGCGCCGCTGTCCCATCGTCGTTTCCTGCCTGCCCGCTACTTGCGAAGCCATGCTGACCCCAGACGAAATCCGCGCGGTCCCGCTTTTCTCCACGCTCCCCGAAGCCGAACTCGAACGCCTCGCCCAAACCTCTGCGGATCTGCATCTGAATCCCGGCGAATACGCCGTGCATGAAGGCGGCGAGCGCGCGCTGTATGCCGTGCTGTCCGGCAAAATGGAGGTCGTGAAGCTGTTCGACGGCGTCGAGCGCACGCTTGGGTGGCGCTTGCCCGGCACGATCTTCGGCGAGGTGCCGCTCGCGCTCAGCTCGCCCTTTCCGGGCGCGTATCGCGCGGCCCTGCCCTCGCGCGTCATGCGCGTGGATGCGCAGCACTACTACTCGCTGGCCGCCGCCTCGTCCGACGTCGCCACGCGCATGGGCGCGCTCGCGCGCGAACGCATAGGCGGCCTGCAGGGCCTTTCCGCTGAGCCGCCGAAAACGCGGGTGACGCTCGTGGGCGCGCGTTGGGATCCGGCCTGCGCGAATCTGCGCCAGTTCCTCGCGCGCAACCAGATCAGCTGCGAGTGGATGACGCCCGATGCGCCCGAACTCAAAGCGCGCTGGAGCGGGCCGTGCCCCGAAGAGCAGGACTGCCCGACGTTGCGTCTCGCCGACGGCGCGCTGCTAAGCCGCCCCGCGACGCGCGACCTCGCGGAACGCCTCGGGCTGCAAACCCAGCCACGCCTCACGGAGTACGACACGCTGATCATCGGCGGCGGCCCGGCCGGGCTTGCCGCCGCTGTCTATGGTGCGTCGGAAGGACTCCGTACCATTGTGGTGGAGCGTGAAGCGCCGGGCGGCCAGGCCGGCACCTCATCGCGCATCGAGAATTATCTGGGCTTTCCTGGCGGCATTTCCGGCGACGAACTGGCGAGCCGCGCATTGCAGCAGGCAAGGCGGCTCGGCGCGGAGATCCTCGTCACGCGCGCCGTCGCGCGTGTCGATACCGCCTCGCGCGAAGTCCATCTCGACGGCGGCGACATGGTGCGCGCGCACACACTCATTCTCGCGACGGGCGTCACGTGGCGGCGCCTGGCAATCGAAGGCTTCGACCGCTTCATCGGCAAGGGCATTTATTACGGCGCGGCGCGCAGCGAAGCGAGCGGAACGCACGGACTCGACGTGTATCTGATCGGCGGTGGCAATTCGTCGGGACAGGCCGCGCTGTACTTCGCCAATCATGCGCGCGCCGTCACGCTCGTCGTGCGTGGCGAATCGCTCGAGAACAAGATGTCGCGCTATCTCGTCGAGCAGCTGGCCGGCAAGGAGAATGTGCGCGTCGTGCTGAATTCCGAAGTGGTCGGCGTGCATGGGGAGACGCATCTCGACGCCATCGACGTGCTCAACACGGCCAGCGCAAGCGTGAGCCGGCGCGAATGCGGCGGCCTGTTCGTGTTCATTGGCGCCGACGCGGAAACGGGCTGGCTGCCGCCCGAGATTGCCTGCGATAAACGCGGCTACGTGCTGACCGGCGACGACGCCGTGAAAGCCGGGCGCTGGTCGCACCGCCGCGATCCTTACCTGCTCGAATCGAGCGTGCCCGGCATCTTTGCCTGCGGCGACGTGCGGCTGAGCCCGGTCAAGCGCGTGGCCTCCGCCGTTGGTGAAGGCAGCATGGCGATCGCCTTCGTGCATCGCTACCTCCAGGAAGACCGCGCGTAGTATCTCGCAGAACAGATCGCCGCTCGCGATCTTTCAATACGCTTTTTTCCTCTTGCAGCACGGCATTTCTGTCCACTGCGCCAGCTTCGCGCCGGGCTGGCGTCAGTCATGGGACAGCGTTGCGCCATCAAGCAATGTGCAGCGAAAAATTCACACGCAAGCGCTTTACTTTCGGGTTCGAGAAGTGCAATTTGCAGTTCTGCCATGCCCGGGCGAGCGGCCGCGGCATTGGAATTGCTGCACGAAAGAGGCGCCCTGCTGCGCGAAAAAGCCCTGCGCAACCCCGCGCGGCCAGCGCCTGAAGTCCCGCGTTTGAAGTCCCCGGTTCACGTTCCGTCTTCATCCTGGAGTCCGCAGAACGCCATGTCCAACGAACGTCCCCTCGATGCGCCGTGCGATAGCGACGACGCCTCCCAGGCTTCCCCCTCGCGCGCGCCCGCCGACGTCACGCGCCGCCGCTTCCTGCAATCGGCCGCTGCCGCCGCCGCACTGAGCGCAACGCCTCATCTGCATGCGCAGAACGCGCCACCGGCCACCGCCCCAACGCAAGCTCCGCCGCCTGCACCCGCGCAACCGGTCAGGCTCGATATCAACGGCCGCGAATATGCGCTGCATATCGAACCGCGCGTCACGCTGCTCGATGCACTGCGCGACTATGCGGGCCTCACCGGCACGAAGAAGGGTTGCGACCGCGGCCAGTGCGGCGCATGTACGGTGCTCGTGGAAGGACGGCGCATCAACAGTTGCCTCACGCTCGCGGTGATGCACGAAGGTCAGCGCATCACCACAGTCGAAGGGCTCGCGGGCGCGGCAGCGCTGAGTCCTGTGCAGCGTGCCTTTATCGAACACGATGCCTTCCAGTGCGGCTTCTGCACGCCGGGCCAGTTGTGCTCGGCCACGGCATGCCTGAGCGAATTCACAGCAGGTACGGCGAGCGCCGCCACGCCCGACGTGCGCACACGCCCCGCGCAACTGAGCGACGCCGAAATACGCGAGCGTATGAGCGGCAACATCTGCCGCTGCGGCGCCTATGTCAACATCGTGGCCGCCGTGCGCGACGCGCACACGGCCAGCGCCTGAGTCACGGAGGCACGAACATGGATGCCATCTCGTATCAGCGCGCCGCCGACGTGAACGGCGCGATCGCCGCCGCGCAGCGACCCGGCGCGGTGTTCATCGGCGGCGGCACGAATCTGCTCGATCTCATGAAAGGCGGCGTCGCGCATCCGGTGACGCTCATCGACATCACGCGCATCGAGACGCTCGATCAAGTCGAAACGCTGCCCAACGGCGGCCTGCGCATTGGCGCGCTCGTGCGCAACAGCGACGCGGCCAATCACACGCTCGTGCGCACGCAATACCCGCTGCTCTCGCAGGCGCTGCTCGCAGGCGCTTCGCCGCAACTGCGCAACATGGCGACCGTGGGCGGCAATCTCATGCAACGCACGCGCTGCGCGTACTTTTACGACACCGCTTTCTCCCAATGCAACAAGCGCGCGCCCGGCAGCGGCTGCGCGGCGGTTGGCGGCTTCAACCGCATGCATGCGATCCTCGGCGCCAGCGCGCAATGCGTGGCCGTCAATCCATCCGATATGAGCGTCGCGCTCGCGGCGCTCGACGCCACCGTGCAGGTGAGCGGGCCGCGTGGTCAACGTTCGATTCCATTCGCGTCATTTCATCGCTTGCCCGGCGACCGGCCCGATCTCGACACGACGCTTCAGTCAGGTGAACTGATCACTTCGGTCGACTTGCCCCCGCCCTTGTTCAGTGAGCACTCGCACTATCTCAAGGTCCGTGACCGCGCGAGCTATGCATTCGCGCTCGTCTCCGTCGCGAGCGCGCTGCAACTCGACGGCCACCGCATACGCACGGCGCGCATCGCGCTGGGCGGCGTCGCGCATCGGCCCTGGCGCGCGAGCGTGGCGGAGCAGCATCTCGCAGGAAAAACACTCAGCGCGACGACGCTACGCGAAGCCGCAGCGGCGGAACTCGCCCAGGCGAGACCGCTGAGCGGCAATGCCTTCAAGGTCGGGCTCGCGCAGCGCGCGATCATTCGTTCGACGCTGCTCGCCGCAGCCGGCACGCAAGGTCAAAACACCGGAGAAGTCGCATGAGCACGCTGACCGGACAACCGATGGACCGCATCGACGGCGTGCTCAAGGTCACGGGCGGCGCCCTCTACGCGAGCGATTTCCCGCAAACGCGGCTTGCCCATGCCGTGCTCGTCACCAGCACGATGGCGAGCGGCACGATCGCGTCGATCGACGCGAGCCGTGCGCAGTCCATGCCCGGCGTGCTGCTCGTCATGACGTACCAGAACGCGATGCGCCTGCCCAACGGCGGGCGCTCGCCGCTCAAGCCACCCGCCGGACGCCACCTCACGCTGCTGCAGGACAACGTCGTGCGCTACAGCAACGAGCCTGTCGCGGTCGTCGTGGCCGACACGCTCGAACACGCGACGGATGCCGCGCGTCACCTCGACATCGCCTACTCGCCGACGCAGGCCACGCTCGACTTCAACCGTGCGAAGGGCGACGCGCACGCGCCTCCAAGCCCGATGGGCCGCCCGGTTGAATCGACGCGCGGCAACGTCGAGGCCGGCATGAACGAGGGTGCGGTGCGGCTCGACGCGGTCTACACGACGCCCACGCAGTTCCACAACCCGATGGAGCCGCACGCGACCATGGCCCACTGGGACGGCCCCGACCTCACGCTCTACGACGCCACCCAGGGCGTGAGCGGCGCGCGCAACGCAGTGGCGGCCGTGTTCGGCATCGCGCCGGACAACGTGCGTGTGATCTCGCCGTTCCTCGGCGGCGGCTTCGGCTGCAAGGGGTCGTCGTGGTCGCACGTGAGCCTGTGCGCAATGGCCGCGAAGCAGACCGGGCGCCCCGTGCGCCTCGCGCTCGCGCGCCCGCAAATGTTCGGCTCGGTCGGCTCGCGCCCGCACACGGAGCAGCATCTCTCGCTCGCCGCGCGCGCGGACGGCACGCTCACGGGCGTGCGCCACGACACGCTCGCCCACACGTCCTCGTTTGAAGACTGGCTCGAGATGTCCGGCCTCATCACGCGCATGATGTACGCGGTGCCCAATTGCAGCACGAGCCATCGTGTCGTACCCCTGAATGTCGGCACGCCGACCTTCATGCGCGCGCCCGGTGAAACCACGGGCTCGTTCGCGCTCGAATCCGCCATGGACGAACTGGCGTGGCAGCTGAAGATGGACCCGGTTGCGCTGCGCCTGAAGAATTACGCCGAAAGCGAGCCGCAGGACGGCAAGCCGTGGTCGTCGAAAGCGCTGCGCCAATGCTATGAAACGGGCGCGCAACGCTTCAACTGGTCGCGGCGCATCGCCACGCCGCGCGCCATGCGCAACGGCAATACGCTCATCGGCCTTGGCATGGCCAGCGCGACCTACCCCGCGAATCGCAGCGAAGCCGCCGCCGTGGCGCGTATCTTGCCCGACGGCACTGCGATGGTCGCGTCGGGCACTCAGGACATCGGCACCGGCACTTACACGGTGATGACCCAGGTGGCCGCCGACGCGCTCGGCTTCCCGCCCAGTCGCATCCACTTTGCGCTGGGCGATTCGACCTTGCCGCAAGCACCGGTTTCGGGCGGCTCGCAGTCGGCGGCGAGCGTCTCGCCCGCCGTGCAGGCCGCGTGCACCGCCGTGCGCGACAAGCTCGTCGCGCTCGCGCGCGCGGACCGCGGCTCGCCCGTCTACGGTCTCGCCGCCGAGGACGTGAGCGTGCAGGACGGCTGGGTCGTGAGCCGCAGCGACCGCTCGCGCCGCGATCCGGCCGCCGCCGTCATCGCACGCGCGGGCGGACAGCCTTTGGAGGCGCAGGTCGCGACCAGGCCCGGCGCGGAAAAGCAGCAGTACGCGTTTCACTCATTCGGCGCGGTGTTCGCCGAAGTGCATGTCGATGCCGATACGGGAACCATACGCGTGGCGCACATCGTCGGCGCGTACGACGTAGGGCGCGTGCTCAACGAAAAGACCGCGCGCAGCCAGTTGATGGGCGGCATGGTGTGGGGCGTGGGCACGGCCCTGCACGAAGAGGGGCTTTTCGACACGCGCATGGGCCGCATTGCGAACAACAATCTCGCGGAGTATCACGTGCCCGTGAACGCGGATATCCGCGAGCTGGACGTGCTGTTCGTGGGCGAGCCGGATCTGCGCTTCAATCCGCTCGGCGTGCGCGGCATCGGCGAGATCGGCATAACCGGCGTGCCTGCGGCCATTGCAAACGCCGTGTATCACGCCACCGGCGTGCGCGTGCGCGATTTGCCGATCACGCTCGACAAGGTCGTTCCGCAGATGAATTCGCTCGTATGACCGGCACTGTGCGGCCTGCAATGACGATCCTGCACCCGCATAGTGCATGAGCGGCTAATCCTTGCGGCGCAAGGCAAATAGCGCGGGCGGGGCTTGCCTCGCGCGCGCTTGCGCCGCACAATCACTGCTCCCCCTCTTCGCGGGCGTTCACACCCATGGCCTATGCTTCGTTCGCCACCGGCGTGTTGCTCGCCGCCGGCACCGGCTCGCGCTTCGATCCCAACGGTCTGCGCAACAAACTCCTCGCCCCTCTCCCGGAAGGCACATGCGTCGCGCGCGAGTCCGCGCAACGGCTGCTGCGTGTCGTGCCCAAAGTGATCGCCGTGGTGCGTCCCGGGGCGGAAACGCTCGCGCACGTGCTCAACGACGCGGGCTGCGACGTCGTGTTCGCGCCCGACGCCGCGCGCGGCATGGGCGCGAGCCTCGCTGCCGGCGTGGAAACCGATCATGACGCGGAAAGCTGGATCGTCGCGCTGGCCGACATGCCCTGCATTGCCGTCGCATCGATCGAAGCTGTGGCGCGTGCGCTGGACGACGGCGCATCGCTCGTCGCACCGTTCTATCGCGGGCAGCGCGGACATCCCGTGGGCTTCGGCTACCCGCATCGCGCAGCGCTCGTCGCGCTCGATGGGGACGCGGGCGCACGCGCCCTGCTGAATGCGCACCCGCTCACGCGCGTCGAAGTCGACGACCCCGGCATTCTGCGCGACGTCGACACGCCAGCCGACCTCAACGGGCTTTGATCCGGCGCACCACGCGCTGAGATGGTTCGATTGTTCAATTGCGAGTGCCTGGCATGCAAACGATCGCCTAGGCTATAAGCTGACGCGCACCTTCCAGCCGTCCGCTTTAGCGCAAGAGGACCTCGCGATGATCTGCTCGCACACGAATCCGCTTCCCGATCCGCTCGCCGATCCGACACGGGACCCCGAACGCGACCCGCTCAGCCCGCCGGCGCCGGGCCATCACAACGACGAACCCCAGCAGCCCGAGGGCCCGCCGGACAAGGACCCCGTCTGACCGGCTGATGGCACACCCGGCCGCCAGCGCCGGGCATCTCACCTCACGGCCGTAGCGGCGCTCGCGACGACGGCTCGCACGCGCCGCGGCGCTTCCTGCGCACCCCGCCCTTCTTCCGTCCCCATATCCCTGCCTTTCGCAAAGCTTGCGCCTTCGACGGTCGATCCGTAGAATGCAAACGATTCCTATTTGCAGTATTTTTCAAGATTTCCGTGAGCCCAATCGTCATCGCGTTCGCCCGCGCACGCTGGCGGGCGAACCGAGGTTTCGCATGAGACCGCTGCTGGTCCGCCTGCACCGCTGGTTCGGTCTTGGCACCGCCGCCTTCCTGTTCCTCGCCGGACTCACCGGCGCGGTGATCGCGTGGGACCACGAACTCGACGCGCTGCTCAACCCGTCGTTCTTCCGTAGCGCGACGCCTGGCACGCCGCTGCCTGCGCTCGAACTCGCCAAGCGCCTCGAGGCCGAGGAACCGCACGCGGTCGTAACCTTCATGCCGCTTGCCGTCGAGCCCGGCCATACCTGGATCGCGCTGGTGGCGCCGCGCGTCGATCCTGCAAGCGAGGCGCCCTACGCGCTCGACTTCAACCAGGTCGCACTCGACCCCGTAACGGGTCAAGAGCAAGGGCGCCGCATGTGGGGCAAGGCATCGCTTGCGCGCCAGAACCTGATTCCGTTCCTCTACCAGCTCCACTACACGCTGTTCATGCCGACGAAGATGGGCATCGACTTCGGCGTCTGGACGATGGGCGTGGTGGGGATCGTGTGGCTGCTCGACGGCTTCATCGCAATCGTGCTCGCGTTCCCGAGCCTGAAAAGCTGGCGCAAGTCGCTCGCGTTTCGCGTGAAGCGCGGCGGTTATGCGCTCACCTTCGACCTGCACCGCTCGGGCGGCGTGTGGCTCTGGGGACTCCTGATCGTGGTGGCTGTCACGTCCATTTCGATGAATCTCGGCGCGCAGGTCGTGCGCCCGGTGGTGTCGGTTTTCTCGACGCTCGCGCCGGACCCGTTCCGCATCGTGGCGCCTGGCCCCGCGCTCACGCCCGCAGAGGCCACGACCGCGCGCGAACGTATCGTGAGCGAAGCCGCCGACGTGGGGCGCCGCGAAGGCATCACGGCGCCGCCCGGCGGACTCTTCGGGCTGCCCACGTCCGGCGTGTATGGCGTGGGCTACTACGCACCCGGCATGGATCACGGCGACGCGGGCCTCGGCAACGCCTGGCTCATGATGAACGCGCGCACGGGCGAAGTGCTCGGCAGGCAGATTCCCGGCAAAGGCAGCGCTGGCGACATCTTCCTTCAGGCGCAGTTTCCGTTGCACTCGGGACGCATCGCCGGGCTGCCGGGCCGTATCGCCGTCAGCTTCACCGGTCTCGTCGTGGCGATGCTCAGCGTGACCGGCGTGCTCATCTGGCTCAAGAAAGCGCGTGCGCGGCGCAAGCCCGCGAAGCAAACCAGGACGGCCAGCACGATCGGCACGCGCGAGCGCGCCACGAACTGATCCGCAAACAAACGTGCGTGACAAAACAAAAGGCCTTGCAACGATCACTCGCTGCAAGGCCTTTTTTGCGGACGGGCTCGAAACCGCTAGCTCGCCATGCTTACGTTCAGCGCGTCACTTCATCGAACGCCGCGAGCAAGCGCTCGACATCGGCGGCGTGAATGTCACCCATCGTCGAAATGCGGAACAGTTCCGCCGATAAGCCGCCCTGCCCTGCATAGATCACGAAACCGCGCGCCTTGAGCGCGTCATGCAGCAACGGATAATCGACGCCTGCGGGCAGGCGGAACGCGCGCAGCACGACCGACGATTCATCTTTCGGCAGCACGCTCTCCATGCCGCGCGCGGCGAGCCCCGCACGCACTTGCTCCGAAAGCGCCGCATAGCGCGCGTGACGCGCCTGCCAGCCGCCCTCATCGGCGAGTTCGCGCAGCGCCTCGACGAGCGCGTAATACGCGTGCACGGAAGGCGTGAACGGCGTGTTGCGCTGATCCTGCAGCGTGGCAAGACGCTTGAGGTCGAGATAGTACGTGCGGCTATGCGCCTGTGCGAGCGCCGCGCGGCGCACCACCACGAAGGCCGCGCCCGGCACGCCGTGCAGGCACTTGTTCGCCGTCGCGGCCACCGCCGCGATGCTCGCGTCGCCGAAATCGATCGCTTCGGAACCGAAGCTGCTCACGCCGTCCACGAGCATCTGCACGCCGCGCGCGCGGCACGCTTCGCCCAACGCGCGCAGATCGTTCAGGCGGCCCGTGGTCGTTTCGTGATGGATGATCGCAACGTGCGTGATCGCCTTGTCGGCGTCGAGCGCGGCCGTGATGCGCGCGAGGTCCGGCGCCCGCATCCAGTCGTGCTTGACGACCTCATGCGCAATGCCGTACTGCTTCGCGATGGCCGTAATGCGCTCGCCATACACGCCGTTTTCGACGATCAGCAGCTTGCCGGTCGCAGGCACGAGTGTCGAGATCATGCTTTCGACCGCAGCCGTGCCGGAACCCGTCATGAGCACGGCCTGCCACTGCGCGGGGTCGAGATCGTAGACGCCCACAAGACGCGTGCGCGCCTCTTCCTGCACGTCGAAGAACTCGCTTTCGCGATGGCACAGGTCTTCCTGGAGAAGGCTCTGGCGCACGCGTTCGGTCAGCGTGACCGGGCCGGGGTTGAGCAGCAGCATCGTGAATTCCTTATTTGGCAGACTCGTAAGCGAGCGCGCCGATGTGGCGCATGAGGCGCGTCTTCACATCGGGCGGCGTGATCGTGGGGCGCGGCAGGCCGTCGGGCGTGCCGCGGCGAATCGTCAGGCCTACGAAGCGTGTGCCTGCGACACCCGAAGCGCCCTTCGCGCGTTCGCGCGCGGCGGCGAGCACGCTGTCGAGCGTCGCGAGGTCGTCGCCTTCCACGGCGTCCGCGTAACCGCACGCGGCAGCCACGTTCGCGAACGACACCTGCCCCGACACGGTGGCCTGGCCACCCGTCGAGTCGTGCGCGCCGTTGTCGAGCAGCACGTGCGTGAGGTTCGCGGGGCCATAGGCGCCGAGCGTGGCGAACACGCCCATGCGCATGAGCGCCGCGCCGTCGCCGTCTAGCGCGACCACGTTCAGGTCGGGCCGCGCGAGCGCGAAGCCGAGCGCGAACGGCGTGACGCAGCCCATCGAGCCCACCATGTAAAGCTGGTTCGAGCGGTCGTCGAGCGCGTAGAGTTCGCGGCCGCAGAAACCCGTCGAGGCGACGACCACCGTCGACTCGGCAGGCGTCGCGGCGATCACGCGCTCGAGCGCCTGCTGACGCGTGGCCAGTTGATCAGGCGTCCTTCCGGTCCACTTTGTCTGCGCGACGGGCAGCGCATGCTTTGCCGGCATGGCGCCGCCGCCCTTGAGTTCGTAGGGCGCCACACTACCCTTCTGCATGACGAGCGCATACGGGCGGCCCGTTTCGTCCATGTGCCTGATGGCGCGGTCGAGCGCCGCCGCGATCTGATCCGCTTCCGTGGGGAACGTCTCCCACGGAATTTCCATCGTTTCCAGCATCTGCGGCGTGACAGGGCCCATCAACGCGTGCTGCGGTTCGTCGCTGACGCCCGGCTGGCCGCGCCACGTCACGATCAGCAGTTGCGGCAAACGGAACGTCCACGTGAGCGAAGTGAGCGGGCTCACGGCGTTGCCGAGGCCCGAGTTCTGCATCATCGTGATGCCGCGCTTGCCCGCGAGCGCCACGCCCGCGATGACCGCGACCGCGTCGCCTTCGTTGGCCGCGCTCACGTAGTGCAGCGAGTCGTCTTGCAGCACGTAGTTGATGAACGGCGTGAGGTACGAGCACGGCACGCCTGCGTACCACTCGAAGCCGCGCGAGCGCGCCGCTTCGACGAACTGTGCGGCTTCGATCATGCCTGGCCCTCCGCGCCCAGCGGCGTTTGCGCATGGGCGAAATCGCCCGCGCGGCGGAAGTCTTCGAGGTCGTTCACACCGCGCCAGTGGCCGTGCACGTATTGCACTTCGACTTTCTCGCCGTCTGCGATCAGCGCGTTGAGCAGCGCAGGCATGTCGAGCGTGTCGAAATCGGCGCGCGTTTGCAGTTGCGCGAGCTTCTTCGCGAGCTTCGCGCGGCCCGCGCCGCGCACGTTCACGAGACCGATCCAGCGGCCATGCGCCGCCGAGCCGTTCGCGGCCGGTTCGCTCGCCACCCGCTCGAGGAACACCTTGTTGCCGAACAGGTCGCGTTCGTCGGCGGCCGAGCACCATGCGAAGTCGCGCGTGCTGCTGTTCTCCGAGTCAGGCGACGAATCCACCACCACGCTGAAGTCCGCTTCGCTTTCCACGAGATCGCGCAGGATGTAGCTGCGGAACACGAGGTCGCCGTACGAAATCACCGTGTCGTTGTCGAGCGCGCCAACCGCGCACGCGAGCGAAGCGAGTTCGTTCGTTTGCGCGTAGCGCTCGTTGCGCACGAGCTTGATGCCCGCGGTGTCGATGGCTTCGGCCTTGTAGCCGCCCACCACGGTGATGTCGTTGACCGACTGCTTCTTGAACGCATCAACGAGCCAGCGCAGCAGCGGCTTGCCCGCCACGGGCAGCATGACCTTGGGCTTGTCTTCCGTGTAGGCGTCGAGGCCCGAACCGCGGCTCGCGGCCAGCACGATCGCCGAGCCCGCGCCGCGCGACGAAGCGGAAAGGTAACGGTCCTCGGCTTCCGAGTATTCGTCGGCGTCCTGCAATCGGAAAATTTCGTTGACCGTAGCAATCCGGTCTTCGACATCGACGAGCGTTTGCGTTTCGTAAATCGTCTTCGTGACGGCCTGCATGGCCGAAACGGCCGCGCGGATCTGATGGTTCGCCCAGATCACCGTGCTGATGCCCGCCTTGCGGAACACGTCGGTCGGCGTGCTGTAGTACTTGGTCGGCACGATCACGAGCGGGCCGCGGCCCGCCCACTCGCGCGCGAACGTGAGAATCTCGTCAGCTTTCGAAAGCTTGCTGTGGATGAGGATCGCATCCGCGCCAGCCTGCCGATACGCTTCGGCGCGCTTGAGCGCTTCGTCCATGCCCCAGCCCGCGATCAGCGCCTCCACACGCGCGACGATCGAGAAGTGCTCGTCGGTTTGCGAGTCCTTGCCGGCCTTGATCTTGCCGCAGAATTCGTCGATGTCGGCGAGCGGTTGCGCTTCGCCGCCGATGAAGCTGTTGGTCTTCGGGAACACCTTGTCTTCAATGCAGACACCGGCGATGCCGCGCTGCTCCAGCTTGCGCACGAGACGGCGCACGTTGTTGAAGTTGCCGTAGCCGGTGTCGCCGTCGAGCAGGATCGGCAGGTCGCTGGCGTCGGCCATGAATTCGAGGTTGTCGACCACCTGGGTCCAGCTCGCCTCGTTGTTGTCCCGCACGCCGAACTGCGCGGAGATCGAGAGGCCCGAGCCCCAGATCGCCTTGAAGCCCGCCTCGCGCGCGATGCGTGCGGAAAGGCCGTTGTGCGCTTCCATCAGGAATTCGAGTTCGTTGCTGGTCAGCATCTGGCGCAGCCGCGCGCTGCGCGAGGTGGCTACAGCGGCGGGGACCAGGGGTTCGCGTGCGTTCATTCTTGTTACTCCAGTGGACGTCATGAGGGCGGCAGCGGGGGCTGCGCCGTGCGCGTCGCATCGTTGGGAAAAGTCCTTCATCCCGGCCTCATCGCAGGCCTCGAAGTCGGGCCGGCCGGGTGCAAAGTCGCGACTATATCGGAAATGATTCCTATCCGCAGTCGATCACCACAAAGAGTGGCAAATCATGGAGATACAGTGAAATTTGTGGCTTTTGTCGGCGTTTTCGCGTGGGTTTCAGCGCGGCGTCACATGCGCGCTTATGAGCCAGATCAAAGATCGTTGATTTGTATGAAGAAACACTGCCTAAGCAGGGTTCCCCCTGGGTCTCGCGCACGTTTGCGGGGGCCGTAAACACACACAGACGGCCTCGTTTCTCCCCCTGCGTTGTGCCCGCCGTGCAGCCTCTCTGGAATACCCGACCGACCATGCAGAAGATGACACTCAACAAGAAGCTCCGCTCGATGATCGCGATCCTCTGGATCGGCCTGCTGCTGATCGTCGCCTTTGGCGCCTGGCAAAGCCGCGAGGCGATGGTCCGCGAGCGGCGCGCGCAACTCACGACGCTCGTTGAAGAAGCGATGAGCGTGACGAACTACTACTACGGCCTCTCGCAACGCAACGTCATGCCCGAAGCCGACGCGCAAAAGCAGGCGCTCGCCGTGATCGGTTCGATCCGCTACGGCTCGGACGGCTATCTGAGCATCAACGACTCGAATGCGGTCATGCTGATGCACCCGATCAAGCCGGAGCTGAACGGCAAGAAGCTCACCGACTTCACCGACCCCGCCGGCACCCACGTCTTCACCGAACTCGTGAGCGCGGCGAGCGGCCCGAATGGCGGCTTCCTCGACTACCTGTGGGCCAAGCCCGGCCACAGCGAACCGGTGCCCAAGACGAGCTACGGCCGACGCTTCGCGCCGTGGGACTGGGTGATCGTGACGGGCATGTACATGGACGACGTACGCGCCGAGTTCTTCGACAGCCTGCTGCGCTGGCTTGGCGTGACCTTCCTGCTGGGTGCCGCCGCCACCGCGGTGATGGTGCTCGTGGTGAAGAGCGTGCGCAGCAGCATCGGCGGCGAGCTGGAAGGCGCAGTGGACGCAGCCAACCGTATCGCCCAGGGCGACCTCACGCTGCGCCTGCAAGTGCAGGGCACGAACGAGGCGAGCCTGATGCGTGCGCTCGCAACGATGCAGACGGCGCTCGTGCAAACCGTCTCGCGCGTGCGCAGCGGCGCGGAAAACATCAACGTGGGCGCCAACGAGATTGCGGCGGGCAACACGGATCTCTCGCAGCGCACCGAGGAACAGGCGGCGGCGCTCGTGCAGACCGCATCGAGCATGGATCAGATGACGGCGAACGTGCGACAGAACGCGGATAGCGCCCAGCATGCGGCGTCGCTCGCGAGCCAGGCCGCCGACGTCGCCACGCGCGGCAGCGCCGTGGTCGACGACGTGGTGCGCACCATGGGCGACATCACGACGAGCTCGCAGCAGATCGGCGACATCATCGGTGTGATCGACGGCATTGCGTTCCAGACCAACATCCTCGCACTGAACGCGGCCGTGGAAGCGGCGCGCGCCGGCGAACAGGGCCGCGGCTTCGCGGTGGTGGCCGCCGAAGTGCGCAGCCTCGCGCAGCGCTCCGCCACCGCCGCCAAGGAGATCAAGGCGCTGATCGAAAAGTCGACCGGCACCGTGACCGAAGGCCAGCAGCTCGTGACCAACGCGGGCTCGACGATGACCGAGATCGTGCAGTCGGTGCGACGCGTGCACGAGATCCTCGAAGAGATCAGCAACGCGTCGCGCGAGCAGAGCGCCGGCATCGAGCAGGTCAACCGCGCCGTGGGCGAGATGGATCAGGTGACGCAGCAGAACGCGGCGCTCGTGGAAGAGGCCGCCGCCGCCGCCCATTCGCTCAAGGATCAGGTGAGCGTGCTGCGCGAGTCGATCGCGAGCTTCCGCTTGCCGATGCACGCTTAACTCGTTCTGCCCGCCGCGGCGCGACTTCGCCGCCGCGCGCTCCCCCTTCCCTCCGGGCCGCTTTCGCGGCCCGGTTTGCTTTACGCCCCTCCCGCTCCCCCGCGCCGCATGACGGCGCGCAACGCGCGCCCAGTCGTCTCGCGGCCGCGCGCACCTATCATTTCAATTCAATTACATCATGTTTACAATGTAATTCTGCCAAGCCACCCCGCCTTGCCGATGATCCGCTCCAGGAAACCGCCGCGCGACCCGCACGCGGCCGCGACCCGCCACCCGATGCTTGCGCCGCGCCTGCCCGCGTGGCGCTCGAAGTTCATCGTGTTCATCACGTTCGCGGCGTTCGCTGCGCTGGCCGGGCGCGCGTTCTGGATTCAAATCGCCAATCACGGCTTTTACGTGAAGCAGGGCCAAAAGCGCTACCAGCGCACGCTGGAGCTCGACGCCATGCGCGGGCGCATCGTCGATCGCAACGGCGCGCTGCTGGCCGTGAGCCTCGCGACCTTCGAAGTCTGGGTGAACCCGCGCGTGCTCGACGCCGCCGCGCACGCGCCGCTCGCGCGCCTGCTCGACATGCCGCTCGCGGAAGTGGAGCGGCGTGTGGCCGGCGACCGCTCCTTTGTGCTGCTCAAGCGCCAGGTGGACGCTAGCACCGCCGAGCACATCGACGAGATGGGCACGGGCGGCATCACCCTGATCGCCGACTCGAAGCGCTATTACCCCGAAGGCGAATCGGCCGCGCACGTGGTGGGCTTCACCGATATCGAAGACGCCGGCCAGGAAGGCATCGAACTTGCGGCGAACGCGCGCCTGCGCGGCACGCCGGGGCAGCGCGAGGTGATCCGCGACCGGCTCGGGCGCGTCGTCTCCGAGCCGCGCGAACGTGTGCAGCCGCGCAACGGCGACACCGTGCAACTCACCATCGACCGTCGCGTGCAGCAGCTCGCGTACACGCAGCTCAAGGCTGCCGTGGCGAAAAACCATGCGGAAGCGGGCAGCGTCGTCGTGCTCGACGCACAGAACGGCGAGATCCTCGCGCTCGCGAACTGGCCGTCGTTCGATCCGAACGACCGCGCGCGTCTCACGGGCAAGCAGCTGCGCAACCGCGCCGTGGTCGACACGTTCGAGCCCGGCTCGACCATCAAGCCCGTGGTCGTTTCGCTGGCCATGGACCTGCGCAAGGTCAACGCGAACACGATCATCGACACCTCGCCGGGCACCTACCGCATCGGCCCCGCGACGGTCCACGACACGTCCAACCACGGCCGCATGACCGTGGCCGAAGCGATCCAGAAGTCGAGCAACATCGCACTCGCCAAGCTCGCGCTGAATCTTCCCGCGCAAACCATCTGGGACAAGTATCAGGAGTACGGACTCGGGCAGAAGCCCGGTGTCACGTTCCCGGGCGTGGCGCCTGGCCGCGTGCGGCCGTGGGCGCGCTGGCGCCCCATCGAACAGGCGACGATGGCATATGGCTACGGCCTTTCCACTTCGCTGCTGCAGATGGCGCAGATCTACACGGCCTACGCCGGCGACGGCACGCTGCATCCGGTCACGCTGCTGCGCGATGCGCCAGCGGGCGCGGGCAGTTCAACGGCGTTGGCCACGCGCGCGGTCACGACACCGGCCACGGCCGCCGCCATGCGCAAGATGCTCGAAATGGCGACGAGCGACGGCGGCACGGGGCGCGCCGCGAACGTGGATGGCTATCGGGTGGGCGGCAAGACGGGCACCGCGCGCAAGCAGATCGGCGCGGGCTACGCGAAGAACCGCTATCGCGCGCTCTTCGTGGGCATGGCGCCGATGAGCGCGCCGCGCGTGATCGTGGCGGTGATGATCGACGACCCTGCGGGCAAGGCGTTCTATGGCGGCACGGTCGCGGGACCGGTGTTCTCCGGTGTGACGGCAGGCACGCTGCAACTGCTCGGCGTGCCACCCGATGTCGCGGCCGCACCCGAGAGCGCCAAGGGCGCGAACGGCGCGAAGCCTGGCTCTGGGCGCGGTTAGCGTCGCAATCAATGGTGGCGATAAGCGGGCGGCGGCTCGCTGCCTGACACCGCGGCGGCCGCACCGGCTTCGCCGTTCTGCGCGGGCGGCGCACCGTAACCCGACTGCGCGACCTGTTCTTGCTGCTGGCGCGCCTGCGCGAGGCGCGCTTCGTTGGCGCGCTTTTCGGCAAGCCTGTGCATGGCGCTTTGCACATCTTCCGGATAGTTGACGTCATTCGCCGAAGCCGGGTTGTAGCCCACCGACTCCAGATCGACCAATTCCTGCAGTACCTGGGCGCGCGTCACCGGGCCGTTTTGCGCGGCGTTTTGCGTACTGTTGGCCTGGGCAAACGACACCGCCGGAACGATCGCCATCATCGAAACCAGCGCCGCGCGTAGCATTACGTTCTTCACCTTGCTCTCCGTATGAACTCGATGAGCAAAGTCTACGTAGCGCGGCCACGCATAAAAACCGGCTTACGCAGGAGAGAGTCTTCTATTCCTCGCAAGATTGATAAGGACTTCTGCGGTCCTCAAATCTGGTCGCGGCCAAACGCGCGCAGCCCGTCGAGATCGAGCACGTCCACGCGGTTATAGGAGAGCGCGACGAGCCCCTGGCGCTCGAGCGTCTGCAGGGCCTGGTTGATCCGTTGCCTCGACGCGCCCGCCAGCATGCCGATCTCCTCCTGCGAGATGTCGAGCGCGCGCCCCGTTTCGGGGTAAAGGTCGGGATTGAACATCTGCGCGAGCGACTGCGCAACGCGCGCATCGACGTCGAGCAGACGGCTGTTCTGGATCAGCGCAATGAACTCGCCCATGCGATTGTTGAGCTGATGGATCACGAAGCGGTTGAACGGCAGGCTGCAGTCCATGAGGCGGTGGAACGTCTCGGTGGCGACGGCCATGACGAGCGAAGGTTGCAGCGCGATCACGTCGTACTTGCGCGGCTCGCGCTTGATCACACTCCCCTCGCCGAACCAGCCGCCATGCGGCACACCCGAAAATGTGCAGCCGCGCCCTGAAGCATTGAAAATCGCCAGCTTCACGAGGCCCGAACTCACGCCGAGCCACCAGTCCGAGGGAGCTTCGCGCGCGGCGACGATCGCGCCCGCGGCATAGCCCTGGGCATGCGAGGACGCCAGCACCCACTCGCGATGCTCGGGCGCGAGCGCGCGAAACCACACGCAGCGCTCGAACAAGGCGGCGAGACGCGCGATATTCGCTGCGTCGATGCGCTCGCCTTCGCGCCACGAATCGCGGGCGGGCGGTGTCCCGTCCGGGGGCATAATGGATTGCGACATCGCGCTTTCCTGGAGTTAGGTCAATCTTTGGGTCGATATTGTCGAGCGGACCGTGAGTTGCAGCGCTCTCGCGGCCCGCTCTGTCGCGCCGGCGACAGACTGGCGTGCGCGGCCCTGCTACGGTAGCGCGAATCATACCTACAAACCTGCGACACGCCGCGGCACGGCTTTCGAGCCGGCATCGGCGATCGACACCGGAGACACCGCCATGTTGCACCCGTACGAAGAAGGGCTCGCACAACGCGAAGCCAACTATGTGCCGCTCACGCCAATCGATTTCATCGCCCGCGCGGCCGAAGTCTATGGCGAGCGCCTCGCCGTGGTCCATGGCGACGTCCGCCGCACCTGGCGCGAAACGTATGCGCGCACGCGGCGGCTCGCGAGCGCGCTCGCGCAAGCGGGCATCGGCCGCGGCGACACGGTGGCGGCGCTGCTGCCCAATATCCCCGCAATGGTCGAGGCGCATTTCGGCGTGCCCATGCTCGGTGCGGTGCTCAATACGCTCAACACGCGGCTCGATGTCGCAACCATGCTGTTCATGTTGCGCCATGGCGAAGCGAAAGCGCTGATCGTCGATACCGAATTCGCGGCGCTCGCGCAACGTGCGGCGCTCGAATTCCCCAACCTCAAGATCATCAGCGTGGCCGACATCGCGCCCGCCGACCCTGAGTTCTTCCCGCGCGCGACCGACTACGAAGCGTTCCTCGAACAGGGCGATCCCGAGTATGCCTGGGTGACGCCGAGCAACGAATGGGACGCGATTGCGCTGAACTACACCTCGGGCACGACGGGCGACCCCAAGGGCGTGGTCTATCACCATCGCGGCGCGTACCTCAACGCGGTGAGCAACATCCTCGAGTGGGACATGCCCAAGCACGCCGTGTACCTCTGGACGCTGCCGCTCTTTCACTGCAACGGCTGGTGCTTCGCGTGGACCGTCGCCGCGCGCGCAGGCGTCAACGTATGCCTGCGCAAGTTCGACGCGAAACTCGTGTTCGACCTCATTCGCAGCGAGCGCGTCACGCACTATTGCGGCGCGCCCATCGTGCAGGGCGCGCTCGCCGACGCCCCCGCCGAGTATCGCGAGGGCATCGCACACACCGTGCGCACGATGGTCGCCGGCGCGCCGCCCCCGCCGGCCGTGATCGCGAAGATGAAGGCGATCGGCATCGAGCTTACGCATGTGTACGGTCTGACCGAGGTGTACGGTCCCGCTGCCGTGTGCGCGGTGCAGGAGCGCTGGCAGACGCTGCCCGAAGAGGAACAGGCGCGCCTCGCCGCCCGCCAGGGCGTGCGCTATCACCTGCAAAGCGGCGTGAGCGTGCGCAATGCGCAGACAATGGAGCCCGTGCCCGCCGACGGCGAAACGCTCGGCGAGATCATGTTCCGCGGCAACATCTGCATGAAGGGCTATTTGAAAAACGAGCGCGCGACCGAAGAGGCGTTCCGCGGCGGCTGGTTCCATACGGGCGACCTCGGCGTGATGACGCCCGACGGCTACGTGCGCATTACCGATCGCAGCAAGGACATCATCATCTCGGGTGGCGAGAACATCTCGAGCATCGAAGTCGAGGACACGCTGTATCGCCACCCTGCCGTCGCGCTCGCCGCCGTCGTGGCGATGCCCGACCCGAAGTGGGGAGAAGTGCCTTGCGCGTTCGTCGAATTGCGGCCTGGCGCGAGCGTCACGGCCGAGGAAATCATCGCGCACTGCCGGCTCTTTCTCGCGCACTTCAAGGTGCCGCGCGCCGTGCGCTTTGGCGAACTGCCGCGCACGGCCACGGGCAAGATCCAGAAATATGAGTTGCGCGCGCAACTAGGTTCGCAAAGCGCCATCGATCTGGCCGGCACGCAAGACGCGCCGAAAACACCTCGGTAAAAACGACACCGGCACCCGCCGGCCGGTACAGGTGACGCATTCGGGCGGCCCGCGCCGCCCGAATGTAACGCCAGTTGACAACGCGACCGTGCGGGACCGGTTTGCGATTGTCAGGCGCGGCGCTTAATCCTTTCTGCATCAAGGGCCAACTGTCAATACGGCCCTTCGGGCATGAAGAATCGTATGAAACGAAAGCTTACAAGGTGTCACGTTTTCCTCCGCTTCGGGCCGATAAGCTTTGATCCGTGGTCGCAACACAAAGGCATCCCGATGCCGCGTGACTGACGACGCAACCAAAGAGGAGGTAACTCATGAATACCAAGAGCTGGAAGACCCCCGCCCGCGCCATCGCCGCAGCACTGATCGCCGGCGGCGCATTGATGGGCGCATCGAGCGCCTTCGCTCAATCCGCACCGTATGGGCTGCGTGCCGAATCGGCGCCGCAATACGGCCAACCGCACATGATGCCGGTGGACGCGCATGTCTCGATCGGCTGGCACGATGACCGTTATTGGGACGGCCACCGTTACTGGGCGCACGACGAGTGGATGCACCATCATCCGCACGATCCGGGCCCCCCGCACTATCGTGACGGCGACCATCGTCCGCCGCCCCCGCCGCGTTACTGATCCGCGTGACGTACGCGTGATCGACGGGCCGCCTTCCCTGGCGGCGCCGAAGGTGGCACACCGAGGCCGGTCTTCCCCAGGGGAGATCGGCCTCGGCGCATTTCAGCACCTTACTCAGCCATCTGCGTACTCAGGCACAAATATCGTTCGGCATGCGAAATAATATATTCACAATGCCCGTCACACGGCCATTCCAGCCCGCCGCGCCGTGCGCGGGGCGCAGCCAGAAAGCCATACGTCAGTAATTGAAGGTAATGCGAAAGTGTTGCCGGTCGCACGGCCCGCTAGTAACGTTGTCGGGCGTTTCGTTCCCCGGAGCGCACGGTGTATTCTCATTGCCCGGCCAGCGATGGCCGGGATTTTTTTTGGCACCCGTGAGAACACTAGCGCGCGTCGAACGCGAAGCGCACCAGGTTTTTTTTCCGATTGCGGACGCAATTTTGCGGACGTAATGTGGGATTGCCTCTTGAGAACAGGCGAGCCTTGTGACCCCCGGTCGTGACTCAGTCCGACCGGGGATTTTTTTGGCTTCTGGGCGCTTGGGGATTCGCGTCGGCCGCAACGGCGCCGCGAGAGAAAGGACTATGACGGATCACCGAATGAGGAGTTCGGCTTCGCTCCAGCCAGAGCTAGATCCGTCATGCCGAGCATTATCCGGCCTGAAAGCCAGGGCGTCACTAGCATCCCGCGCAAAGCACCATTACACAAACTGGCAAGATATGGGGCCGGACGTCGAAATCCGGTCGGTGCGCATCGGCTAACATGGTGGTTTCGCCTGCCGTGCCAACCCGCCTGTGCCGACCTTCACCCTCGCCCATCCCGTCACCGCGGAACTCGAGATCCGCAAGAGCCACTTCATCGCGCACGCCATTCCCGTGGCCGACCGTGAAGCGGCCATGGCTGAAATCCGCCTTCTGCGCGACGAACATCCCACTGCCACGCACGTTTGCTGGGCCCTGCTCGCGGGCGGCCAGTCCGGCATGTCCGACGACGGCGAGCCCTCCGGCACCGCCGGGCGCCCAATCCTCGAAGTGCTGCGCCATCACGACCTGGACGGCGTGCTCGCGGCCGTGGTGCGCTACTACGGCGGCGTGAAGCTCGGCGCGGGCGGCCTCGTGCGCGCCTATACCGACGCCATCGCCACTGCCCTGCAGGGGGCCGCGCGCGTCGAGCGCATCGCGCAGGCGCGCCTCACGGTCGAACTCGGCTACCCCGACGAAACCCGCGTGCGTCACTGGATCGATCAGGCGCAGTTCACGCTCGTGGAAAGCCAATACGCCATGACCGTGCGCCTCACGATCCAGCTGCCCGCCACCGCCGTGGACGCCGCGCGCAGCACGCTGACCGATCTCACGCAAGGCCGCTCGGGCTTCCCCGAGCACGTCTGAGGCGGGCGGCCGGCCGCCGCCGCGAGGACGAGGCAAATCTTTTCAAATTCTTTTCAATTCTTTCATTAAGTTTCATGAAAGCTTGCCGTAATGAAAGCATGGCTGCGCATTCGCGCGCTCCGTCGACTCGACGCACCGGAACGAACGGACTTCTTTCATGGCAAGCACGATCACGAACACCACCGCCAGCGCAAACAGTGCGCTGAGCGACGCCGCCCAGTCGATCATCAGCGGCGCGACCAACTCCACGCTCGACGTCAACCAGCTCGTCAAGGCGCTCGTCAACGCGAAGATCGCGGGCCCAAGCGCCATCCTCAGCGCGAAGCAAACGGCCAGCAACACGACGCTCTCCGCGCTCGGCACGCTGAAGTCGGCGCTCGCTTCGCTCCAGAGCGCACTCGAGCCGTTCAAGGACGGCGCCGCGCTGCAACGCTTCACGGTCGCGACGAGCGAAAAGGACAAAGGGTTGAGCGCGGTTGCCGGCAAGAGCGCGGTGGCGAGCAGCTTCACGGTCGAGGTCGATCACCTGGCGAGCGCGCACAAGCTCACCTCGGATAGCTTCGCCACGGGCGAGACGCTCGGCGAGGGCAGCCTCGACATTTCGATGGGCGGCAAGTCCATGCATCTGACGATCGCCGCGGGCAGCAACAAGCTCACCGATGTCGCCGCGGCGATCAACCGGGCGAAGGACAACCCCGGCGTCACGGCGTCGATCGTCAATGGCGCCGACGGTCAGCACCTCGTGCTGAGCGCGAACAAAACCGGCGCGGCCAACGCGATCGACGTGCAGGCGGGCGCAGGCGTCGACACGCGCCTCGCTTCCTCGCAGATGCGCGAAGTCGAGCCGGCTGGCGACGCCGAGCTGCGCATAGACGGTACGCGCGTCACGAGCGCGAGCAACACGCTCGAGGGCGTGGTGAGCGACATCACGATCAAGCTCGAAAGCGCCTCGGCGGGCACGAAGCAAACGCTCACCATCGCCCCCGACACCGAAGCGACAGGTACATCCATCCGCGACTTCGTGAAGGCGTACAACAGCTACGTGGACGCCCTGAACGGGCTGACCTCCTACACGGCCGCCACCGGTACGAGCAGCGCACAAGCGGGCGCGCTGCTCGGCAACTCGATCGCGCGCACGCTCGCGTCGAGTTTGCCTGCCGCCGTATCGGCGGGCGTGAAGGGCAACGACGGCGTAACCCACTCGCTGGGCGAGATCGGCATCAAGCTCGACAAGAGCGGGAAGCTGGAAATCGACGACGATACGTTCAAGAAAGCGCTGCAACCGGGCAATCGCGCGATTGCAGCGCTGTTTGGCAGCAGCGGCACGACCGCGAAACTGAGCAGCGCCATCACGCCCTACGTGCAGTCGAGCGGCATCATCGAGCGGCGCAGCACTGCCATCAACAAGGAACTCGACGACATCAAGAAGCAGTCGTCGTTGCTCGAGGCGCGCGCCACCCAGCTCACTGGGAAATTCAACAGCCAGTTCACCGCGCTCAATAACCTCATGTCGATCATGAACAACAACCAGCAATATCTGACGCAGCTTTTCGGCGGCGCGAACAGCGCGGGCGCGCTCGCGACCAATCACAAATAAGGCTTGAATGCGCGCGGCTCGACGCTAGCAAACGTCGAGGGCAGGCAAAAAAAAGGCCGCCGAACGAATCGGCGGCCAACAGGGGACGTGAAGAACAACCGCGAATCGAACTATCAAATCGACCCGACGGCTCCATCATCGCGAGCGAAAATTAAGCCAAACTTAAACCTGCGCAAAAAGCGATCGGGTATTCCGGCGCGATAGCATGCAGGCAAATGAAAGAACGCGTAATAATGGGCTGGCTATACTTGAACTGTGCTTGCACTGTGCGTGAACTGGTCAGGGCCGCTCATTCAATCGTGCCCGCATGACCGACTTCTACCCAACCCGGAAGAGCCGCCATGTTTGATCGACTGCATCGATTTATGGAAGGCGCAGGTCCCGAGCGGCGCCATCGCGTCTGGAGCAAGATGCGCATTTTCGTGGCCGCAATGGGCACGCTCGGCTCCGCCGCCGGCATCGCCATCGCGGTGGTCGGCCTCATCAACTTCGACCACCAGAAGGTGATTACCGGCGTGGCCGTCATCATCGTCTGCACGGCGATCTACGTCACGATCCTCGTGCGCGACCGCAATCGCGTGGACTAGCGCCCTTGCCTGGCACGCCGCCCACGCGTCATTGCCTCACTGCAGTTTCTGACCGTCGCGCGTGACCTGCACCGCCGTCGCGCTCACATAGTCAGCGCGAATGCTGTCGCCCACCTTGATCGATTCGAGCGGCACGTCCGGCGGCGCGACGACCACGACCGTGCGGGTCGGTCCGCGCAACGCGACCTTGCGGCTCTTGCGGTCGATCTTCTGCACCGTCGCAACCACCTGAACGCTGTGCGCCGTGGCCGCCACGCCTCCGGAAGCGGGCGTGGTAGCGACCGTATCGACGCGCGAACGGATACCCCTCGTCGCCACCTTTTCGGCGCGCAGCAGCAACGCCTCCTTGTAGAGGATGTTCACGTGATCGCCCGGCTTGAGCTTGCTCACGTCGCCGATGGTGGGATCGACCGCGACCGTCACCAGGTTGCGCCGCGCACCGCGCAGCGTGACCGAATTGGTGGCGGCGTCGATACCCACGACCGTGGCTGTGGTCTGAACCTCGCCGATCTGCAGCTGGGCGTTCGGCGCGCTTTCAGGCGCGGCATCGGATGCCGTCTGCGCAAGCAGCGGCGCCGACACGCCGAGGGCAAACACGAGAACAGCGCCGAGCAGCGGCGCGGAAGAACGATTGCGCGTGGACATGTGGCAACTCCTTTTCGTGGATCGTCAATGGCAAGAGAACGACGCGGCACCGCTCGCGCGGATCACACGCCGTTCATGCAGGCTTCTTCGGCAGCACAGCGCAGATAGTGGGCATACACGCGCTCGCGTTCCTCGTTCGCAAGCTGGCGTTTTTCGGCGAGCCGCAGCATCCGGTGCCGGTCCGCGCCGAGCGTCGCGTAGTAACGCTCGGCATGCAGGCGCTTGAAGCGCGTATAGAAGTCCGGCCCGGGCAGGCCCGAATCGGTCGAGAGCAGCGACGCATAGTCGGCCTCGCTCGGCTCGCACAACGCAGCCGCGGCCGCCTCGAGCTTTTCGTAACGCTCGCGCAACGGCACGTCGCCCGCGAACAGGGCGTGAAACGCGCCATACGGCACGAGCGAGCGGCGGCTCGCGGCGCGGCGCAACAAACGACCTACTTTTTCATCGAGTTCTTTATTCATCCGCAGCGGCCAGAGAGCGGGCCGCCGCCCATGCCGCGCGTCGCTTGACGAAAAGTGCGCGCATTTGGCGGCCCGACAG
The DNA here is from genome assembly GCF_905220155.1 of Paraburkholderia sp. J7. Classification (NCBI taxonomy): domain Bacteria; kingdom Pseudomonadati; phylum Pseudomonadota; class Betaproteobacteria; order Burkholderiales; family Burkholderiaceae; genus Paraburkholderia; species Paraburkholderia sp. J7. Next base: position 26,670 of record NZ_CAJMYZ010000029.1, on the reverse strand, counting down.
GATTCAGGGACCCGTTTCGCTACGCGATACGTTGCGCGGCAAATCCGGCATTCTGCATTCGTTCATTCGAATCCAATCCGCATTCGAATCGATTCGAAATGTTTGCGAAAAACATTCTGCACAAAAAAATCAAATCACTCCCTGAAATTGCCCCGCTGACTTCGTCACTCATGCCGGGTGGCGGTGACTTTTACCGGACAGCAGCCTGAAACGCTAACAAACATCTCTAGATGCCACTTCCGCGATTTAATCCATATTGAATAGAGTCGATCCGGCGAAATATCCGCCGAACGGTGAATTAATCATACAAAACAGCGCACAATGTTGCTTTTCAATGATTGAGCAAATAAGTCAGGTTATCTTGCTGCAATGGGAGCAAACTGCGCATTGCGGGATCAATGCGAAATGCCAGCCCCCATTGTTGAGCAACGCGAACCGGTTGTTTTTTCCCGTTAGTTCAGGATTATCCACAAGTCAAGCAGACTATTTTTCCGCTAGCTATACACATTCCCTACAAAAACAATTATTAATATCCGCTGCGGAACACCGAGGCGTTTCGCAACAAGCGCCCTTCACCGGGCGTCGATTTCGCCGTCCGTCATGGCTCTCGCGTCACCGCACCGGCGCCGGGGTTCATGGCAAGCGACAAGACCCGCTTGCAGGAAGGGTTACAGGAGCGGCACATCCGCAATGCCGCGTGTCCGGAATCTTTCGTCGACGAGTGAACACATGCTTACCCGAACCGAGAACCTGCCGAGCGTCGCGAGAAGAATGGCCGCCGGCCAGATGTTGATGGAAGGCGCGACCGTGAATAGCGTCGCCGACTCACTCCACCTCTCCGCCCAGACGGTGAGGCGCTACAAGTCCATCGTCGAGGACGGCGGACTGGCCGCGCTCCAGCAGATGAGCGTGGGCGGCCGTCCCTCTGTGCTCGATCAGGCCGCGCTAGGCTGGATCGCGAGCGCCCTGCACGGCTCCGCTCGAGAGCATGGCTTCGCGAGCGATGCGTGGACCAACAGCCGCGTGCGCGAGTTGATCGGCCGGCAGTTCGGCGTGCATTATTCGCGCGTCTATACGTGGCAGATCGTCTCGAACCTGGGCCTCGGCCACCGGCTGTCGAAATCCGCGCGCTGAGCGGCATGGAGGGCGTTGCGCGCCGCACGAGATGCCGGCGCGCTTCAGCCCCGGGTTGCGGGCGCATCACGGCCTCGGGTTCCGGCCTCGGAATCCACCAGCGGCTGCGCTCCCTCTCCCGTCCATTGCTGCGACCGGACCTGATTGCGGCCGGCTTCCTTGGCCTCGTACAGCAGGCGGTCGGCGGCGGCCAGCAGCTTCGCGCTGCTGCCGCCCTCCGGCGGATTGCAGCTCGCACACCCCGCGCTCACCGTCACGCACCCATGGTGCGTACCACTTAGCGTGAGATTGTCCGACTCGATGCGTTTGCGGATCTTCTCCGCAACGCGCGTTGCGGCGTCGAGCGCCGTGCCCGGCAGCACCACCGCGAACTCTTCGCCGCCAAAGCGCGCGGCGAGGTCGGTTGCGCGCCGCGACCCCGAAGCAATGCGCCCGGCCACGAAGGCCAGCACCTCGTCGCCCGCGGCGTGCCCATAGGTGTCGTTGAAGAGCTTGAAGTGGTCGATATCGAAGAACAGCACGGAAAGCGGCGTGCGCTCGCGCACCGCGTGATGCCATTCCGCCGCGAGCCGGCTGTCGAGCGCGCGCCGATTCGCAAGACCCGTGAGCGGGTCGGTTACCGCCAGGCGCATGAGTTCGCCCTCGGCCACCACCTTGTCGCGCAGCGCGAACGCAAGCACCCAAGACACGGCGACCCACGCGCCGCCGAACACCGTGGTCACCACCAGCGCGATATAGCTGCGCCGCCGCCAGCCGGCGAGCACATCGTCCACGGCGGGCGCCACGACGACGATGAACGGCGAGTCGCCTACGTGCGCAAATGTGTAGATGCGCTCCACGCCGTCGAGCGCCGAGCGCAGCGTATCGCTGCCGGCGGCGCGACGGGAAAAGACCGCGAAATTCGGCAGGTCCGCATAGTTCGATCCGGCGCCGCCCAGCGACGGCGGCTGACTCGCGAGCACCGTGCCGTCGCGCATCAATATGAAGAGGTGACCGCCCGGCCCCAGATTGATGCGCTCCAGAAGGTGCTGAAAGTAGTCGAGACGCACCCCGAGCAGCGCGACGCCCGCGAACGAGCCGTCGGGCGCATTGATGCGGCGCGTGAGGCCGAGGGTGAGCACGCCGCCGCGCAGGCGCGAATGATACGGCTTCGAAAAGAACAGGCCCGCTTGCGGGTTGTGCTGCTGCGCGATGAAGTAGTCGCGGTCGGCAAACGAAATGCTGGTGTCTGCCGCCTCGAAGGCGTTGCTACGCGCGGCCTTCACATGGCCCGTGGCGTCAATCACATAAGCGCCGCCCAGCCTCGACGCCGCCGTCGCGCGGTCGAACAGCACGCGCTGGCGCAGCGCCTCGGGCAAATTCCAGGTTTGCGCCTGCTGCGCGGCCGTGACCACGGCCTGCAGCGACAGGTCGTAAATCTCGACGTTGCGGGCGATGTCGTTGCTGATGAGTTGCACGAGGTTGTGCGAATTCTCCTGCGCGTGGCGCAGTTCTTCGGCGCGGCCCTCGTAGAGCGCCGCGTAGGTCAGGATCGCCATCGCCGTCGCGATGAGCGTGCCGGATAACCCTGCGAAAAAGGGATAGTTGCCGATCAGGCGTGTCGCCGCCTTCGCCCGAACGACGGCCCAGCGGCGCACCCGCAGGCGCAACGAAAGAACCCGTTTTTGCATCAACGCAATCCTCTTACCGATAGCGCGTGTGGACAGGGCGCCGATTCATCGGACATGCGTCGGGCATGGCTGGCACAAAACCGTCATCAAACGGACACCTGGGCGGTTCAGGATCGAAGGCGAAACCTCTGCCCCCTCCCTCCCCCAGGAGCCCGCCCGCCATGCCAGAATTTTCCCTGTCACCGCAACCGGGCACTGCCCCCGCGCGAGGGCGCAATGTCAGCCTGCTCGCATTTCTCATTGTCATCGCCATCGGCGCCGTGTACGTGGGGATGCATCTCGCCGACGACCTCTCGCCGGTGCGCGAAAGCTCGGCGATGCCCTGGGTGCTGCTCGGCATCGCGCTCATCATCGCGCTCGGCTTCGAGTTCGTGAACGGCTTCCACGATACCGCGAATGCGGTCGCAACCGTCATCTATACGCACTCGCTTTCACCCAATATCGCGGTGATCTGGTCGGGCGCCTGGAATTTTCTCGGCGTGCTCACCTCCACCGGCGCGGTGGCCTTCGGCATCCTGCAGTTGCTGCCCGTCGAACTGATCCTGCAGGTGGGCAGCAGCGCGGGCTTCGCCATGGTGTTCGCGCTGCTCATCGCCGCGATCATCTGGAACCTCGGCACGTGGTACTTCGGCTTGCCTTCGTCGAGCTCGCATACGCTGATCGGCTCGATCATCGGCGTGGGTCTCATGAACCAGCTCATGCACGGCGCCAACGGCACGAGCGGCGTGGACTGGAGCCAGGCGCTCGGCGTGGGCAAGTCGCTGCTCTTTTCGCCGATCGTCGGCTTCTTGCTGGCGGGCCTCCTGCTGCTCATCCTGAAGGCGGTCGTGCGCGTGCCCGAGCTCTACTCCGAGCCAAAGGGCAAGGAGCCGCCGCCGTTCTGGATCCGCTCGCTGCTCATTCTCACCTGCACGGGCGTGTCGTTCGCGCACGGCTCCAACGACGGCCAGAAGGGCATGGGCCTCATCATGCTGATCCTGATCGGCACGGTGCCCACCGCCTACGCGCTGAACCGCGCCGTGACGGCCGAGCAAACGCAGACCTTCATCGCCGTCGCGCACGACGCCACGCGCGCGCTCGAACGCTACACGAACGGCGTGGCCGCGCCCGCCGTGCCGCGTACCGAAGTCGAACGCTTCATCGGCAGCCGCACGATCTCGAGCACGACGGTGCCCGCGCTCGCCGCGCTGTCGAACCAGGTGGCCGACCAGGTCCACGGCTATGGCTCGCTCGCGGCGGTGCCGCAATCGGTCGTCGATAACGTGCGCAACAACATGTACGTGATTTCCGAAGCGATCCGCCTGCTCGACAAACAGAAGGCCGTGGCCTTTTCTGCCGACGACGCGAAGGCCATCAACAACTTCCGCAGCCAGATCGACCACGCGACGAAATTCATCCCGACGTGGGTGAAAGTGGCCGTGGCGATCGCGCTGGGCCTCGGCACGATGGTGGGCTGGAAGCGCATCGTGGTCACAGTGGGCGAGCGTATCGGCAAGCAGCACCTGAGCTACGGCCAGGGCGGCTGCGCGGAAGTCGTGGCGATGGTGACGATCGGCGCGGCCGACGTGTACGGCCTGCCGGTCTCGACCACGCACGTGCTCTCCTCGGGCGTGGCAGGCACGATGGCCGCGAACGGCTCGGGCCTGCAATGGAACACCGTGCGCAGCCTCGTGATGGCGTGGGTGCTCACGCTGCCCGCATCGATCGTGCTGGCGGGCGCGCTTTACTGGGTGTTCAAGCACCTGTTCTGAGTGCGAACGGACATGAAAAAGCCGGGCTCCCCTTGGGGAGTCCGGCTTTTTTTCATCGAATGCCTGAATTCAGACGATCGAGATGATCAGCGTCTTGCCGCACGCCTGCGCGTATTTGCGCAATGTGTCGATCGAAGGCGAGTGCTCGCCTGATGCCAGTGCGCGTTCGAGACGTGTGATTGCCGGCGCTTTCGTACCCATGCGCTCGGCGACCTGTGCCTGGCTCAATCCTGCTTTATGGCGGGCAGCCAACATCTGGTCGAGCAGCGCAAATTCTTCGCGATTCAACCGGTCGTATTCCGCCCGCGCCTCGGGATCAGCGAGGACTCGCTCGCGCATTTCCCTAAAGGTTCCCACTTCTTACCTCCCGGTGCCGCTTGCGCGCAATTTCCAGTTCCTTGTGCGGGGTCTGCTGCGTCTTCTTCACATAGCAACGAAGCATCACGACACGACGATCCACAATTGCGCAGTAGAACACCCTTGCAAGACCTTCCGCCGCTTTGAGGCGGAGTTCGAACAAGCCGTCACCCATCGCTTTGGTGTGCGGCTCTCCAAGGTTCGGACCGTGTTGCTCCATGCGCTCGGCAAGCGACACGAAGCGCACCGCGAGCATTTTCGGCAGGCATAGAACAAATATGTTACTTCGCCATGGGCGCCCCAAAATCGTCGCGTTTGCTTTCGATCAGGCCCAAAGCGGGGCAACCCGTCAATAAATCTCCGGAATGATCATTTGCTCTGCGACCGGCTGGCGAATGTAATCCGGATGATGCACGCGCGCCGGCAGCGTGACTTGCGGATGCTCGATCTCGTGATACGGCACCTGGCTCAGCAAGTGGTGGATGCAGTTCAGGCGCGCGCGCTTCTTGTCCACGCCCTGCACCACCCACCACGGCGCCTCGGGAATATGCGAGCGCTGCAGCATCACTTCCTTCACGTGCGTATAGGCCTCCCAGCGGCGGCGGCTTTCGAGGTCCATGGGCGAGAGCTTCCACTGCTTGAGCGGATCGTCGATACGGCTCTGGAAGCGCACTTCCTGCTCGTCGTCGGTAATCGAGAACCAGTACTTGACGATCTGGATGCCGCTCCTCACGAGCATTTTTTCGAATTCCGGCACCGAGCGGAAGAATTCTTCGTATTCGTCGTCGGTGCAGAAGTTCATCACGCGCTCCACGCCCGCGCGGTTGTACCAGCTGCGGTCGAACAGCACCATCTCGCCGCCCGCCGGCAAATGCTGCACATAGCGCTGGAAATACCATTGCGTGCGCTCGCGGTTGTTCGGCGCGGGCAGCGCGGCCACACGGCACATGCGCGGGTTCAGGCGCTGCGTGATGCGCTTGATGACGCCCCCCTTGCCCGCTGCGTCACGCCCTTCGAAGATCACGACGAGCCGGTGCCCCGTGCTCACGATCCAGTCCTGCAGCTTGACGAGCTCGCCCTGCAGGCGGATCAGCTCGCGGAAATAGACGCGTCGCAGCGCGCGCGCCTCGTCGCTGATCTGCAGGCCGCTTTCCTGCAACCGGTCGTCGACCTCCATTTCGAGCTCTTCGTCGTAGGCGTCGATGAGTTCCTCATCCAGACGGCGGCGGCGATGCCGTTCGGCTTCCTGCTGCTGCGCATCCTGTTGTTCGGCGTCCATCGTGCGGTCGAATTCATTCATGGCGACTCTCTCCTTGGTCGATATGCTGGCAACTCGCGCCACTATCGGCGCAGCGAGTGTCACGAATATTTCAAATGCATTGTGCCGCCTCACGCGAGCGGCTTTGCGAAGCTCAACTCGTGGCCGTCCGGATCGACGAGATGAAAATAGCGCTCGCCCCACGGCGCGTCGCGCGGCGCGAATTCGGGCTTCGCGCCGGCCGCCAGCGCGTGGGCGTAGAAGGCGTCCACGTCGGCGACGTAGAGAATCACGCGGCCCCAACCGTTCACCACGCCGTGCGGCCCCTCGAGCAGATTCAGATAGCAAACGCCCGCCGCACCGCCGCCCAGCTCGAACGACGCGAAGCCCGGTATTGCGGCTCCGGCTTTCTGCACGAAGCCGAGCGCCTCGTAAAACGGCACCGATCGCGCGATATCGCTGACGGTCAGCGTCACGGCGCTCAACGCCACGATTTGCGCGGCACTCTCGTTCATCGGCTCCTCCTGCTCTGGTGGCCAGGCACTGCGTGATACCCGCACTGCGGCCCGTCGACCCAATCAGCCGACTTTAGCAGCGTTCGCCCGCCGTGCGCGAGCCGTTGGCTTTTTCTCTGCGCTGCCCGGCGCCTTGCGAGTGGTGTTGCGCAGGGTCTTGCCCGCTGGCGCGGCGCGCTGCGCATCGCCACTGGTTGGACCACTTTCCGGCCAGCCGATCTCGTCGCCCACCCGCGTGCGCACGAAGTCGATATGCGTCTGCATGGCCGTGCGCGCCTCCTCGGGACGCCGCGCGACGATCGCGTCGCAAAGCGTTCGATGCTGCAGCAGCAACTGGTCCGGCGCGTCCTCGTTCTGCACGCGCAGCCCCGTGCCGTTGATCGTGATGTGCTCGCGCAGCACGCCCAGCACGCTCGTGTGCAGATGCAGGAACATCGCGTTGTGGGAAGCCTGCGCGATCACTTCGTGCAGCTTCGCGTCGGTGTCGGCTTCCGCGGCCTTGTCGTCCACTTCGCGCGTGCGCTCCAGTTCCTGCATCAGCGCGCGAATGCGCGCGAGGTCCTCGTCGCTCGCGCGCAGCGCCGCGAAATACGCGGTCGCGCCTTCCAGCACGCGGCGAAACTCGAGGATGTCTTCGCGCAAGGCCGGATGATCGGCCACGAGTTGCCCCCAGGGCGACGCAAAGCCCGTGCGCAGCTGGTCGGTCACGAACACGCCCGCTCCCGGCCTGCTTTGCACGAGGCCGCGCGCTGCCAGGCGCTGGATCGCCTCGCGCACCGTGTTGCGCGCCACTTCGTACTCCAGCGCGAGCACTCGCTCGGAGGGCAGCTTCGCTCCCGCGCGCCACGTGCCGTCGAGCAGCGACGTCTCCATGCGGCGCATCACGGTTTCCACACGCCCGCGCGTACCCGCCCTGTCCCTGATTGCCATCCCCGTGCCACCCCCATGCCGTCCCGAGTCTCGTTGTCGCTTGCGGCGGGTGGTCCAACCAGTTTGAACCGCTCGCCCGAAGCGGGAATTATGCGCCCAAACCCGCGCTTGTCTTCAACCTTCACGGCCACCCGGGCCCGCGAGGGCAGATCGCGAAAGCGCGCAAAGACACCGAGCGAGACATGAAGCCACGGCAATACCCCACCGAGCGCCCCACCGACGTCTATCTGTTCGCCACCTGCCTCGTCGACCTGTTCGTGCCGCAAGCCGGCCTCGACGCGGTCAAGCTGCTCGAACGCGAGGGCCTCACGGTCCATTTCCCGCGCAGCCAGAGTTGCTGCGGCCAGCCCGCGTACAGCAGCGGCAACCCGCGCCAGGCGCGCGAGGTCGCGCTCGCGCAGCTCGGCCTCTTCGAAAAGCCGTGGCCCGTGATCGTGCCTTCGGGCTCGTGCGCGGGCATGATGCGCCACCACTGGCCCTCGCTGTTCGACGACGACGCCGCGAACGCCGCGCGCGCCCAGGGACTCTCGGAGCGCGTGTACGAACTCACGGAATTCCTCGTGCGCGTGCTGAACGTCGATTTCAATGCCTATGGCGCAAAGGCTTCCGACCGGCAGCCCGAAGAGCGCGTCGTGCTGCATACCTCATGCGGCGCGCGGCGCGAGATGGGCACGCGCGTGCACGGCGTCGAAGTCGTCGATGCGCTGCCGGGCGTCACGCGCATCGACCACGAGCGCGAATCGGAATGCTGCGGCTTTGGCGGCACGTTCTCGCTCAAGCACCCCGACATTTCCGGCGCGATGGTCGCCGACAAGATCGCCTCCGCCTGCGCCACGGGCTGCGAGCGCCTCGTTTCCGCCGACTGCGGGTGCCTGCTCAACATCGGCCACGCGGCGGCGCACAAGGGCGCGCCGCTCGCCGTGGAGCACCTGGCCTCCTTCCTCTGGCGCCGCACCGGCGGGGAGGCCGCATGAGCGTCGATTCGATGAGCGCGCGTGCGCGCATGCTGCAACGCCTGCGCGCCCATGCACCCGCCACGCCCGCCACGACGGCCGATGCGCTCGATGCCCGCATCGACGCGCATTTCGCGGAGCGCCGGGCACACGCGCCGCTTGCGCTGAACGAACGCGTCGCGCAGTTCCAGCGCATGCTCGAAGCCGCGCACGCCGAGGTGATCTGCGCGAGCGCCGCCACCTGGGCCGCCGATCTCGCCGGGCGCCTCGCAGCTGCCGGCGTGCGCAGCCTGTTGCTCGACACCGCAAGCGCCGAAGGGCACGCGCTCACGGCAGCACTCCCGCCTGCCGTGCAGGCGCGCAGCTATGCGCAGCCGATCGAGCAGTGGAAGAGCGAACTCTTCGACACCATCGACGCGGGCTTCACGGTCGCGCGCTCTGGGCTCGCGGCGACGGGCACGCTAATAGTCGTGCCCGACGCGAACGCGCCGCGCACAGTCTCGCTCGTGCCGCCTTTGCACGTCGCGCTGATCCACGCGCGCACGCTGCACGCCGACCTGCACGCCGCTGTGGCGGCCGAACGCTGGAGCGGCGGCATGCCCACCAATCTCGTGATGATTTCGGGGCCTTCGAAGACCTCGGACATTCAGCAGACCACCGCATATGGCGCGCACGGCCCGCGCGCGCTGTGGGTTGTCGTCGTAACGGATGAGGATCACGCAACGCGCGCGCAGCACGGAGCCGCCCAATGAGCACGATCACGCAAACGCCCCAGGAAAACACGCTGCATTTCGTCCCGACCGCGCAATTCCGCCAGCGTGCACGCACGGCGCTCGACGACCCGCAGTTGCGCAAGAGCTTTCGCGGTGCGATGGACTTCCTGCAAGGCAAGCGCGCCGCACAGTTTCCTGAAGCGGACGAGCTCGAAGCCCTGCGCGACCTCGGCGAAGCCGTGCGCCAGCACGCGCTTGCGCGCCTGCCGGAATTGCTCGAACAACTGGAAACGACACTGCGCGCGAACGGCATTCAGGTGCATTGGGCCGAGACCGCCGACGAAGCCAACCGCATCGTCCACGACATCGCGCAGCGGCATGCGGCTACGCGCGTGATCAAGGGCAAGTCGATGGCGAGCGAGGAAATCGAGCTCAACCATTACCTCGCGGCGCGCGGAGTCGACTGCATCGAATCGGACATGGGCGAGTACATCGTGCAGCTCGCGGGCGAAAAGCCCTCGCACATCGTCATGCCCGCGATCCACAAAACGAAGGGGGATATCGGACACCTGTTCGAAGAACACATTCCCGATACGCCATTTACGGAAGACGTCGACACGCTCATTCAAACGGGCCGCCGCGCGCTGCGCCGTGCCTTCGTGGATGCACAGATCGGCCTCTCCGGCGTGAACTTCGCCGCCGCCGACACGGGCACGCTCTGGCTCGTGGAAAACGAAGGCAACGGCCGCCTTTCCACCACGGTGCCCGACGTGCATATCGCGATCATGGGCATGGAGAAGGTGGTGGCGAAGCTCGAGCACATCGTGCCGCTTTCGAGCCTGCTCACGCGCTCGGCCACGGGCCAGCCCATCACGACGTATTTCAACCTGATCAGCAGCCCGCGCCGCGAAGGCGAGAAAGACGGCCCGCGCGAAGTGCATCTCGTGCTGCTCGACAATGGCCGCAGCCAGGCTTACGCCGACGAGCAATTGCGCGCCACGTTGCAATGCATTCGTTGCGGCGCGTGCATGAATCACTGCCCGGTGTACACGCGCATCGGCGGGCATGCGTATGGCACGACGTACCCGGGGCCGATCGGCAAGATCATTTCGCCGCATCTGCTCGGGCTCGACGCGACCGCCGAGTTGCCCACGGCTTCGAGCCTGTGCGGCGCGTGCGGCGAAGTCTGCCCGGTGCGCATTCCGATTCCGCAACTGCTCGTGCGCCTGCGCACCGAAGCGAACCGCGAGCCCGAGGAAAGCGTCGCGCATCCGCTTCGCGGCCAGGGCGCGAATCACAGCAGAAGCGAGCAATTCATCTGGCGCTTCTGGAGCGGCGCATTCGCGCATCCGCGCGCATACCGCGCGCTGCGCTGGGCCGTGACGCGCCTGCGGGGCCTCGCCCCCACACAGCAGATGGGCTGGACGCAGCATCGCACGCCGCTCAAGCCCGCGCCGCGCAGCCTGCACGACCTGCTGCGCGAACGCGATCAGCCGCAATAGCACTCATGTCGTCAGGCATGCGAAATAAATCGTAAATGCGCGCCTGACGAACTGACATAAATTTTCTACCCGTATCGTCGGAGGAGACCGTAGTGCAACCCTGGTATCAGATCTACACACCGCTTGGCAGTTTGTGGCTATCCGCGCTCGTCGCCGCCATTCCCATTCTGTTTTTCTTCGTCGCGCTCGCGGGCCTGCGCATGAAGGGCCATGTCGCCGCCGCGATCACCCTCCTGCTCGCGCTCGCCGTGGCAATCTTCGAGTACGGCATGCCCGTGCGCCAGGCGCTCATTTCCGCGGGCTTTGGCTTTGCCTATGGCATCTGGCCGATCGCGTGGATCATCGTCACCGCGGTGTTCCTCTACAAGATCGTCGTGAAGACGGGGCAATTCGAAATCATCCGCGCCTCGGTGCTCTCGATCACCGACGACCAGCGCCTGCAACTGCTGCTAATCGGCTTCTCGTTCGGCGCGTTCCTGGAAGGCGCGGCGGGCTTCGGCGCGCCGGTGGCGATCACCTCGGCGCTGCTCGTCGGCCTCGGTTTCGAGCCGCTCTACGCCGCCGGTCTGTGCCTCATCGCCAATACCGCGCCGGTCGCGTTCGGCGCGATGGGCATTCCCATCATCGTCGCGGGCCAGGTCACGGGCATCGATCCGTTCCTGATCGGCGCGATGGCTGGCCGCCAGTTGCCGTTGCTTTCGCTCTTCGTGCCGTTCTGGCTCGTCTTCATCATGGACGGCAAGCGCGGCGTGAAGGAAACGTGGCCCGCCGCGCTGGTGGCCGGCGGCAGCTTCGCTGTGACGCAGTACTTCACGTCGAACCACATCGGGCCTGAGCTGCCGGACATCACCTCGGCGCTCGTGAGCCTCGTTGCGCTCGCCGCGTTTCTCAACGTGTGGCAGCCGCGCCGGGCTGCGCAAGGCACGAGCGTGAAGGTGAGCGGCGGTGCGGCTGCGCTGGGCGGTTTTGGCGGCGGCGCAGGCGGTTCGCGCGCGGCCGCTTCGGGCCGCAAGGCTTCGCCGTACAGCATCGCGCAAACCGTGCGCGCGTGGTCGCCGTTCATTCTGCTCACGGCCATCGTGACCGTGTGGAGCGTCAAGCCGTTCAAGGCGCTCTTCGCGGCGAAGGGTCCGCTCGCGGACACGATTCTGAGCCTGCACGTGCCGGGTCTCGATCAACTCGTCGTGCGCACGGCGCCGATCGTCGCTACGCCCAAGCCCTATGAAGCCGTATTCAAGCTCGACTGGCTCTCTGCCGTGGGCACCGCGATCATGATCACTGCGATCCTCTCCGTGATCCTGCTGCGCATGAAGCCGCGCGCCGCCGTGGCCGCTTTCTTCGAAACGCTCGGCGAACTGCGCCGCCCCGTGCTTTCCATCGGCCTCGTGCTCGCCTTCGCGTTCGTCGCGAACTACTCGGGTATGTCGTCCACGCTCGCCCTCGCGCTTGCGGGCACCGGCGCCGCGTTCCCGTTCTTCTCGCCGTTCCTCGGCTGGCTCGGCGTGTTTCTCACGGGCTCCGATACCTCGTCGAACGCGCTGTTCTGCTCGCTGCAGCACACCACGGCGCATCAGATCAACGTGTCGGACACGCTGCTCGTCGCGGCCAACACCTCGGGCGGCGTAAGCGGCAAGATGATCTCGCCACAGTCGATCGCGGTGGCTTGCGCGGCAACGGGGCTTGTCGGCAAGGAGTCGTCGCTGTTTCGCTTCACCGTGCGTCACAGCCTGTTCTTCGCGGCTGTGGTGGGCGTGGTGACGCTGATTCAGGCTTACGTGCTGACGGGCATGATTCCGCAGTGACGATGTAAGCGCCGTCATGAAATCACGAAGGCCGTTTTCCGCCGCGCGCGGGCAACGGCCTTCTTTGCATCCGGCGTGAAAAGCGCTGGCTTTAAGCGACTTTTAAGCCGCCCTGCCTACCCTCGATTCGTCCGGCACACGCGACACGCGCGCCGGCATCCGGTCAACGAATCGATGGAGGTGGAAAATGAAAGCACGCTCAACTCCGTGGATCGGCGCGGCGCTCGCGCTCGCTGTGGTGTTCGGCGCGCCGGGTGCGTGGGCGGCAACCCCGGCAACAGGCAAGGCGGACATCACGACTGCAACGGCGGGCATGCTGCCGCCTGCCCAGCACAGCGGCGATATTGCGTATCTGACTGGCGGCGTCGGCAGCGACCAGGCGGCGGCGTTCAAAGCCGCGATGCATCGCTATCCGCTCTCGCTCGAATTCGCGCGGCAATCCGCCGACGGCAATGAATATCTCGCGGACGTCCCCGTAAAGATCGCCGACATGCACGGCACGCCGCTTCTTTCCACGCGCACGTGCGGCCCGTTCATGCTCGTTTCGATTCCGGACGGCCGCTATGTGATCACCGCGAGCCATGGCGGCAACACGGAGCGGCGTACAGTGGACATCGGCAACGCGACACGCGCTCACGAAACCTTCGTCTGGCCGATGTGAAGGTCATTGACGAGCCCTCCAGTCAGAGGCGCTGACGCACATGTCTTTCGCATGACACCCCGCGGGTGCATTCATGCCACATGAATGAACTCCGTCCCCGTTTGCGGCTATGATCGTGAACTGCGGCGCGCCGGCCCGGCGCCCAGCCGGATTCACGGGGAGTGTCGAATGGCAATGGGGTGGCTCGTCGTCTTACCGTTCGTCGCCGCGGCGCTCGTCGCGTTCGCGGGGCGTCACGCGCCCGCCTCCGGCACCTGGATCGCCTTCGCGGCCGCGCTCTTCGGTCTCGGGCTGCTGGGCAGCGAACGGGTGGGCATGGCCACCCACGGTGTGCTGTACTGGCAAGCCGACTGGATCCCGCAGCTCGGCCTCTCGTTCGCGCTGCGTCTGGATGGCCTCTCGTTCATGTTCGCGCTGCTCGTGCTCGCGATCGGCCTGCTCGTTTTCATCTACGCGCGCTACTACCTCGCCGGCAGCGAGTCGCTGCCGCGCCTTTACGCGCTGCTGCTGCTTTTCATGGGCGCGATGCTCGGCGTCGTGCTATCGGACAACCTGCTGCTGCTCGTGATCTTCTGGGAACTCACGAGCATCGTGTCGTTCCTGCTGATCGGCTTCTGGCCTTCACGCCCCGAAGCGCGGCGCGGGGCGCGCATGGCGCTCACCATCACGGGCGCGGGCGGCCTCGCGCTACTGGCCGCCGTGCTGCTGCTTGGCCACGTCTGCGGCAGCTATGACCTCGACGTCGTGCTCGCGCATGCGGGCTTCGTGCAGCGCGATCCGTTGTATCCCGCCATTCTCCTGCTCATTCTTTTCGCGGCCTGCACGAAGTCGGCACAGTTCCCGTTTCACTTCTGGCTGCCGCATGCCATGTCGGCGCCCACGCCGGTTTCGGCGTACCTGCATTCGGCGACGATGGTAAAGGCCGGCATCTTCCTTATCGCGCGCTTTTACCCCGTGCTCGAAGGCACTGGCTGGTTCTTCTACGTGACGAGCCTGATCGGCCTCGTCACGCTCACGGGCGGCGCGGCCATGGCGCTCGTGCAGCGCGATCTCAAGGGGCTGCTCGCGTATTCCACCATCAGCCATCTCGGACTCATCGTGCTGCTGTTCGGCCTCGACACGCAGCTCTCCACCGTCGCCGCGCTCTTTCACACCTTCAATCACGCGGTCTTCAAGGCCTCGCTCTTCATGGCCGCGGGCATCATCGACCATGAAACGGGCACGCGCGACCTCGGCCGTCTGCGCGGCCTGCGCCGCTTCATGCCGCATACCGCCGCGCTAGCCGCCGTGGCGTCGCTCGCCATGGCGGGCGTGCCGCTCCTCAACGGCTTCCTCTCGAAGGAAATGTTCTTTGGCGAAACGCTCGCGCAAGGACTGCTCGGCGACTTCAACTGGATCATTCCCGCGCTCGCCGTCATTGCGGCGGGGCTCTCGGTGGCGTACTCGCTGCGCTTCGTGTGGGGCGTGTTCTTCGACGGCGAAACGCCGCACGACCTGCCGCACTACCCGCCGCACGAGCCGCCGCGCTTCATGAAGCTGCCTGTCGAGATTCTCGTCGTGATCTGTCTGCTCGTCGGGCTCGTGCCGGAGCAGACCATTGGCAAGATGCTCGAATCGGCGGCTTGGTTCGCACTGGGCGGCGTCGTGCCCACTTACAGCCTGAGCTTGTGGCACGGCATCAATCTGCCGCTGCTGATGAGCTGCGTGTCGTTCGTGGGCGGCGCCCTGCTGTTCTTCTATCGCCGCGACGCGTTCCGCCACCATCGTTCGGTGCTCTCCGAAATGAACGCGAGCGAAGGCTTCGACCGTTTCGTACAGCAGCTCGAAAAGGCCGCGGGTTACGTGGTGAATCTCTTTGAAACGCGTTCGCTGCCGTCGTATCTCGCGTGGATGGTTGCGGCAATGCTGATCGTGCCCGGCGCGGCGCTGCTCGCCCTGCCGGCGCTCGACGGCGCGTACCGCTCGGCGCCTCTCGATGCGATGACGCTCGTCGGCCTCGTGCTGATGGCGCTGATGGCGGTGGGTGTCGTGCTCGTACGGGCCAATACGCTCTATGCACTCGTGATGCTGAGCACATGCGGGCTGCTCGTCACGCTCGCGTTCGTGCGTTTTTCCGCGCCGGACCTCGCGCTCACGCAAATCTCCGTGGAAGTGGTCACGGTGCTGCTGCTCGTGCTCGCCATCTACTTTCTGCCGGTCGTGCAGCGCGCGGAACAGCCTCCGTTCACGCGGGCGCGCAATGCGGCGCTCGCACTCGCGGGCGGCGCGCTAATCGCTGGCGTGGCATACGCGGTGATGACGCGCGCACCCATTGAAGGCATCGGCCAGTACTTTCTCGCGAATGCGCTGCCGGGCAGCGGCGGCCACAACGTCGTGAACGTCATCCTCGTGGACTTCCGGGGTTTCGACACGATGGTCGAGATCAGCGTGCTGGTGGTCGCGGGGCTCGCCGTGAAGGCACTGCTGCGCGGCCTGCGCCTGAAGTCGCCCGACACGGGGCCGGGCGGCCTGCCGTGGTCGTCGCAATCGCATCCGTTGCTGCTGGCCATTCTTGCGCGCCTCATGTTGCCGCTCACCATCCTCGTCGCCGTATTCATCTTTTTGCGCGGCCATAACTTGCCGGGCGGCGGCTTCATCGCCTCGCTCGTGATCTCCATTGCGCTCCTGCTGCAGTACGTGGCGAGCGGCGTGCTGTGGACCGAGTCGCGCATCCGCATCAACTATCGAGCGCTCGCGGGCTTTGGCATTCTCGTTGCGGCCGCAACGGGCGTGGGCGCGATCGTGTTCGGTCAGCCCTTCCTTACCAGTGCATTCGGCCATTTGCATGTGCCGCTGATCGGCGAAATCGAATTGAGCACGGCCATGCTGTTCGACCTCGGCGTGCTCGGCGCCGTGGTCGGCACGACGCTCACGATCGTCTCGCACCTCGGCGTACGCGACAAGGACATGCAATCCGTGGAGAAAAGCTGATGGAAGCCGCCTTCGCCATTACGCTCGGTGTGCTCTGCGCGAGCGGCATTTACCTGCTGCTGTGCGCGCGCGTGCTGCCGGTGATACTCGGCATCACGCTATTCTCTTACGCGATCAACCTGTTCCTGCTCGGCATGGGGCGGCTCTCCACCGGCCGGCCGCCCGTGATCGTGCCGGGCGCCCAGTATGCGGACCCCGTGCCGCAGGCACTCGTGCTCACCGCCATTGTGATCGGCTTTGCCATGACGGCCTTCACGGTCGTGCTCGCGCTGCGCGCGCTCGCGATCGACGGCACCGACCACGTCGACGGCGACAAAGCGCACCGCAACGGCCTGGAGATGCGCGGCGAATGAACCACGCTCTCATCCTCCCCATCCTCATTCCGCTCTTCGCGGCCGGTGCGATCGTCGCGCTGCCGCTGCGCGCGAAACGCCTGCAGCGCGCGATCAACGTGATCGCCACGCTCGCGCTGCTGCCAATCGCGGTGGCGCTCGCCGAATTCGCGGCGCAGGGGCAGATTGCGAGCTATGCGCTCGGCGCGTGGCCCGCGCCGTTCGGCATCGTGCTGCAGATCGACCGGCTCGGCGCGCTCATGCTCGTGCTGACCGCGCTGCTCGCGTGCTGCTGCCTGCTCGGCACCACGAGCGCCGACGCTCGACGCGGTCGCTACTATCGCGCGCTCGTGCAGTTCGAGCTGATGGGCCTGAACGGCGCGTTTCTCGCCGGCGATCTCTTCAACCTGTTCGTGTTCTTCGAACTGCTGCTGATCGCCTCTTACGCGCTTCTACTGCACGGCGGCGGACGCCGCCGCGTGCGCAACGGCCTGCACTACATGCTGCTAAACCTCGTGGGCTCGTCGTTCTTCCTGATCGCGCTGGGCGTGCTCTATGGCCTCACGGGCACCCTCAACATGGCCGACATGGGCGAGCGGCTCGCGCATCTGGACGCCGCATCCCTGCCGCTCGCGCAGTACGCGGGCGCAACGCTCATGCTCGTATTCGGCCTCAAGGCCGCCGTGTTCCCGATGTCGTTCTGGTTGCCGCAGGCATATCGCAGCGCAATCGGTCCGGTGGCCGCGCTGTTCGCGATCATGACCAAGGTGGGCATCTACGCGATGCTTCGCTGCGACGCGCTCGTGTTCGGCGCGGCGGGCGGCGTGCTCGACGCGTTCCTGCATCAATGGGCGTGGTGGCTCGCCATTGCAACGATTATCTATGGCGCGCTCGGCGCGCTTGCGGTATCGAGCCTCAAGACCACGACAGGCTTTCTCGTGCTGGTCTCGGTCGGTCTGCTGATTGCCGCCGTCACGCTGCAAACCGTGCTCGCGTGGAGCGCGCTGCTGTACTACCTCATCAGCACGACGTTGTGCACGGGCGCACTGTTCATGCTCGCCGATACACTGGAGTCCGAAACAACCGAATCCCCGACCGCGCCCGCTGCAGCCGAAACGCGCGAGCCCGCCTCGCTCGAATCGCTCGACGACGCCACCGCGCCCGCCATCACGCCCGAAGCGGATGGCGAGCCGGTCGCAACGCCTTCCAAGGCCGCGCCCCCTGAAAAGCGTCCCGCGCCCTGGCCTTCGAACCTCGCTGGCGTGCTCTATCTCGCGGCAGCCGTGGGCGCGGTTGGACTGCCGCCGCTCTCGGGCTTTCTCGGCAAGGCCATGGTGCTCGCCGCCACGCCGCTTTCGCAGGCCGTCGTCCTCTGGCCCGCCGTGCTGATCGCGGGACTGTTATCGATCGTCGCATTGAGCCGCACGGGCACGCGTTTGCTGTGGGCGATACCTGCCGCCCGCGCCTACGACGGCGCGCCCGCCGCCGCGCCGCGCGGCAGCCGCGCCAAGCTCGCCGCGTGCGCGCTGCTGCTCGCGGGCGTCGTGGCCGCTACGGTGTTCGCGGGACCGCTCAAGCAGTATCTCGACGCCACCGCCGCACAGTTGCTCGATCGCGAAGCCTACGTTCATGCGATCCTGCCCGCGCAAACGCCGCAAACATCACAGGGCGGAGGAAGCTGACATGCTCAAGAGGCTCTTTCCGCACCCCTGGCTCACGATCGTGCTGCTCGTGTGCTGGGTATTGCTGATGAACGACGCAACGCCTGGCAACCTGCTGCTTGGCTTCGTACTCGGCACTGTGATCGCTTTCGCCGTGGGCGAAGGGCTGTGGCTCGCACCCGTGCGCTTCGGCAAGCCGTGGCTGCTCGTGCGGCTCTTTGGGCACGTGCTTTACGACATCCTCGTGGCGAATCTCGAAGTCGCGCTGCTCGTGCTCGGCCCGATGAAGCGCCTGCGCCCCGCCTTCATCGAAGTGCCGCTCGACAGCACCCACGAAATCGCGCTGGCGTCGCTCATCAGCATCGTCTCGCTGAGCCCCGGCACGCTGTGCGCCGAACTCTCCGACGACCGCACGCGCCTCGTCGTCCACGTGCTCGATCTCGAAGACGAAGCCGCGCTCGTCGCCCTGATCAAGTCTCGTTACGAAGCCCCGCTCATGGAGATCTTCGCATGCTAGCCATCGTCATTCCGGTGTCGTTCGCGATCCTCGGGCTCGCGTTCCTGCTCACGCTCGTGCGCCTCGTGCGCGGGCCTTCGCTGCCCGACCGCCTCGTCGCGCTCGACACGCTCAACATCAACGCGATCGCGCTGATCGTCGTCTACGGCATCATGCTGCGCTCGACGGTCTTCTTCGAAATCGCGCTGCT
Source organism: Paraburkholderia sp. J7 (assembly GCF_905220155.1). Classification (NCBI taxonomy): domain Bacteria; kingdom Pseudomonadati; phylum Pseudomonadota; class Betaproteobacteria; order Burkholderiales; family Burkholderiaceae; genus Paraburkholderia; species Paraburkholderia sp. J7. Next base: position 7,754 of record NZ_CAJMYZ010000029.1, on the reverse strand, counting down.
CATCGCGGTAATGGGGTTCGTGGCGACCGTTGCGTTCACGAAGTACCTGCAGCGCGGCGACATCATCGAATTGAACTAGGGCGAGTTCGTCATGCAAACGGTTATCGAAGCGATTGTCTGTGTGCTGCTCCTGCTCGGCAGCGCGTTCACGCTGATCGGCGCAATCGGTCTCGCGCGCCTGCCCGACTTCTACATGCGCCTGCACGGGCCGACCAAATCGACCACGCTTGGCGTGGGCGGCGTCGTGCTCGCTTCCGTGGTCTACTTCAGCGTGCACAACAATTTCGCGAGCCTGCATGAAGTGCTGATACCTGCGTTCCTGTTTCTTACCGCGCCTATTAGCGCGCATATGCTCACGAAGGCTGGAATTCAGCAACGCGTAGCCGTTTCGTCCGCGACACGCGGAAGGCCGGACGCCACCGTCAACCGCGCGCAAGACGCGAGCCCAAACAACAACGCCGCACAGGATTCTTGAATATAGGCGTGGACTTTTACGCAGGTAAAAGCCGCCATCGAACGTCGCACACGGCGCGTGGGGCGTGATCGATGCGACATGCGCCTCTCACGCGTCCGCACCGCGCCCCGTCTTGCGTGCCTCGCCCAGCACATAGTCGATGAAGGTGGACGCCGCCCGCGTGTGATGCCGGTTCGGCATGTAGAGCATGTACATGTGCGTGCCGAAAATGCTCAAACGCCACGCGTCGAGCGACGTGACAGCAGCGCCCTGGCGAATGTCGTCGTGCATCACATAGTCGGGCACGATGCCCACGCCGAGTCCCGCCAGAATCGACTGCCGCAAAAATAGAAAGTTTTCCGAAATGATCGAAGGCTCGAGCAACACCTCGTGCCGGTCCTCGTTCAAATAGCCTGCCAGCCGCAATTGCCGCCCCACCACGGTTGCCGTGATGACGGGTGCGCGCGCCAGGTCTTCCAGCGTTTGCGGCATACCGTGCCTTTCGGCCCACTCCGTGCACGCGCACGCGATGTACTTCACCGGCCCCATGTCGCGCGCCACGAGGTTCTGCGGCGGCTCGTGCATCACGCGCACGGCGATATCCACTTCGTCGCGCAGCAGGTCTTCCACGCGATTTTCAAACATCACGTCGAGCACGATGCCGGGGTACATGCGCTTGAACTGGATGAGCCAGTCCGACATGACGAGCTGCCCGTAGCCGCTCGGCACCGAGAGCCGCACGCGCCCTTGCAGGCTCTGGCCGAGCGTGGAGACCGACTCGCGCGCCGCGAGCAGCGCGTTCTGGATCGAGCGGCCGTGCTCGTAAAGCTTCAGGCCGATTTCGGTCGGCTCGACACGGCGCGTGGTACGGCGCACGAGCTGCAGGCCGATCGACTTCTCGAGGTGATTGAGGTGGTAGCTGACGTTCGCACGGCTCATCTTGAGCCGGCGCGCCGCCTCGCTCAGGTTGCCCGCGTCGAGAATCTCGACGAGCAGGGTCAGCGCATTGACGTCCATGGCAACTTCCACTGTCAAAGATATTTTGACAGTCTGTCAACGAGCGATGGGATTGTCAATTGCTCCTGACGCGCTGAGAATCGACGCGAACATGAAACATTGCCGCCCGGGCCACCAGCACGGCCCGCCAGTCCGGCCCTCATTATGGAGACAGCACCCCCATGGCATCCGATCCCGTGAACGCCTCCCCCGTCACTCACGAACTGCGCGGCAAGGTGCTGCTCGTCACCGTGGACAATCCGCCCGTGAACGCGCTGGGCGTGGACGTGCGCCGCGGCCTCGCCGCCGCCATCGAGCACGCCGAAGCGAACGACGCCGTGCAGGCTGTGCTGATCGTCGGCGCGGGGCGCAATTTCATCGCCGGCGCGGACATTCGCGAGTTCGGCAAGCCGCCGCAGCCGCCCGCGCTGCCCGACGTGTGCAACCGCATCGAGGCCTGCAACAAGCCGGTGATCGCCGCCATTCACGGCGCGGCGCTCGGCGGCGGCCTCGAAGTGGCGCTCGCGGCGCACTACCGCCTGGCCGTTGGCGGCGCGAAACTCGGCCTGCCCGAAGTGCAACTCGGCCTGCTGCCCGGCGCAGGCGGCACGCAGCGCACGCCGCGCCTGATCGGCGCGGAAGCCGCGCTTTCGCTCATGTTGAGCGGCCGTCACGCTAGCGCGCAGGAAGCGCACAAGCTCGGCCTCGTCGATCGCGTGGGCGCGAGCGACGACATTCTCGCCGAAGGCCTCGCCTACGCGCAGGAACTGCTCGCTGGCCATGCGCACGTGCGCCGCACGCGCGACGCCCAGGCGCTCGCGGACCGCGCGCAAGCGCAAGCCGCAATCGATGCCGCGCGCACCGACACCGCGAAGAAGTCGCGTGGTCTCTTCTCGCCGCTGAAGATCGTCGATTGCGTGCAGGCTGCGCTCGATCTTTCGTTCGACGAAGGCCTGCGCTTCGAGCGCAAGCAGTTCCTCGAATGCCTCGAAAGCCCGCAGCGCGCGGGCCTCGTGCACGCCTTCTTCGCCGAGCGCGAAGTGCAGAAAGCCCCTGAAACGAAGAGCGCGAAGCCGCGCGCAATCGAAACCGTCGGCGTGATCGGCGGCGGCACGATGGGCGCGGGCATTGCCGTGGCCGTGCTCGACGCGGGCCTGCCCGTGACGATGATCGAACGCGACGACGCCTCGCTCGCTCGCGGCCGCGCACATGTGGAAAAGGTCTACGACGGCCTCATCGCCAAGGGCCGCATGAAGCCCGAAGCGAAAGAACAGATCCTCGCGCGCTTCAGCGGCAGCACCTCGTACGATGCGCTCGCGAACACCGATCTCGTGATCGAAGCCGTGTTCGAGGACATGGCTGTGAAGCAGGCCGTGTTTGCCGAACTCGACCGCGTGTGCAAACCCGGCGCCGTACTCGCGACCAATACGTCGTATCTCGACATCGACGCCATTGCGGCCAGCATCAAGCGCCCGCAGGACGTGGTGGGCCTGCACTTCTTCTCGCCCGCCAACATCATGAAGCTGCTCGAAATCGTGGTGCCGAAGCAGGTGAGCGCCGATGTGGTCGCCACTGCATTCGAGCTGGCGAAGAAGCTGCGCAAGGTACCGGTGCGCGCGGGGGTGTGCGACGGCTTCATCGGCAACCGCATTCTCGCGGTATTCCGCACGGCTGCGGACCATCTGATGGAAGACGGCGCCTCGCCGTATCAGATCGACAAGGCCGTGCGCGACTTCGGCTTTCCGATGGGCCCGTACCAGGTCGTCGATCTCGCAGGCGGCGACATTGGCTGGGCCACGCGCAAGCGCCGCGCCGCCACGCGCGACCCGAAGGCGCGCTACGTGCAGATCGCCGACCGCATTTGCGAGCGCGGCTGGTTCGGCCAGAAGACCGGACGCGGCTTTTACCTCTACCCCGAAGGCGCGCGCGCGGGCACGCCCGACCCCGAAGTCGAATCGATCATCCGCACTGAGCGCGAGCGCGCCGGCGTCGAGCCGCGCAGCTTCACCGACGAAGAGATCATGCGCCGCTACATGGCCGCGATGGTGAACGAAGGCGCGAACGTCGTGTTCGAGAAGATCGCGCTGCGCCCGCTCGACGTGGACGTCACGCTGCTCTACGGCTACGGCTTCCCGCGCTATCGCGGCGGCCCGATGAAGTACGCCGATACCGTGGGCCTCGCCAACGTGCTCGCCGATATCCGCACGTACGCGAAGGAAGATCCGCTGTTCTGGCGTCCTTCGCCGCTGCTCGTCGAACTCGTGGAGCGCGGCGAGAATTTCGCGAGCCTCAATCAAACGGTCTGAAGGAGCTTTCACACATGGACCTCAAATTCACCGCCGACGAAGAGGCGTTTCGCAGCGAAGTGCTCGCGTTCCTGAAGGAGCGCCTGCCGCAGCGCGTCGCGAACAAAGTGAGCAACGGCCGCCACCTCACCCGCGACGACATGACGCAATGGCACGCCATCCTGCACGAAAAAGGCTGGCTCGCGAATCACTGGCCGAAGGAATACGGCGGCCCCGGCTGGAGCGCCGTGCAGAAGTTCATCTTCGAGAACGAATGCGCGATTGCCGGTGCGCCGCGCATCGTGCCGTTCGGCGTGAACATGCTCGGGCCCGTGCTCATCAAGTACGCGAGCGAGGCGCAAAAGCGCTACTGGCTGCCGCGCATTCTCGACGGCTCGGACTGGTGGTGCCAGGGCTATTCGGAACCGGGCGCGGGCTCCGACCTCGCCTCGCTGCGCACCACAGCGGTTCGCCACGGCGACCATTACGTGGTGAACGGGCAGAAGACATGGACCACGCTCGGCCACTACGCGAACATGATCTTCTGCCTCGTGCGCACCGCAACCGACGTGCGCAAGCAGGAAGGCATCAGCTTCCTGCTGATCGACATGAACACGCCGGGCATCGAAGTCCGCCCGATCGTCACGCTCGACGGCGAACATGAGGTGAACGAAGTGTTCTTCACCGACGTGCGCGTGCCCGTGGAAAATCTCGTCGGCGAAGAAAACAAGGGCTGGACCTACGCGAAATATCTGCTCACGTACGAACGCACGAACATCGCGGGCGTGGGCTTTTCGGTGGCGGCGCTCGCGCGCCTGAAGCGCGCCGCGCAGAAAGTCACGCGCAACGGCAGGCCGCTTGCCGACGATCCGCAGTTCGCCGCACGTCTTGCGAAAGTCGAGATCGATCTGGAAAACATGAAGACGACGAACCTGCGCGTGATCGCAGCCGTTGCGGGCGGCGGCGTGCCCGGTGCGGAAAGCTCGATGCTGAAGATTCGCGGCACCGAGATCCGCCAGGAGATTTCGTCGCTGCTGCGCCGCGCGATGGGGCCGTATGCGGCGCCGTTTGTCGAGGAAGCGCTCGAGGAAGGCTATGCAGGCGAGGCAATCGGCCCGGACGAAGCCGCCAGCGCCGCCGCGCAATACTTCAACAACCGCAAGCTGTCGATTTTCGGCGGCTCCAACGAAATTCAGAAGAACATCATCTCCAAGATGATTCTCGGTCTTTGAGAGGCACGCCATGGACTTCCAGCACACAGAAGACCGCCGCATGCTTGCGGATACGCTCAACCGCTTCGTCGCGGAGCAATACGGCTTCACTACGCGCGATACAATCGCGCGCTCCACGGAAGGCTTTAGCGCAGACATGTGGCAGCGCTTCGCCGAACTCGGCGTGATCGGCGCGCTGTTCGACGAGGCCGACGGCGGCTTTGGCGGCGCGGGCTTCGATATCGCGGTGGTGTTCGAAGCGCTCGGGCGCGCTCTCGTGGTCGAGCCGTTCCTCGATACGCTGATCGTCGGCCGTGCGCTCGCGCATGCGGGCAGCGAGGCGCAGCGCGCTCGCATTGCGTCGTTCATCGACGGTACGCAAATCGTCGCGCTCGCGCACGACGAGCCGGGTTCGCATTACGAGGACGCGCGCGTGACGACGCGTGCGGAGAAAAGTGGCGATGGCTGGGTTCTGCAAGGCGCGAAGGGCGTCGTGCAGCATGCGGAACACGCAAACATGCTGCTCGTTTCGGCCCGCACCTCTGGCAGCGAATTCGACGAAGCGGGCATCTCGCTCTTTCTCGTGCCGCGCGATGCAGCGGGCGTGAGCGTGCGTGGCTACCTCAAGATCGACGGCGGCCGCGCAGCGGAAGTGACGCTCGACAACGTGAAAGTGAACGCCGACGCGCTCGTCGGCGCGCAAGGCAGCGGCTTCGCGACGCTCGAACACGCACGCGGCTACGGCATCGTGGCACTCGCGTCGGAAGCGGTGGGCGCGATGGAGATCGCACGCGACTTCACGCTCGAATACCTGCGCACCCGCAAGCAGTTCGGCATGCCCCTCGGCAGCTTCCAGGCGTTGCAACATCGCATGGCGGACGTGCTGCTCGAAATCGAGCAGGCGCGCTCGGCGGTCATCAACGCGGCGGCGGCAATCGACGCACCGCGTACGCAGCGCGAGCGTGCGCTTTCGGCGGCGAAGTACACGATCGGGCGCATTGGCGCGCGCGTGGCCGAAGAAGCGATCCAGCTGCATGGCGGCATTGGCATGACGTGGGAGTTGCCGCTCGCGCACTATGCAAAGCGGCTCGTGATGATCGATCATCAGCTCGGCGACGAGGATCATCATCTCGCGCGCTACATCGCATTGGGGCACGAGGCGGCGTGAGCCATGAAGGGGCGAGCGCGAAGCGCCGCCCCAACAACGAATCAGGAGTGCCTGTTGATGGAGACGGACAAAAGCAGCTTGCCGCTATCGGGCGTGCGCGTGCTCGATCTTTCGCGCGTGCTGGCCGGGCCGTGGAGCGCGATGGTGCTCGGCGACCTCGGCGCGGAAGTCATCAAGATCGAGCATCCCGACCGCGGCGACGACACGCGCGACTGGGGCGTGCGAGTCGGCAAGACCGAGACGGCGTATTTCAACAGCGTGAATCGCAACAAGCGTTCGATCACGCTCGATCTGCAAACGCCCGAAGGCCAGCAGATCGTGCGCGATCTGGCGAAAACCAGCGACATCGTCGTGCAGAACTTCAAGTTCGGCGGCATGGAAAAACTCGGGCTTGGCTATGAGCAGTTGAGTGCTGAGAACCCGCGTCTCATCTATTGCTCGATTTCGGGCTACGACCGCACGGGACCGGAAGCAAAACGCCCGGGCTACGACCTCGTCGTGCAGGGCGAAACGGGCCTCATGGCGATGAACGGCGAGGCCCACCAGCCGCCGCTCAAATTCGGCGTGGCGGCCGTGGATCTTTTCACGGGCATGTATTCGGCGCAGGCGATGCTCGCCGCGCTGTACGAGCGCGAGCGCACGGGACGCGGACGCCATATCGAAATGGCGCTGTTCGACTGCGGCCTCATGATTACCGCTTACTACGGCCTCGAAGCGCTGCTGATCGGCGAAGACCCGCCGCGCTACGGCAACGCACATCCGTCGATCGTGCCGTATGGCGTGTTCGATGCGGCCGATGGTCCGCTCGTCATCACCGTGGGCAACAACGCGCAGTTCGAGCGCTTCTGCCGCGAAGTGATCGAGCGCGCCGATCTCGCCGACGACGCGCGCTACAAGACCAACATCCTGCGCGGTCAGAACCGCGACACGCTCGTGCCGGAACTCACGCGCGAGCTGGGCAGCCGTGGGCGCAAGCTCCTGCTCGAACGCCTCGCGCGTGCGGGCATTCCGTGCGGCGAAGTGGCGGGCTTGCGTGAGGCGCTGCTTTCGCCGCGCGCGACGCAGGGCGGGCTCGTCACGCAGCAACCGCATCCGCATACCGAAAGCGGCACGACGCCCGTGCTCGCGCCGCCGTGGCGCTTCGACGGCGAACGCCTGCCCGTGCGGCACGCGCCGCCGCAACTGGGCGAAGGCACACAGGAGGTCCTGCAGTCGCTGCTCGGTTATTCGGCGGAGCAGGTGGCCGGGTTGAAGGATAAAGGCGTTATCTAGTTCCATGTGGATGGAGGCATGAAGTGAAGATACTTGTACCTGTCAAACGCGTAGTCGATTACAACGTGAAGGTTCGTGTGAAGTCGGATGGCACGGGCGTCGACATCGCCAACGTGAAGATGTCGATGAACCCATTCGACGAAATCGCCGTGGAAGAAGCGGTGCGTCTGAAGGAAGCGGGCGTGGCGACGGAAGTCATCGCCGTTTCGGTGGGCGTGACGCAAGCGCAGGAAACGCTGCGCACGGCGCTGGCGATCGGCGCGGACCGCGCGATCCTCATCGAGTCGAACGAAGACCTGCAGCCGCTGGCTGTCGCCAAGCTGTTGAAGGCGCTGGTCGACAAGGAACAGCCGCAACTGGTCATCCTC
>NZ_CAJMYZ010000028.1:0-104535 GCF_905220155.1 Paraburkholderia sp. J7 | reverse complement strand
TTAAAAATGCGATAATTGTTTTTATGTCAAATCACACGGTGTTTCACCGAAGCACTGCACATCGACATGCATTCAGGACAAACATTCGAAGCGGCCGCAGGGACAAGCCTGGTCCCGTCACTGGTTCATTGAAGAGGAAGCTGGTCAGCAAGACATATCGTGCGACGCGCTCTCGTTCACAGCTAGGCTCTCCCCTGATCTCTGACCGCGTCGCTATGCTGCGCCTCGTGAGATTGTTACGGTGAAGACGGTATGGTTCTCGTCAGATTCAACTTCAATCGTTCCGTTGTGAGCTTGCGCAATGCAACGGCAGATATAAAGACCCAAGCCCATGCCTGGGGAGGCACGCCTTAATTCCAGCAACGGGTACCGCGCACGTGAGCGGATCGAAGAGCGTGGGTAGTGCGCGCGACGGGTTCTAGCGGCAATATCGTTGGTTCCTTATCTCGCCGCCTTCGATCCCCTACGGACTCTCTCGGTGATTTCGCAAAATGGCCGACGTGTACAGTCATCCAGTATTTCGACCTCTTAAATGACATCGACTGGGACACCGCGCCAATTGCCTACCATATCGTCGCTTCGAATCGCGTCATTCGCGATGGGATGCTCAGCAACGCCCGGCGTACAGGATCCCGAATTTGATCCAGGAGACGGAAACACCACCTCCAGTTTTTCAAATTACAGAAGCCCGTCGCTCATTTGAACCATGCAACGATCATCATAGCTACAGCTAGTGAATTCAATGCGGCCTGCAGCAGGTTTCCGGCATTCAATCTTCGGCGTTGCTCTCCTAGGTGAACTTCATCGTCACGTTCGGCTGCCTTTATGCTTTTGTAAATCGGGAGCTTGACGAGTTTTGATATGAGTCCACCGGCCAGCCATAGCGCGAGTCCTGCGCTGATCCAGCGATTTCCAAATCCATAAAAGTAGTAATAGGGAATAGCGCCGATCAGCGGGACGTTTAGGGCAATGATCATGAACGGCGATTTGGTTGAGTGTCGTACCAGGGATCCTACGAAGTCTTTGAAGGTCGCTGCGTCCATGTCGTTCATGACGTGCCGAAGCACGCCAGCAATGAAAATCAAGAGCGTCGCGTTCACGACCATGGAAGCTAGTAGCAGAACCTCAGCCAGCGCTTGGGTCATTTTTGATCCTCTAAGCGGATAGTTCGAACGGGGCGCTCGCCGAGCAGGCCACGTATCGGGTTGATCAGCGCGGTTCGGTGGCGCGGTAGGATAGCGTGCATGCGGTATACCGCCTCGATGGCCTGTTGCTCGACCGATTTGATCGACATGCTGCGCATCGTGGGTCGGCTGGCAGCTTCGACTACCGCCTCCGCATCGTTGCGATCGTTCTTACTTGTCTTGACGAACGGTACAGTATATTGCGGACTGATTCGCCGAACTTCGGTCCGATCGACTGCAAACACCTCGCCCAGTGATGGACAGTCCTGTATGCCTCCATGACAACCATTTTTGGGTTCAATGTGCGCGCGGTTTCAGAGAAGAAGCTCCTCAAGACCTTCGATCGATGCACGACACGGTCTCGACAATCCGCGCCGTGGAGCTGGAAGATCTGCTTCGCAAGATCGACGCCGAGAATGCCGATTTCCATGACGAACCTCCGCACGTCCGAGTGAGTGCGTAGCGTCTCCCGCAGGGAGGCACCGGGTCCAACAAGCACGAAGAGAAATACCCGCATACCATCTCGAATGAGTGGCGACTACCAGTCGCCGAGCCTGAACTACGAGTCCTGAACAGTGGAACCCTCGGGCTGCGATGGGCATCACACACAAATGTGAGTCGTTCAAGGGGGAGTTAGCAGTTGCTTGATTGGAAAGACAATTTATACAGGGCCACAAGGTGGGACCGCGCTAGGCTTATGTCCCCCTAGCCGGAAAATGCACAAAAATCCACGTCACCCCGAAGGCAGCGACGCGGCCGGCCGAGGGATCCGCCAATGCCCGCGACGCACATGGGATAAAAGACAAACCGGCTAGACGGTTTACATGACGACTGACCTGCGTTAGTATGACCCGCGAGCCACCTCGGTCTATCGTCCGTCCGCGTACAGGTCGCTACGACAGCCAGGACGCTTCCCAGATTTAGCGTCGTTATGAAGCGCCTTATTTGCAAACCGGCCAGACGGTTCGTATGAGTATACGGAAACTAACAACCCCCGCGTTCGAATGGCTGTTGACGATGGCCCCCAAAGCCCTGATTTGCGCAGCGCTCGGTCTTGCACTGTTCGCTTGCCTCGCACTCTCGGCGTGCTCGGCAGTCAAGCCCGTCAAGTATTCCAGCCTCGCTTCATGGCCGTACCTGCGCGTCAATCCCGACGACCGGGATGGAACCCATATGCCCTATCGGTATGCGTTACCGCAGGACTGGTCACGGTACAGAAAACTCATCCTCGAACCGGTCTGGCTTTACGGCGGGCCGGATGCAGAGTTTCGCCACGTCAGCAACGCGGAGCGCTCGAAGCTCGCTGATTTCATGCAGGCTACGTTCGCAGAAGCGCTGGCCACCCGCTTCGATCTGGTGAATGAATCCGGAGCCGACACGCTTCGTGTTCGGCTCACGCTTACCGGTGCAGGCACGGCGCTGCCAGGATATGTCATCTATGCGGTATAAATTTCGGATTCCTCTTCAAACAAGCTGATTGAAGCTTATATCGAAAGATATCCAGATGGCGGGCTGTCTGCCAGGTTGAGCTCGCCAGACGCCCCCAAAACCGGCATTGAACGGGGCGCAGCCGAACTGCTCGCCCAATTCAGGTAATTCACTTTTGCAGCAGCTTTCAATGTCCCTCAGACGATTTCTCCCGCTCACCATCTGGCTCGTACCGATCGGTGCAGCGTTGATCGGCATCGCGTTGCTTGTGCGATCAGTCGCGACACAAGGGCCGACTGTCACTATCAGCTTTCTCACCGCCGAAGGACTGGAGGCCGGGCGAACAAAGGTGCGATACCGTAACGTGGAGATCGGCGAGGTCAAGACCATCCGCCTCTCTAACGACCATTCCCGTGTCCTTGTAGATGTACAGATAGCCAAAACCTCAACCAATCTCGCGGTTGAAGACGCCCGCTTCTGGGTGGTGCGCCCAAGGATCGGAATGGGTGGTATTTCGGGTCTTGGTACCGTCCTCTCCGGCGCGTATATCGGCATGGATCCTGGTCGCTCCGACCAGCCCCGTGAAAAGTTCATCGGACTCGAGACGCCTCCCATCGTGACCAGCGACCAGAAGGGGCGTCGTTATGTTCTTGATGGCGATTCCCTCGGCTCCGTTGATATCGGCTCGCCAGTCTACTACCGCCGTTTCCAGGTCGGACGTGTTGTCGCACGCTCCCTTAACGATGACGGCAAGGGCGTCACCATCCAGGTCTTCATTGATGAGCCCTACGACAAACTTGTTAAGGCAGATTCATACTGGTGGCATGCAAGTGGTGTCGACCTGCGGCTGGATTCGGGCGGTATGAGACTGAATACCCAGTCACTCGCGACGGTCGTCATGGGTGGTCTCGCGTTCCAGTCCCGCCCCGATCACGAGGCGGCAGGCGAAGCGCCCAACGGCACCGCTTTCCCGCTTTCCGACAGTCAGGCAGAGGCGATGCGCGCACCGGACGGTGCTGCTGCAAGCGTTGTCATGAAGTTCAATCAGTCGCTGCGCGGCCTGTCTGTCGGCGCGACGGTCGATTTCCGCGGAATCGAGCTTGGACGCGTCACAGCAGTCGACGTGGAATACGACCCGAAACGATCGGAATTCACGATGCCAGTGACGGTGAACCTGTTTCCCAATCGCCTCGGAAGAAAGTTCCGGGAGTCGCTGGGTGAAGGCAACAACGACGGCGGAAAGGCACTCCTGCAAAAACTGGTGGCTCAGGGTTTGCGCGCCCAGTTGCGGACCGGAAGTCTTATCACTAACCAGCGCTACATTGCGCTGGACATCTTTCCGAACGCCCCGCAGGCCACCATAGACATGACGAGGGTACCGCTGGAACTACCGACTGTGCCCAATTCGCTGGAGGAGCTTCAGGTGGTCATCGCCGATATTGCCAAAAAGCTGGATCGTGTGCCGTTCGACCGGATCGGCACCAACCTCGATCAAACGCTCCAGAGTGCCAATCGTGCATTCACGCAAATGAACACCGAACTTGCGCCTCAGGCCCGCGATACCCTCGCGACCGCCCAGGAAACGTTCCGTACAGCGCAGGCAGCGTTACAGCAGGATTCGCCGCTCCAGTCGGATATGCGGCAAGCTGTTTCGCAACTCAATCGCACGCTGCAATCGCTGAACGAGCTGGCTATCTACCTTCAGGAGCATCCGGAGTCACTCCTGCGCGGCAAGCCAAGGGATGAAAAGCAATGAGTCAAAAAACTACGAGGCGAAGTCACCAGCCCGGATGCCTTAAGCTGCTTTTTGCTTTGTGCAGCATCGCCGCGCTTGCTGCGGCGTGCACCGCTGTGCCGGAAGTGCATACCTACACCTTGGGCACGGAATCCCCGCCGCAGACGTTACGAAATAAAGTCGTCAACGACGAAAATTCACACCCAGCATTTCTGATCGACGTGGCGCCTGTCGTCGTTCCAGCACAGGTCGCGCGACGGCAACTCGTCTTGCAGAAGGATCCCGTACGCGTTCAGGTCATGGAACAGGAGCGCTGGAGCACCGCCCCGGCCGATGAGCTTCGCCAACGTTTGTCGGCGAACCTTTCCGCGGCGCTTGGCACGTTCGACGTCGCGAGCGTTCCCTATCCAGCAGATCAACCAGTCTATCGAATTAGCGTTGTGGTGCAGCGATTCGAGTCATGGTACGCATCGCACGCACTGCTGGACACCGTGTGGACGGTGAAACCACGAACAGGAACGACCATGCTGACCTGCCATTCGACGTACTCGGTGCCCGTCAGCGACGGCTTTGGCGAGCTTGTGAAGGGGCATCAGCTGGCAGTGTCCGAATTGTCGAATGAGATAGCAACGATCCTCGCAGCACAGCAGGATTCACCGGCCCCGTTGAAATGCATTCGTGGAAGGATGCAGACGGCGGATGCTGGCGTACAGGCGAAGTAGCGCGCCAGTCCGTGGTAGCGCCCCCACGCTGACTCGACAGCGCGTCATGCTGTATTTACCTTGAAGTGGCAATCAAGCAGGAGAGGTCAACGTGTTCCTTGCGACAACCCGACTCACTGGCGAACCATCACGCAACAGGATCTGTCGAGACAGCCCGTCCGACGCCGGGTGCAAATCGTGTCCGCAACCTTGTGCGCGCTTCGCGCTTGCGGCCGTCCATCACGAACTCAGAGTCCTGCGAGGGACGGTGCTCAAGCAGTGGAACGAGATTGCTGCACTCGAGGCAGAACTCGCATCCATGCGCATGGGATTGAGCAATGCGACGGACGCGTCTGAAGCTTGACGGGGCGAGCGATCTAAAAACCATGGAAATCCGCAACCTCATCGCCTGTCCCGATTGTGATCTGCTGCTGTCGCGCCCACTTCGGACCGGGAAGACTCGGGGAATGCACTGCCCCCGCTGCGGGGCGAGCATCGCCAGCACAGACATGGCGCGACTCGATCGCGTCCTGGCGCTGGCGCTCGCAGCAATGATTACTTTCTTCATCGCACAGGCGTATCCAGTCGTCGAGCTCGAGATGGGTGGAATCACATCGGCCACTACCCTGACAGGGACCGTTTGCGCCCTCTGGGTTCAAGGCATGTGGCCACTCGCTGTCCTGGTCGCCTGCCTGACCATCGTGTTTCCGTTTCTCGATCTTGCAGCGGTTCTCTACGTTACCGGACCTGTGCGCCTTGGCGTGGTTCCTCCCGCATTTTCAGCGGTGCTGCGTGTGCTGCAGTTCGTGCGGCCGTGGGTCATGATCGAAGTCCTGTTCCTCGGGGTCGTTGTTACTGCAACGAAGCTTGCCGACCGTGCATACGTCACCCCGGAGACGGCCCTCTTCGCGCTTTGCACGCTGCCGTTCATGCTCGCGGTCGTCATGGCATTCGAGCCACGTGCCCTCTGGCACATCCGCGAGACACTGTATGCGCGCGAATGCGATAACTTGCCAGTGCCACCCACGACTTTTCCCGCCTTGCCCTCCGTGTCCGCGATGGACCTGGGGCTTGTTGCGTGCAGGACCTGCAACGGTGTTGCCCGTCGGGAGTCCGATGAGTCCAGTCGTGGCGCGCCGTCCGCCCCGCAAGCGCGCGCGGCTGCCCAGCAATGCTCCCGTTGCGGAGCAAGGATGCATTCCAGGAAACCGGACAGTCTCATGCGCACCCAGGCTTTGCTGGTCGCCGCCGCAATCATGTATCTACCTGCAAACCTGCTGCCTGTTCTTCATACCGTGACAATGCTTGGCTCGAAGGACGACAGCATCATGAGCGGCATTGTTCATTTCTGGCGCAGTGGGGACTGGGTAATTGCTACGGTTGTCTTCATCGCGAGCGTCGCTTTCCCGCTACTTAAGGTCGTCGCGCTCGCGTTCCTCGCCTGGACAGCGGGTTGTGCTTCCCGCTGCCACCCGTTGGTGGGTACGAAGCTATTCCGGGTCGTTGAGCGCCTCGGCCGCTGGTCAATGCTCGATATTTTTGTCATTGCGCTTACGATCGCGCTCGTCAATTTCAGGTCTGTCGCTTCTGCGACGTCGGGCTGGGGCGCAGTCGCCTTTGCAGCCGTGGTCCTGCTGACGATGACGGCCACGATGCAGTTCGATCCACGGTTGATCTGGGACGCTCATGCCGGCTCGCATGAGCGTGACAAGAACGGCTCAAATAGCCCAACCGGCCCGTGACCGCCCCACGTTTTGGCCCTGCCAGTACGATGCCAATGGCGACAATCGCCGGAACCCCTATAGCGCACTGCCCTAGGCTGACGGCGCCCCGGGTGCACTTCGGCTCGTCCATGACGGCTCATCGAGCAGCCGCTCGAAAAGCCGTTCGCGCTCTTCCGACGACAGTGGTGACAGCCCGATCAACCCGGTAAACGCCAAGCCAACCGCCGCCGCCCAACGCAGCACCGCGATATCGCCATCGGGTGACTCCTTTCGGACCTCGGCAAGATCAGCAGCGTGAGCGCCCCGAATGGTTTCCAGGAGTTCCGGTGCCTGGACCAATGCAGCCAGTACGGCACGATTGGCAGAATGTGGCTGGCTGGCAGTTTCACGCATCACGGCAATCTGCGCGAGCAGGACCGGCTCCTTTACCGAAACATCGCAGGAACTCAGGTATCCGACTGCGAACTCTTCAAGGTACCGCCTCTGGAACTCCAGCAATGCCAGCAGGATTCCGTCCTTTGTGCCGAACTGATGGAGAAGCCCCCCCTTGCTGATGCCGCTCTCGCGGGCGAGTGCGTCGAAGGTAAGTGCGTTGAGGCCATCCCTCGAAAGGATGGTCAGAGCGGCCTTGAGGGCCGTGTTACGGGACCGTTCTGATCGGGTCGCGTTATCCATTATTGGCGGCTCACTGGAATGTCTGGTGTCAGTTGCAACTTCCCGGTCGCGACCTCATCGACTATCGAGGTATCAGCTGCCATCCGGTATCTTGACAAACTGCGTCCATGCGTCATCGTCAAGCAGTCGGTCAAACAGATGAGCGCGCTCCTTGTCCGACAAGGGGGAAAGGCCGAACAGCGCATACAGTGCGAGGCCCCATGCCGCCTCCCAGCGCAACAGCGCGATTTCAGGATCGGCGGCCTCTTCCCTGATCTGCCGGACCTGCCCGGCGAACCGTTCCCGGATAAACGCCATGGGGCTCGGATCATCCACAAGGATCGAAAGGACTGCACGCGCAGGTGAGCGGTTCTCGTCTACCATCTGGCGCAATGCCGCAATCTCGAGTGAGAGCGCTTGCTGTGGGGCATCCTTCGGACGCGATTGCTGATAGTTGCGCCGGAACTGTTCGAAACTGACGTTGCGATATGCGAGTACACCCTTGAACAGATCAGCCTTGGAGCGAAAGTGATGCGTGACGGCCCCCTTGCTCAGGCCTGATTCCCGGGCGACAGCCTCGAATGTCAGCCTCGCAGTCCCATCGCGGGCGAGGACGGTCAACGCCGCCTCGATGATCGCATTGCGGGTCTGTTCTGAACGCTCCTGCCTGGCCAAAAGTTTGTCCCCAAAGTTATGGAGGGCTGAAATGGCGCGATCGAACGTGCCTTGCTTCCGGTAGCCCACTTGCACAATATCTGCATCCTGGACCGGGAGTATACGGCTCACTAAAAAAACCGTCCAGACGTTTTGCTTTCTCTGTATCTCGTGCTAGACTTCGCTCCAGTTCTTCACCTTGCATAAAATACGAACCGTCTGGACGGCTTTATTATTCCGCGAAGACAGCGGAGATTACCTGCTGACGTCGTAGATCAAACCGCCCAGACGCCTTTGTTCATGCCGTTGCCGCCGTGTATCTCTCATGGGACCCAAAATGACAATCACCAGGAATGTTCGCCACCTGCTTTTCGCGCTGTCGTTTCTCTCGCTGGCAGGTTGTGCCGGTGTTCAACCCGTCGCCTATTCCGGCATTCCGTCGTCTTCGTACCTGAAGGCGAATGCCCACGACGATACCGGGCGCATCCCGTATAACTACTCGACGACGGTGAACTGGCAAGCCTACTCCAGGGTGATCGTCGACACGGCCACCGTCTATAACGGTGCTGACAGCCAGTTCGGCGACATGAGCGACGCCGACAGGGCAACGCTGGCCATTTACCTCCAGAAGTCTTTCACACAGAGACTCGGGACGAGATTTGTCTCGACTACGCAGCCCGGTCCGGGCACGCTTCGCGTCAAGCTGATCCTCACGGGTGCCGAGACCACGAAACCCGTGATTGGTCAGTTCACACATTTCGATATCGGCGGAAACGTCTATAACGGTGTGCAGGCCGTTCGCGGCGGTAAGGCGATGTTTGGCGGCTCCGTTTCGTACGCAGTCGAGATTTACGACGCGTCGAACAACAAGCTTTTGAATGCCTACGTAACAAGGCAGTATCCAAACGCCATGAACCTGGTCGCGAGTTTTGGCTCACTCGGTGCGGCGAAAGCAGGGATCGACAAGGGCGCCGACGCGTTGGTCGCTGAGCTCCGGTAAGCAAGAACACACATCGCGCGACACGGTGGATCAGTAGCGTGGAGCCACTGTGCGCGTAAAGCCCTTGCCGTGCATCCGGTCTCGTAGGTAACCAAATCGGCTGACGGAGCGTCCAATGCCTGGAATCGCGTCCCTCTTCGCACTGCCCCTCCCTTCGCCCGTTATGGTGGCGCTGGTGTTCGTTGCCGCTTATCTGCTGGTTGGCATTCCGCTTCATTTCCTTGCCGGTGCCGAAGCGCGTGACCTATGGGCAACGTGGACCGGACTGTTCGCCGCACTGATTTACATGGTGGTCTTCATTGACTTCTATCCTGAAGCGCACGATGTAACCACACGTCAACCGGCCGTTGCGCAACAAGGACTCTCCGTATCAGGGGAAGCGCGACAGCTGCATCGCGAAGCCAGAAATTGAGTTGGCCAGTTATATGTCGCTGGCTCAGGCGTGTGGCAGACGCACTATGGCGGATCTTACTCTGCGTGTATCGCGTAGTAGTTGGCCAACTTTGATTCAACCGTACTGGTGACAAACCTGCGACTGCTGGGCTCCTCGTTTTGAAGGACAGTTGATGTGGGATCAGGCAGTCATAACCCGTCCGATGACGCTATCCATACAGGCCATTTTTCACGATGAATTCTTCCTCCCAACTCCAGCCCGGCGCCGCGCGGACATCCCGCAGGCTACTGGTTTGCACGATCCCGGTACTCACGGCCCTCTTTTGTGTGCTCGTTACTGCAATGGTATTTTCTGGCGATGTGCCAGGACTCACCGAAGGATTCCCATCCACCAGCAATATTGACATACACAAGAATCAGATTTCCTTGAGCCAATCTGAATATCAACCGTGAATTCTGTCGGTTTTGAAAATATTTCCGTCGATATGTGATGTTCGGGTTTGTATCGCAAAGCAGCTGAGTGTGCTATCCACTCCCGTGTGGCCCGATTCCGACCGTCAAGACAAGCGCAGAGAGATGGCATACATCATCGGCCAGGACGTGGGCGCGATTCTCGATCTGTTTTGGTCGAGTGCGTATTCGATGTTCTGGATAGTGGGGCTGGCGACAACATTTCTATCGCTCATCGCGGCCTCTATTTTCCTCATGCGACGGGCAGAATCCTTTGAGGTTTTCTTAGGCGCAACCGCAGGACTGATTGCAGGCCTTTCCTATTTTTCCCTTGCGCTTGGAACGCTCCCCGAAAGCGATGCCCGTGCAATGTGCTCGACAGGTTCGCCGACGCCTCGCGTCGCTGTACACACGAGTCCGATAGCCTTGTCTGGTGAAGGTCAACATGGTCGATGCAAGACAATACACTAAACGCCATTTGTTTTTCTGATCGAATTTCAACCGCAGAATACTTGTCCAGAATCCCGTTTGCACAAGTAAAAAGCCGCTGGAAGTTATTTGGAGGTAGGTAATGAGACGCCTGAGAGCCAGTCTGACTCTGTCAATCGCGTTCACGTGCATGCTGGCAGGGTGTGCTGCGACTACGACAGAAAGTGAAGTCAAACCAGAGAGTATTTCGGAATTCACAATCGGCGCGACAACTCAGCAATACGTAATCTGGAGGCTGGGAACCCCGTCTTCAACAACCACCCTACCGGATGGATCGACGTTTCTGGTTTACACCTTCACGGGTAAGCCGCCATTTTGGGACAGAGTGATCTCAAATTTCGGACCGTACGCAACGACAAATGTCCGCAGAACCACCGTCAGCTTTATTTTCGGACCGGACGGGATTCTCAAGAAATCGGATACCGTTTCATATCAATGATCGCCTGTACGAGCTACGGAACACAAAGCTGCTGGTCACCCGCGGACATCCACGTTGACGTTGACTCATCTCCGCTTCCATGCGCATGTGAGCGCTTTCAGGTGCAAGCGTACCGGCGCCATTTCTTTTCAGGATTTCCCTACCCTCCTTTCAGCTCATCCTTCTTTATCCTTGTGACATTCCCGCCATAATGAAAAGTTCAAGCCTTCGCTCCCGCGTCGCATTCTCAACGTTGTACCGTGTTTCAGGCAAATGGCGGCTCGTGTGCACATCGACCAAAAGCAAAAGCCGCAACCCGCGGCCACGATGCTGCATTGTGGATCGACGCTTCGTTCCGCAGGACCAGAAGCGAACCTTCAATCGCAACGAATGTATGGCCGCCCGCCGATGAACGCCGCCTCAATCGCGGATGTCCTTGCAGCTGCAAGCACCGAAAAAAGTAAGCGGCCAGCGATCCCGTCTTGACGGGTGAGGTTAGGTATTGGCCTGTTTCGGCTGCCACCGATGCGGCAACAATGCGGCAACAATGCGGCGATGTCGCTGGCCCTGTGGGTGGGCAACCGCGTAAGGATGTCCTTGAGATACGCGTGCGGGTCGTGCCCATTGAGTTGCGCGGAGCGCAGCAGACTCATTATCGCGGCGGCGCGCTGCCCCGCCCGCAGCGAACCTGCGAACATCCAGTTGGCCCGGCCGATCGCCCACGGACGTATCTGGTTTTCAACCCAGTTGTTATCGATGGGCACGCACCCGTCGTCGAGATAGCGCGTGAGTGCCTCCCAACGCTTGAGGCTATAGTCCAGGGCTTTCGCGACGGCGGAGCCTTCGGATACGAGCTTGCGCTGCGTCATCAGCCATTCGTAAAGCGCGTCGCAGGCTGGTTTGGCCCGTGACTGGCGAAGGCGGTATCGCTCATCTGTGTTCAGTGCTGCTGCGTCGCGCTCGATGTCGTAGAGCACGGAGAAGAACGGCAGGGCCCGCCCGGCAACCTGGCTGCTGTGGTTGGCATGCAACTCGAAGAACTTTCGCCGCGCATGTGCGGCGCATCCGATTTCGATGATGCCCTGCTGGAATGACGCCTTGTATCCGCTATAGTCGTCGCACACCAGCTTGCCGTGCCAGCCATTGAGGAATGCGCGGGCATGTTCACCGGCGCGGCTGCCGGTGAAGTTGTAGACTACCGCGCGCAAGTCACTGAACTGGGTGGACGTATATGCCCACAGGTACGCACGATGCGTCTTGCCCTTGCCAGGGCTGAGCATCTGCACTGGCGTTTCATCAGCGTGCAGTACGCCCTGCCGCAGAATCTCCTCGCGCAGCGCGTCGACCAGCGGCTGAAGCTGCACACCGCACATGCCCACCCACGCGCCCAATGTGGATCTCGGTATCGCGAGGCCCGCGCGGCTAAAGATCTGCTCCTGGCGGTACAGGGGAAGGTGATCCGCATATTTGCTGACCAGCACCGAAGCAAGCAGTCCGGTGGTCGGGATGCCCTTGTCGATGACGTGTGCGGGCACCGGTGCCTGGATCAGCGTCTCACAGTTGCGGCACACCCATTTACCCCGGATATGCC
This sequence comes from Paraburkholderia sp. J7, assembly GCF_905220155.1. Taxonomy (NCBI): domain Bacteria; kingdom Pseudomonadati; phylum Pseudomonadota; class Betaproteobacteria; order Burkholderiales; family Burkholderiaceae; genus Paraburkholderia; species Paraburkholderia sp. J7. The sequence goes on along the minus strand of NZ_CAJMYZ010000028.1, from coordinate 92,114 downwards.
TCTCTACCGTAAATAGACCCGGTGCGTAGTCCAGCTTCTCGCTGATGTCCTCGCCGATTCGCACGCGTTCGCAGCCGCAGTGGCAAACCGTGCTGTCAGGCTCGTGATGGATGTCGGTGCGAGGCAGCTGCGGCGGCAACGGCGCGCGTTTGGGCTGCTCACGTTGCCGCTCAGTTGATGGTGACTTGAGCTGTTCGAGCTCCATCTCGATGGCTGCCACGTCGCCATCGACGGCCTCTTCAAGGAGGCTCATCTGCTCGCTGTTGAGCCGCTCGCTACGCTGGCCGAACTGCTGGCGCTTGAGGATCGCGATCTCGTGCGACAGTTGGTCGATGCGGGTCTGCCGGTAATGTAGCTCCCGATCCCGCTCACTGACCTCCCGGTCCTTCACCTGCACCTCGGCGATCAACTGCACTGCGAGGGCACGCAGTTGGTCCGGACTGAGGGAGTCAAGATCGGTGGGCAGGTTCATGCAGACCAGTCTGCCAGAAGCCCATGCACCGGTGAAGCGAAACAGTTTACGTCGCCGTCATACGATGCGGATCACGCCGTCCTGGCCAATGCGCTGCCACGGCAGGCCGAGCACCAAGCCAGCCAACTGCTCGTGCGTCAGCGCGTGTTGCTTCGGCTCGCTGCCAGCGTGCGGCCAGACGAACTGTCCTTGATTCAGGCGTCGTGCTGCCAGCCAGATGCCGATCCCGTCATGGACGAGCACCTTCATCCGATTGGCCCGGCGGTTGGCAAACAGATAGGCGTGGTGCGGGTGCGCGGCGCCAAACACCTTGACCACGCGTGCCAGTGCAGTATCGAAGCCGGCACGCATGTCCAGTGGATCGACGGCCAGCCAGATCTCGTCGACGCGGATCACCGCAACCACTCGCGCAGCCAGGCCGCACACTGGGCTGCCTCCGATATCGGCCAGCTTACCGTGACCGTCTGATCTCCCCGACGCACTTCGATGCGAATCTCTGCTGAATGCGTGTTCCGGGTTTCCAGTGGAATCGGCACAAATGCCGGAACGGCTACCGGTTGCAAATCTGCCGGACCGCCAGGCAGGCCCTTCGGAAGTCTGCCTTCTGCCTGATCGATCCACCGCCGCAGCAGGTTCGCGTTGAGCCTGTGCGCCAGCGCGACTGCTGCGACCGATACTCCGGTTCCGTGGCAGGCAGCTATTACCGTGGCCTTGAACTCCTCGCTGTAGCGTCGCCGGCGTCGACGTTCGGAGGGCGTGCCTTCTTCGACGATAGTGTTCACGTGTCCGCTTATTCGTTAAGTGGACACGATACTCCCAAGAGCTTTACCGAACCTCAAGATGGGTTGCCTGGCCGCTTACCGAAAAAATCGATAACACATACATCGGTCAACGGTCCAGTGAGAATTCGCCGGTTCGATCAGTCAGTACGAATCGGCTGCCCAGTGAAATTGCGGCCTAAGGACTACGATCCTGGATTTGATCACTATGCGTATCGCGGTTCTCGATTATGACCCTGGCCAGTCGCGATTCGTCTACGAGGCGCTGACCGCTGCCGGCCACGACTGCCATGTGTTTGCCGAGGGCGGCGCGCTGATTCAACGGATGCAACGGGAAACCTTTGACCTCGTGACGCTCGACTGGAACGTCGTTGACATTCCGGGTGATGCTGTACTTGCCTGGATCCGCAATAACGTCGACTCGAATCTGCCTGTGCTTTTCATGGCAAGCCGCACGGGCGCGCAGGACGCCGTCCATGCGCTGAATGCCGGCGCCGATGACTACGTCACCAAACCGATCGCCGCCTCCCTGCTTCTCGCGCGCGTCTCTTCGCTTTTGCGCCGGACTTTCCAGCAGGAAGCGGCGGCGACCTCGCAGCAGTTTGGCGAGTACCTGTTCGATATTCGGGAGGGTAAGCTTTTTCGCCACGGCACATGCTTACCGGTTACCCGGAAGGAGTTTCAGCTCTCGCTACTACTCTTTCGCAATCTTGCGCGCCCGCTATCGCGAGCTCAAATCCGCGCGACGGTCTGGAAGCAGCTGACTGACATTCCCACGCGTACGCTCGATACACACATTTCCACCGTACGAGTCAAACTTGGACTTCGGCCAGAGAACGGCTATTGTATCGTCCCGATTTACGGCTACGGCTATCGTCTTGACAAGCTTGATGCAGCTGCGGTGGGCTTGTCATAAATGCTCGGAAGAGGTTAAATGGCCACTCGTTTCGCGCCTCATATCCCGAGGTGCGCAGTTGATCAAGAAACCAGCGCAATGGCGCCTCCTTTCGCGTCGAACCTCCACAAGCCGCTCGTAAGAACAGGTTGCACGGATGCGGGTATCGAATGCATCACGAAGCGTCGAAGGGCATTCGAGTAGCGTCTGCGTCGCACCGGTGCGCCAGCGTGATGCACTGTGTGGATGTGCCGGCCCCCGTGCCCGCTTCGGTCAGTGCGGTTGCCTTGGCGGCGCGACCAAACACAGCAATGACTCATCCCAAGTGAGACTCATTGTCATCACATCCTGAACGAGCTTGCCCGCTACCGCCCCGATCTACTCTCTCTGTTCATCATTTATCCCCCCTCATCCCGTCACGTGCTTCGCTTAGTGATTGTCGTTGCAAGGATGGATAGATCGCGAAATCCGGACCTGACGTACAAGTGAAAATCCCGTTGGCATTTGCAGACCTGCATGCACTTTGTGGCTGCGCGGCGTAGTGCTCATCTAGTTGCCGGATGCCATGGCTCGACGACGCGCGATGCGTCTACTGAATTTCGACTATAACTTCCCTCTGATCCAAGTGATCGCATCCTCGAAGACGGGCCACTGGCAGCGACCACAAGGAAACGAATCAGGAGCAAATCGTGCGGTTGGGCGAACGAAGAGACGTTCCTCACGTCAGAAAAACCATATTGCACCAGTGTTCGAGTCGGCAGACGCAATTGACGGCGTGCGTGCATTCGCAGAAAGGCGCGAGCCTCGATGGAGCGGAATTTGACATCCTTCCCGCCCGGCGCGCAAGCGACGGGGATTCCTTCTACAGGACGACGTTCCGTCGCTAGCAATCGCATCAGCGAACTCGCGCCGTGATTCGTTGCCCCTCGGCTCGGCACGGCAGTCTGAAGGTCACGATCTCCACTCACGACGACGCTGGTGCCACGCTTACCGTGGAATCGTGATCACGACACGTAGCAGGCTGCTCCAGTCGCGGCTCGCGTGGCCTTGCGATAGACACGGGCCCGTGCTCCGGCGAATTCGACTCAAGCCACATCAATTTCCGTTTGCTCGCATCAACGACCAACCGAGTGGCGTCCCTCAAAATGGTCGCTTTCAATTCGGTCGTCCGTTTTGATCGCCGCAACAGCCCGACGCTTGTCGGCAATCAACACGATGGAGCCGGCCTTCAGGGCGGCCTCTGCGACATCGCGCGAGCGCATTGTCCGGCGGCGCACGCACTATCTCAACCGTGAGCCCGCCTGTCACATCCAAGACCTTTGGCGATTGTCCGCGACATATTGCACCCCTCCGAACTACGCTACGCCCCGGCATGGCACCCCATTCCAGTGATTGCGAACCATACGAAAAGCTTTCGAGTAGTTGCTTTCGAAGTTCGTCACATGTTTGCGAACCAATGCAGCTAGGTCATAGCCAGAGGGGAGTACTGCGATCATGGCTACCGCCAACTGAACGTCGCACGCCTAGAACCGCGCTCCCCGATCCGTCGATGACGGTGGCCGCCATCGACGACCCTGGTCGATCGCTCGACGATCCTCGAGCTCAACGTTGAAAGCTACTTGCGTCGTAACGCCAGCGGAAGCAAGCGTACCCGCCTGACGAACGAAAATTCCCGCCCTGCACGGCGACGTGCCGGGGGCGTCACCCTCGAATTTTGATATTGCTTGACATCGCCGGAGGAGTTACACAATAGTAAACAGTAGTTTCATGAAATACACCACATGAATGATGAAGGGGACACTTGGAGAACATATGAACAGGAACAATGTTAGAGGCGGAGCAGCAGGCGGCAGGGCGTTGGCCGCCGCGTCGCTGGGCAATGTCATCGAGTGGTTCGACTACGGCGTGTACAGCTTCGCCGCAATCACAGTCGGAACACACTTCTTCCCGACGAGCTCCTCGGTTGCGGCCGCGCTAGCGTCATTCGCAGTGTTTGCCCTTTCCTTTCTGATCCGTCCAATCGGCGGCATCATCATCGGTTCCTTAGGAGACCGCCGCGGCCGTCGGGACATGCTCATGCTAACCGTCGGGCTGATGACTCTAGGAACGGCTCTGATTGGCCTGCTCCCGACCTATAGCGAGATTGGCGTGGCCGCCCCAGTGCTCCTTGTCGTGGCGCGCATGATCCAGGGGTTTTCGGCGGGCGGGGAATATGGCGGCGCAAACACATTCGTGGCCGAAGTGGCACCGTCTGGCCGGCGAGGGCTCTTTGGAAGTGTCCTGGAGTCTGGCGTGCTGTTTGGCTACCTGTCCGGGGCAGCTATCGTAATCGGTCTGATGCACGTGCTGTCCGCTGACGCATGGAAGGCATGGGGCTGGCGACTACCGTTTCTGATTGCCTTGCCGCTTGGACTCCTCGCAGTCGCACTACGCAGAAACCTCGAGGATTCTCCCGTATTCAAGAAAATGAAAGCGTCTGGAGAGCAAGTTGCCTCGCCGTTGGCGGATTCGTTTAGAAGAGCCGCACGGCCCATGTTCCTAACAGCCGCCTTGGTAGCGTTCGGAAACAGCGCCTACTATCTCATTCTGGCCTATTTGCCGACCTACCTACAAACCGACCTCAAGATGTCGGGGGACGCCGCTCTGATGTTGAGTGTGTTGGTCATGGTTACGATGCTGGTCGCTATACCAATCTTCGGACGCTTGGGAGACCGGATTGGGCGCCGAGTATTACTGGCGGCATCTCCGCTCATCTATCTCGTTTTCAGCGTACCGATGGTCATGATGCTTCAATCAGGAAACCAAACGTACGTCTTTGCTGCAGCGATACTAGCCGGTTTGGCGCTTGCGCCAAACGCGTCGCAATACTCCGCTGCCCTTACCGTCCTCTTCCCCCGATCGGTTCGCTTTACGGCTTTCACCTTGGCGTTCAACGTAGCCACAGCCTTGTTTGGAGGAACCGCGCCGTTCATCGTGGGTTGGCTTACTCAGGCAACAGGCAGCAGCTTCACGATCGCTTACTACCAGATGGCCATGGCAGTGCTTGCACTAGTCGGCGTGTCAATGATGCCGGAAACCAAGTCCCTCACTGCAGATCATGACGCGGTCATGGGTAATGAATCGCTCGAGACCGCGGTCGCCGAGCGATAACTGCCGGCACTTTTCCTTCCTATAGACTTCACCAAACCAGAAGAGAAAACATGTGGTTCGATATTGCTGAATATCAGTCCCGACTCGAAAACGCGCAGAAATATATGGCTCGACATGAGCTTGACTATCTGCTCGTGTTTGAACCTGAGCTCGTAACTTACCTGACAGGGTTCTACACATTAGGGTACGGAACTTCATTTCAATGTGTTCTCGTCCCCAGCTCAGGCCTCCCTCTCACAGTGCTTCGAAAGGCGGAACAGTTTCATTTCAACGATACCGCGGCGTGGCTCGACAAATACCTGCTATGGTACGACGGCGAATCCGCTCCAGATGTCGTGATTCGTGCGATGGCCGAACTGTCTGTAAAAGGGCGTGTCGGCTTCGACGGGGCATCGTGGCGGGCTACCACCACAATAATGGATCGCGTCAGAGGGGCGATTCGCGCAAGTTTCATTGATCTTGGTACGCAACTCGATTCGCTTCGTTTTATAAAGTCCCAAGCTGAGATTGCCTATATGCGCGAAGCTGGAAAAGCCGTGTCCCTGATGCATGAGGCTGGAATCCGCGCTGTATCTCCTGGTGCAACCGAGAGGGACCTAATGATCGCGACAGCTAGTGCCGGTTTGCGAGGAGGTAGTGATCAGGCGGAGCCCGGGCCACTAGCATCGGGTGAACGTGCATACCATATCCATTCTTGCTTTCAAGATCGTGTCATCTCACACGATGATCTGGTTTTCCTTGAAATGTGCGCACACAAGAAAAACTATCATGCTCGTTGCATGCGCACCATTGTTGTCGGCCAACACGACGATCGCATGGTCGACACCTACCGTCGATTTGTCGACATTCAAGATGAGGCTTTAGCTACGATTAGAGCAGGTGTGCATTGTTCGGTCCCGGACCGGATAGTGCGTGAAGGCGTTGTAAAGACCGGATGGGTCGACCAATATCCGAACAAGACCTTCTACGGTATCGGAATGATGTTCTGGCCTAACACCTACGAAAAGCTAGAGGTCACTCACAACGCCGACTTCCATTTCGAGGCTGGAATGACATTTCACGCTTATATCTCCGCGCGTGGCCTCAATATTTCTGAAAGTATCGTCATCACAGATCGGGGCCATGAACGTCTAACCACCTTCGACCGAGGAATAATTCTAAAATGATCTCAGGATCACATAACACCTCGTCTCCGCTATTTGAGAACTATAGCACCCGGGATCTTAGAGAGTTAAAGCGCGCAAAATGGTCCAGTTCAGGCGCGCAATACGGAGCGGCAATCGCAGAGATGGATTTCGATCCGGCGGCCGACATAGCCGCTGCACATGCGGCATCAGCCATGCGCGGCGACCTTGGATATGCTCACCCTAAGGCGCTTAATGCTGCCTCGGATGCGCTTCGGGAATATCTCTTTCTCAACTATGGATGGCGGATCTCCTCTAACGAGGTAATAACACTCGGCGATCTTCTTCGAGCCCTTGAGGTTTGCCTTGCGTATTTCAGCGCGCCCGGCTGCCCGGTTATTGTACCGACCCCTTCCTATCCGCCACTTTTGATAGTGCCACGATTGCTCGGGAGGAAGGTTATCGAGAGTCCACTTCGTCAATCAGGCGGCCGTTGGACTTTGAGCCTCGAGGATATCGAGCGTGGACTCGGGTTGGGGGCTCGCCTTCTGATACTTTGTAATCCACATAACCCAACAGGAACTGTATACACCCGCGACGAACTCATCGCACTTTCCGAGCTCGTGGAGAGGTACGGGGCTCGCGTTTTCGCGGACGAGATTCATGCACCTCTCGTCTATCCATTTCGGGACAACGACGGTCAGCTTCACTGCCATACGCCATACGCTTCCGTCACCGAGGTTGCGAAGAACCATGCGCTGACTGGCGTATCGGCCACGAAAGGCTGGAATTTGGGCGGTATCAAGGCCGCACATCTGATCGTATCGAACGATACGGAAATGCCAATACGCGAGCGGTTACTCGAAATGCTTGCTCACGGCGCAAGCACAGCAGGACTTTGGGCGACAACGGAAGCATATCGTAACGGCGGAGCGTGGTTAAACTCAGTACTAGCCTACCTTGACGGAAACCGCTGCCGGCTATCAGATATGGTTGCGGAGCATCTCCCGGGAGTCGTCTACCATCGACCATTTGCTTCGTATCTCGCGTGGCTTGATTTTCGTCGGACTCAGATTGGCGACCGACCAGCCGAATTCATGTTGCGTTATTCAGGGGTGGAAACTAGCGAAGGCGTTGATTTTGGGGAATGCGGTTCCGGATATTTGAGGTTGAACTTTGGTACCCCCTATCCGGTACTTGAGGAGACGCTCAGCACGATGGGTCATGCACTTCGCGTGGCTTCGCGGTGACTGCTTGTCAAATCCATCAGATACAGACGTGCGCCATTTTTTCGTTTCTATGATTGTGAAAAACCAAAAATATACTTGAACTTGTATATCTGCACATGCGCCAAGGTTCGCAATTATTTACCATTTATGGATGAAAATCCTCCTCGCGCAAACGGTGTAGGCGTTTTTATGAACTGACGTAACCACACATCCTGACGATTCCGTCTATTATTTAATAGCGCATTTTTGAGGAGAAAGCCGTGCATAATAAATTTCACTCGTCGCTAATATTTTGCATTACTAATCAAAAGCGAATCATAGGTGTTAGCGTAGCGTTAATGACTTCTACTGTGGTTCATGCGCAAAGCTCCGTGACCCTCTACGGGTCTATTGACTTGGGCGTTGATTTCGCCAGCAATGTTGGTGGCGCCCATCAGTACCGTATGGCTAGCGCGGTCGGGATCCCTACGCGATGGGGTCTGACTGGCAACGAGGATCTCGGTCAGGGGCAGTCAGCAATCTTTAAGGTGGAGAGCGGTTTCGACGCGACAAATGGCGCACTAAGTTCTGGATTGGGCTTCAGTCGGCAAGCGTACGTCGGCATCAAGGATGAACGGTTCGGAACTCTTACTCTGGGTCGCCAATGGTCCCCTTTGACCGTTATGGTAGGGGCGTTTTCTCTGAACGTTAACTACGGTGGATGGTACTTCTCGCATCCGAACGACGTCGACAACCTGGACTACACGTTCTCGATTCCGAGCGCGATTAAATACGCGAGTCCAAAAATTGGTGGCGCCAGCGTCGAAGCTCTGTATTCCTTCGGAGGACAACCCGGGCAATTTTCAAACGGCTCGAGCTATAGCGCTGGAGTGGACTATTCTGTGGGACAGTTTTCTGCCGCAATTGCCTATCTTCGCGTTAACGATCCGCAGACAACCGTGTTCGGCTATCAGAGCGGTGGAGGCTATGTGAACTCCGTATACGGCACGTATCTTCAGAACGCTCGCAGTCAACAGATCTTCGGTGTCGGCGCGTCATATGCCTTCGGATCAGTCAGAATCCTCGGCAACTTCACTGACGTCAATTTTCAGCAGGGTGCTGGGAACGGACAGGATGTGAAATTTCAGAATTACGAACTCGCGACAAGCTGGAACGCAACATCCGCGCTCGCACTCTTCGGCGGCTATACGCTCACCGACGGCCGAAATCACGCCACAGACCAGCAGCCGCGATACCAGCAGTTCAACATTGGCGCCAACTACCAGGTCTCCAAACGTACTGCGCTCTACGCAATCGTCGCGGTCCAGAAGGCGAGTGGCGGTGCAGTTGCACAAATTGCCGGTTTCAACCCGTCCTCGAATGGTAAGCAGGTCGTCGGTCATGTTGGCATTAATCACGTGTTTTGATCTGGCCGCTTGCACGCTTCACTGATCACGTGGTCATTTTGCATGAGTGGCTGAATTACGCAATTACGGACAGAATTTTGCCATTTAAGCGATGACTAAGTCCCGGTGCTTCGACGAGTACCGGGACTTGCCTATACTCCAACGCAACGTCGATGCGTGTGTAAATGACGCGTTCGACGCCGTTTATTGACGTGATATTCAAAAGAAGCGGCGCGAACAGACCGTCCTGTCGGCTAACCGTCGTCTAAATGGACATCATCATTCACTTGATCTGTCAAGGTGAGAAGACGCGCTGTGCAGGTCGGTAGGCGTGCTTCTTGCAAATGCCCGCCGCAACATGCCAAAAATTTTTACCGTCCAACCGACGGCACCATGACCCAAATCAATTCAGCAGATTTGGATTTTTCCAAATTGTGGTAGGTGTGAGGTTCACGTCCAGGAAAGGTTATTGCATCTCCAGCATTTAAATCAACAACCTTGTTCGAAAACTGGATACGGATTTTGCCTTTCAGAACATACGCCGTTTGCGACTCGCAGAACATTGGGTACAGTTCTTCGCCAGCGCTTGCACCGGGTTCCATTGTGGTATGGGTGAGCGACAGTAGCTTGTTGCTAGCCGGGCTCAACAAACTATGCCTAATCCCTTGTGCCTCGTTTGAACCCACAATGACGCTTCCAAACGAGACGACCTCCACCTGCTCGATGGTCAACAGGGCCCCCGGGTCCACACCGAGGGTCTTACACAGATTTACGAGAGTTCCGACAGTTGGTGAGATGTCGTCTCTTTCGAGACGCGACAAGTACCCCTTTGTTACGTTGGCAGCATCCGCGACCTGTTGAAGCGTGAGACCTTGCGCCAGTCGCGCCGCCCTAAGTCGGGGGCCAATGGTGAATGACGCATCCTGTTGATGGATTGCCGTTGATCTGATAGTCAAATCCGCCCCGCCTCCTCAAAGCATTCAGAGTTTCGCCACTACGTTGACCGAATATGCGCGAGCTATCGAGTATGCCATGTACACGCACAACGCGAACGCCATGCTCCATGCCGGACTCCGCGGAAGATGGCCGCACGTTCTCTACCGTCCGTCAGCACCACAGCAGCTCTTGCAGGCGCAATCGGGCTCGCTCAATTTTCGACATCCGAGATTGGCCGTTGCTCGGCCAATCACCCAATCGCTGGCTTTGACCGCCGCCATCGATGGGAGACCTACCCGCTTAGCATGATTGCGGCCAACTCCGAGGTCTCTTGGCGAAACCGCCGCCAACCCGGGAACGGCGTCCAGTAGGATTGTAAGCGACCTCTGCAAAGTTGAGCGAGACGGCTTGCGCCAGATAGCGATGCTACTACGCGGAGGCGAAGGTACAACACTGCCTGCCCCAGAGAGGCTCCACGTTAGAGCGATCCGGTGAGCTTTCGAAAGAATGGCGGTGCTTGTACGATAAGCGGTGAGGATGTGCTACAGCCTGCCGAAAGGGGTGTCATAGACGTTCGTGCATTTTCCCGATCAGACGCACCTGGGCCTGGCGCAGGTCTGCCTTGCCGCCTTGTATAAATTCCCTTTCCAATCAGACACCTGCTGACTACCCTTTGCGGACTAGCAACTGGATGACGGCAAACGCGCGATGGTTCAATCCGCAAGCCGTGATGGAAAGCCGAATTTGCAGACGCTGACTGCACTATCGGTTCGGTGGTCAGGACCGCGGCTCAGTCTAGGCGACTGGCGCTCGAAGCGGGCACATCACTCTTGGGACTTGGAAGGAGTTGGTGGGCGGGCCGAGCCACGGGGGTTTTGAACTTCCCACGGGGTACCGGCAGACACAGCGGCGCTCTGTCCAGCACGGCCACATACACCCCGACTGCACGATACTCGCAGACTTCGCCACGAGGGTTGCGGCGACAATCGGCGCAAGTCCCCCGCCTAGTGCCGACGCGAACTGGACACCCATCGACATACCAGAATAGCGCAGCTCTGCGGGAAACTGTGCAGCGTACAGATTCGATTGCGGTGCGAAGACGATCGCGTAATTCAGCGCTAACGCAAGAATGGTGGCCGCGACGTAGACGGAGTACGAGCCACTACCTATGGCCTTGAACAACGGCACTGCCATTACTGCCAGCAGCGTGCCGCCGAAGTAGTACAGCCGACGAGCTCCAACCCTGTCCGCAATCAATCCGAACATCGGAATGGACAAGGCCATCGCTGCCGCTCCCCACAACAGTGCGCTCAACGCCTCCGACCGCGTGAACTTCAGTTGGTTGACAGCGTAGGTACCGGCGAAACTGATCCGATGGATTTTTCGCCTGAGGCAGTGGACGCGCCGGTGTGAGAGATCAAGCATCCGCCAGGTGCGACCGAACCAGCCATCTTCGTGCTTCGATCACACCATTCATGTGGCCGCGCTGAACCGTCCCGTCAAGCAACCCATAGTCGGGCCGGGGTCGCGGGTTCACGCATTGGTTCGATGAGATGTCTTACAGTGAGCCCTTGCTGCAGCGGGAGTCGCCGCGCGCCTCGACGCCGAGTCTCCCGGAGGCCGCAATCCGGATGCTTGACCCACTTGCCTCGCCACAGCAGCTCACACCGCACGTTGCCAAACCGCAGTATGAGCTGGTTGAGCACGGGGCGATCAGCGAGACCGCCGTGTCGATTGACGCGTCAAGGTCCAAGAACACGGGTTCCGCCTGAATAGCCGCGACGCGGAATTTTGGATGCGTTACGCTCATTCCTATCCTCATAGCAAGTAGTGAGTAGTGAGTTCCCATAGCAGGGAGAAGGTCTCGCTCCGGCTTGACTGTACACCGCACTATTTCTGACTACGCTTGTCTTCCCTGTAGGAACCGCCGCGGTTGCAGCGCTAATGTCTGACGAGCTTATGTTTTGCACAAACTCCACCGCTCAAATCGACCCACTTCTCCACCTAACGCATTGGTCGGAGACTGTCTGCAGTACGTTTGTGCAATTGGAATGTGAGCCCCTGCCGACCAGCGGACGATCGATGGCAGCATCGCTAACACACATCTGCCGACGGTCAGCCTGACAGTAGTGACGTCAACTGCCCAACGCGCCCATCGGACCCCGGCCAAGATCTCTGCACCGGGCAGATACAGCGGGTCACCAAACCATTCACGGGAAATTGAACGGCGTGATGCGCGCCCTCCAGTTTCGCTGAGGTCATTTCACTCGTGCCAACAGTCCACTCGCCGGCGCCACTCTCACCCACACGTGTCGTCGCCGATCAGATCCCCGCTGTACGCCGGTTTGGGCACCACATAGGCCTCAGAATGCAATTTCCACCGCGATCGTGGGGTGTCATACCTCGAAGAGCGGATGACACCCGACGTTCAGCAAGGGTATGTGACTAGAGCCGTCCGGAATCCAGCACAATGTCTTGCATCAATGCCGACGAGTCACGAGACGAGCCCCCCACCCTGAGCACGTACTCGCCTGGATTGATTTGCCACGCATGTTTGCCGGTATTCCACGTTGCAAGTCGCTCGGCAGGAATAGACACGCTGATTTGGCGGGCTTGCCCCGGTGCGAGGGCGACCTTTGCCCATCCAACCAGGCGCTGCGGCGGCTCCCCGATGCCAGTGGGCAACATCGCATAGACCTGCGCTACTTCCGCTCCCGCAAGCGTGCCAGTGTTCTTCACCGTGAAATGCACGCTGACATTGCTCGAGCCATCTGATCGGACTGTAATGGCAGAGTATGCGAAAGTAGTATATGAGAGCCCGAAGCCGAACGGGAACAACGGCTTGATTCCTTTGGCGTCGTACCAGCGATACCCCATCAATAGACCTTCGTCATAGTTGACGTTCAGGTCCGTGTGGCTAACCGAACGCTGTGGAAGGTCGGCATCGCGCTGCGGGAACGTCATCGGCAATTTTCCAGACGGGTTGACGTCGCCGAACAGCACGTCAGCAATAGCTTGACCTCCCTGCACGCCCGGATACCAAGCCTCGAGCACACCTTGAACGTTGTCGAGCCACGGCATTAGCACCGGGCTGCCATTCTCCAATACAACGATCACACGTTTAGCTTTCGCCGCGACGGCCGAGATTAGCGCGTTTTGATCGTATTCCGCACTGATAGGAGTCGACCTCGTATCCGGTAACGAAAGGCTCCCAAGATCGCGAGCCTCGGCCTCCCATTGCGTAGCGAAGACGATCGCAACATCAGCGTTTGCGGCTGCGGTGGCGGCGGCGCTCGCATCCGTTCCGCTATAGTACGTGATCGCTGCATTAGGCGCCTTCGCCTTGATCGCGGCGAGCGGCGACGACTTGTACCAGGTTGCGCACCCACCCATGGCAGTGTTCACGTAGTACTGGCAATTTGCAACCGCGTTACCATTTTCCGCAGGAACCGTGGCCGAGCCACCACCGGAAAGTACACCCGCGTCCGCGTGTCCACCAATAACTACAACCGACGAAATCTTATTCGAAACGAGGGGAAGGACTGCCTGCTGACCGCTCGACGGTTCGACGTTCTTCAGAAGAACGAACGATTGTTGTGCGATTGACAACGCGTCGTTGTTGCCGGCGGATCGATCGATGACGCCCCCCCGTTTGGGTGGATCATCCATAATTCCGGTACTGATCAGCACGTGCAGTTTTCGCTGAACCATGTCATTCAGGCGCGACATCGGCACGGTGCCCGCAGCAACCGCCTCCTTTAGCTTCGAACCGAAATGCGGAATAAAAGCGGGAATCTCCTTCTCTGCTTCGCCGCCCACCTCGCCGGGCTCCTCCTCATCGAGCCCGGCATTGGCAGCATTAACCGTGCTATGCGTCGCACCCCAATCGGACTGAACGACACCCACGAAGCCCCACTCCTTTTTCAAGACCGTGGTGAGCAGGTACGGATTTTCGCACGCGTATGTACCATTCACGAGATTGTACGAGCACATCACGTTGCCCGGCGTACCCTCCTTCACTGCGATCTCGAAGGCAAGCAGCTCCGTCTCGCGCATCGTGCGCTCATCGACAACTGAGTTGCTTTTTATGCGATTCGTTTCTTGGTCGTTCAACGCATAGTGCTTGATCGTGCCGATGACTTTGTGCGACTGGATACCCTTCGTTAGCGAGGCGACCATTCTCCCGGATAGCAAAGGATCCTCGCCCATATATTCGAATGTTCTGCCATTGCGTGGTTCGCGCGTAAGATTAATGCCACCAGAGAGAGATTCTGCGAAGCCAAGCGTCCGGAGTTCGATCGCGATACGGCCGCCATAAAGGGCAGCGACCTTTGGATCCCAACTCGCAGCGAGCGCCACCGGTGCCGGAAGTGCGGTCGCGTTTGTCTGTTTAACCGTCACTCCAGCGGGGCCATCAGCACTCTCAATCGGTGGAATGCCCAATCTCGGGATTCCGGGAATATAGCTCTCCCCATTAACGCCTAACGGAAAGGGACCGCCGATGCGTTGGGCCGGTACGCCGTTGCCGTGAACAAGCTGAACCTTTTCATCAAGCGTCATCTGTGAAACGAGTGCAGATACTCGCGCGTCGACATCGGCGTTGGTTGAAGTTGGCTCGGAATGAGATCCCGATGCGCACGATGCAAGGAATACTACAAAAGGGCAAATCCCCGCTATCGCTGTATGCCGCAGCACTATATTCAAGTCAATTCTCCGCTCTCAAAACAACCTATTTTCTCTGGAAGTCGGTCGAAGACGGTTACGTACGTCACGCGATCCTTTCGCAACGCTCGCAGACATCCCGAGGGACGGCCCAACAAGAAACCTGCACAGTATCGATGCTGAGCACCCATATCCCCCCCGCAAGGTGCCTGCATATGCTCGACTGCCCGAAGTCAACGATTTCAGCATTCGCATTGCGCCCCTACTGCCCTATTGCGACCGCGTAAAGCGAGTCTCGCTTCGGTAGGACATACTTCGAGCCAATCCCAACCCCGGTTACGAATCCTTTAGGATGCGTGCGAACAGGAACCGTTCGTGCGGACCTATTCCATCTGCGCGATTCCATACTTGTATGGCGTACACGACTCACCGACGATTCCAGCTAGGGCCAAGTTGGCCGCGATCTTAACGACTTTACGGTAATTCCATAAATGCTCCGTAGTTCAAAACGACGCAGCGATAGCACCAAATCTTCAATTCCTTTCGTCAGATGTAATATGGATACGGAATTACATAATTAACCTCGTGTAGTAACAGATACATCAACACTGTGAAGTCTCAGCCGAATATCAGATAGCCAGGAAGCCGCGCCCTACCGAAGGCCACAAGCTTCGCGCTATTGGAACCACAGCGGCGATCAGCACGACGTCCTTGTTTGTGACTCGGGATGCTCGATGCATTCCGCTTATTTCGCACCTCAGTTGCAAGGAGTGAGATCGCATCGTAAACAGCCGAATTTCTTGCGGCTTGACTGTGTGTCGCGCCGCTCTTGACTGAATTCGTCATGGCCTGAAGTGTTACTCCTACTTACTTACTGCGGAAAATTTGTGCGACACGCATGATCTCCAATTTTCATGGTGCACTCTGCGCCTGAAATGGAAGAGCCACTATGGGCCTCGTTCGTCACTGGTCGAAGATCAGAAGCACCATGAAACGCCGGCCCCCTCATCCCCAAGCAAGGTCTTGAGTGACATGTCACTGACCGCACTACTACGTCGAGTCAAAAGCAATCAGCGACGCCCCTGGACACGACGCAACCTCCCATGGTTGTCGTTCCGGCTTTCGGCATCCCCCGTATCGACGCAACGCGGTCAATGCGAACCGCGCCTACGCCGCATGCGACTGCCGTGTTGTCGAATGAATGCCCAATGAACACTCCCAATTGGACGTTCAAAGCGGCATCAGCACGTAGCCTTGGGATTCGAGCGTCGTCACCGTCGTCAAGCCGGACAGCGCGAGCGTCACATCTGGCGTGATCGCGTCGTAGCCGAAGTGCTGCTCGGCCACCGCCTGCGCACACACGGCGACCGTCACCCCAGCCTTCTTCAGTTCGGCGATCAGCGGTAGGTTGGGGTTCGGCACGCCGTATGCCGTACGGTAGTGCGCATCGTCAAGCGCAAGCGGCGTCGCGGGGCCGTAAACGATCGCGACGAACTTCAAGCGCGAAAGCGGGACGCCGGCTGCAACGTACAAGTTCACGGTGCGCGCGACGCGATCCAACGCGGGATTCACCTCGGCCGGCTTCATCCCTCCCTTCGTCAACGCGAAGACGATCTGGTACGTATGGTCCGCCTGTGGCCTGAACCCCGCATTGGGCAGGAAGTGGATCCGGCCATAGCCCTGAATCACCGGCGTGGTCCAGAAGCCCTCCCGTTCGCTCTGCTGCGCGCGGGCAGCAAGCGAGACGCCGGCGGCGCAGATCAGCGCGGCGACCGCGACTGGCTTGACGATCTTCATTGCATCTCCATAGTGTTAAGTGTGAACAACTGCGGATCGACGAGCATAGTCCTGCGACGTAAATCGCGTGTACAAGCAATTTTATCGAGTACAGCCATCACGCTGCGCGTGCGTGAACGGCGGTCGTCGCACTGCCCACGACGCACCGTGTTTACCTTATGGAATACCAACTACATAAAGGAGAATATGTTTCCAGATGTAGTAGGAACGACGCAACGAATTAGCCGTTCCGATCTAGTCACGCTGCACTGTTCAATGAACATTCTCCCGCATCACAAGTTTGCTGGTTACAGACGTCACTCCCGGCACCTTTTCTGCAACCATTTTTGCCAAGTCATCTTGGTGTCGTTCACGAATGAAACCAGCAAGGGTCACTTCCCCGGTTGCAGCATTGCCGAAGACGGAGATGTCTGAACCGGTCAATCCTTTTTCTCTATTGAGCGCCTGAAGCACTTTTCTTGAAAACTGCCGGTTTGCTGCTTTTTCAGCTTTCCGTGAGGCACGCGATGTTGGCGCAACAAGCGTCGAACTATGCGCGCCTGCGGCTGGAGCGGTCGATTGTGACTGTGCGTATACGCCAGACGAAATCAAAGAAAAGATAACGTAACTCACAATTCGAAGACTATGTTTCATCTAACCATGCTCCTAATAAATTGCAAATGGCTAACTATCGTTCCAATATTGAAGTCGGCGCACACCGAACCACCGTCATCCAAAATGGTTCGAAATTGGTTGCATCAAACCAACGACCACCCATCAGCATTCTGTCGCTATACTTTACATTCAAAGCAGCAGCATTAACTCAAACCTATGAAAGCCGCTGTCTCGCTCCCAGAGTGTTATCGACAATTTTCCGGACAGATTCACGCCTTATGCGTACTGGTAGACGACTTGTCAGCTTGTCATCGTCGTTCTCCTTGTCTAGAAGTGTCCAAACAAAGATAAAAAATTAGAACTGGTGCTGGACTCCCAGCACAACCGCAAGCTGTCTGCGGGTACTTGAAGGTGAGAGATTTAAGATCTGAGCATTGGCGTTTCGACCTTTTTGCCCGACCGCAATGGCATAAATAAACGTTCTCTTCGAGAGTAGATATTGGCCGCCAATATTAATTTGGTCCCAGCCAGGATTGCGAATGTTCGATGGAACTCCGGAATAAGTACCATTCGTATGAATGTATGCTAACTGCGTGCTCAAATAAGGGGCAATTTGCCACTGGAGATAGGCTAAGTAGTTATCGAGGGTAAGCCCCGATCCGTCGAGATATTTATATTGCACTTTTGAATACAAACCATCAATAGTTACATGGCCAATGCGATACGATGTACCGGCCAGCCAAATCCTCTGCCGCGCGACGCTCGCATGATTAACGACGCTCTGTGCAAACATGAGAGTGCCATAGTCATCAGCCGTCCCACCTCCTGCTGTTCCGACCGCGCCCGCCGGTTGGGAATCGGGATGATCGAGCTGTTCAACTCCCAACGAAGCCGAAAACGGCCCATAGGCATATGTCGCGCCAGTGGACATTTGCCGGTTATTTTTGAATTGGCCTGCTTCATTGCTGAATCCATATGTAGCTCCCAATTGCAATCCGGCCCAATTCGGACTCAAATACTTGACTGCGTTACTGACTTTAAACGATCCGTTCGTATTATCAGAATCTCCAACATGTGCCCATGTGTTGCTAACTGCATATATATAGAGCAAATCGAGAGTTGTATCATACTGACGACCTAACGACAGGGTACCATAGCGGGTATTGCTCAATCCGACATAGGCAACGTTAAACGCGCGCCCTGTGTTACGGCCATTCTGTACGCTGAATGGATTAATCAAACGAAAAACTGCCCTCGTCCCTCCGCCCAAATCTTCTGTGCCCGACAGAATCCACCGAGTAGGAGTAAGAAGACCGTTGATTGTTGACCAACTCGCGTGACCGCCATTATTGTTAGAATACATTATGCCAGTATCAATAACTCCCGATAGCGTCACGCTGCTCTGCGCCTCTGCAATACCCGACCATGCCACAATGGCCGCAACTAAAGTGACGTTTGCCGCAAAGATTTTTGACGCTGACATACCAGTTCTCCAAGTCGTTTTATATAAATAATCGACCGCCGCATTTAAATCTATATGTACGTGGTCGATAATTCGGATATCTAATTATTAAAATGTAATTCTTTTTTTACGGTCTCCGATCTTCAGGTTATCTTAAGCTCGCCAGCATATCGGAATACTTTTCTGCCTTCGTAGTATTACCGGCTAACTCAGCACTCCGAGCCGCCCCAAGAACCGCACGACGAAGATTCGGCTCATGCTCCAGAACCGTCTCAAACTCCGCTAGTGCATCGGCCGGTTTTCCAGAATTCATCAGCAAGGTAGCTAGCATTTCCCGAGCGGAAACGATCTCTCCTGCAGTTACCGCGCTTTTGTCGGTTGCGCCTTGGCGATCCGCCGCATCTTCTAGTACCATTATTCCTTCGTTATGCTTTCCATCTGCGAAGATAGCAAGGCCACGTACGACTTCGGCTTGAATATCGATCTGCTCTGCCCAGTAAGGCAAATTCATTGCGGTGGCTGAGTCACGAAGCGAAATCATTCGTGCCACTTCTACGCGAGCCTTAGTTGGATCACCACTCATCGCTGCACCAATACCACGTGCAAAGGCGTTCTCTGCCTCCGCTTCTGGATATTTCTTCCAAGGATACGCATCGGCAGCCGGATCAAGCGGGAGGTTCGCTGCGTCCTTCCACGAATCAGTCGCGATTGCGATACGGGCAGGGACGGCAGCATAAGGGTAAGCCGCACCTAGATCGTCGACAATTGGTCTTGCACGCATTTGTGCAAGTACTTCACGCGCAGCATCAACCTTTCCCAATTGAAGATATGCGTACGCCATAAAGTCGGAAAAGTGGAATGCCTGTAAAGTCCCACTTCTTGCGGCCGCATATGCGGCACGATTCGACGCAATCGACTCATCCCAGAGGCCCAACCGCGTAAAGATATGCGACGGCATATGCAAAGCATGCGGCGCATCAGGCGCGATCTTTGCGTAGAGCCTCGCGGCGGTCAATCCACGCTCTGCGAGTGACGGATAGTCGTAGCTATGGATCAGATAATGAAGCACTCCCGGATGATATGGCTGCTTAGCTCGAACGGACTCGAGAATCGAAGCTGCCTTTAGCTCCCGAACGTATTGCTTATCCGCAGGATCGGAATTTGCGGACAGTATCATCGCGTAAAGAACGGATGCCTCGGAGTCCTCTGGATATTTGCTTGCCAGTTTTTCAAAGGCCGACTCAAGGGCCAGTGCGCGCACATGCCGGTCGACTTTGTCTCCATTATTGAAGAATACTGAGAGAGCATCGACATAATCGCGCTCACGCTGGGATTTAAGCCCCGTCTTTCGGGCCTCGTTTAGCGCAGAAGGTCCATCTTTCATGGCACTGGCTGGCAGACTCGCAGGCCAACCGAATGGGTTGTTTAGTGCCGCCATTGCGCGCACCCAGTACGCCATTCCGCATTTAGGGTCATCCTGAAGAATGCGATTAACAGCCGAATTTATTTTGCTCCAATCATAGGAATAGTAGTAAGCCATTGCTACATTGAAGTCATTTTGCGCAGCACTATTACACTCCACTCTAAAGTGGACATCCCCGATGCCACCATCATTTGCGACAGAATTTTGTGCAAATACCGATTGCGCCGCGCCCAATGCCATGACGGCGAGCATAGCTTGCAAACACTTCCGCTTCAGCAGCATGCGATTCTCCATATCAATCTCGCGGTTACTTATAGTTCTTGTCTTCGCTATTGTTAAACTTGAACTTTAATGTCCTCGGACGAATCGTTTGCCTTGCTCTGGTCGATCGATTCCGGTGATGAGGACGCAGTCGCGTCAAACTGTGATTCCTGTGTAAAGATGACACGGCTACCTGGAGTCCGATTCAGCACTAGGCGCGTCACGTCAGGACGTGAGTAATGTCCGGCAGGGTCTGCTGCTGCTTTAGCCAACGAAATTAACCCAAGGTCAATCTCCGCGTAGACGATTCCCTCCTCGCGCTCAGGCAATGGATCATGCAGCAGGGTTCCGTCTGGGCCGAAAATGGAAGTAAACCCACCACCCTGTTGAAGCAATTGACGTTTGGTCGGATCATCGCCGCACAGCGTGTCAATCATTTCGCTACTGACGACCGAACACGGGGCAATGACGAAACACTGCCCTTCGACCGCATAGATTCGAGAGGCAGAGACGTTCACCTCCGGGCCCAAAGCATTAGCCGCACCGCGATAGAGCGAGAAGCTCGGCCACCCCGCAATATGCACTTGCTCGTCTTGGGCATACATCGCGTATTTGGACAGTGGCTGGAGGTGCTCCCAGCAACACAGTGCGCCAACACGACCCAATGGCGTGGCCCAAACCGTCAAGTCCGTACCATCACCCTCGCCATATACGGTACGCTCAACGTGTGTTGGCTTGAGTTTTCGTCGACGTGCAATCGTTCGACCGTCAGCGCCAATGATCCACTGCCCAAGATACAGACTCCCACCTTGCTTCTCGCTGTGCCCCATCACCACCATGATGGAATGCTTTTTCGCAGCTTGCGCGATACGCTCCGCCTCGGGAGAATCGTAGATCAGCGAATTGTCGTGGTAACGCTGAATGAACTGCATGCCCCACGCCGGAGAATCCAACCAGATAAACCACGGGTAGCCAGGCAACCAGGCCTCTCCGAACGCCACGAGATCTGCCCCTTTGGAGGCAGCTTCGGCAATCAACGCGACGGCCTTGTCGATGGACGCGTTTAGGTCAAGAAATACTGGCGCCGCTTGGATAGCTGCGGCGCGAAATTTTGGATGCGCTAAACTCATGATGTGTCTCGCAAGTCAGGAGCCTTCATGGTAGGAAGGCAATATTCTTGCGGCTTGACTGGGCGTCGCACCTCTCTTGACTGAAACCGTCAACGCCGGCAGCGTTCGCCCGACTTGCTTTATCTGAGCAATTTGCGCTAAATGAGAACATGTTCCGTGTACATTCCACCGCACAAGTCGATCCCCGCCTCCGCTTAGCGTATTGGTCTGATGTCGTCTGCGATGCCTTCGTACAACTCGAATGCGAAGTTGTGGAAGGGAAGCCCATCGAAGGAAGCGTCGCCAGCACACAAGTGGCCACTCTTTGTCTGACAAAAGTGTCGGCAAGTGCACAGCGCGTGCATCGCACGCCCGCAAAGATTTCTCAGTCGAGCGAAGACTATTTTCTCGTGAGCATTCAAACCCACGGACGAGGCGGTTTAGTGCAGGATGGCCGGGAAGCTGTTCTCACTCCGGGAGATTTCGCGCTTTACGACAGCACCCGCCCGTATACCCTGTTTTTTGAGGCCGACTTCCAGCAATACGTACTCATGTTGCCCGGACGGCTGCTGCGAACAGAATTTCCCAGCGCAAGCAATCTGACCGCCAGCACTATTGATGGTCAACGTGGCGCGGGACATTTAATGCTTAACTTGATCCATACTCTGGCGAGTGACATCGACACACTAGCCCCTGAGTCCGCGAGCGCAATTGCAGACAGCGTTAGGCAAATTCTGATCGCCGGTCTGTCTACACTTCCTGCAGCCAAACAGGCACCGATGTCGCAACTCCGACTATTCCATCTGGAGCGCGTAAAATCCCTTGTACGCAATAGACTTCGAGACCCGACCCTCACAATCTCGTCAATTGCTGCAGAATTGAAAATGTCGGCCAGCACCCTGCATCGTACCTGGGGCCGTGAGTCGTGCTCGCTGGGCGATTGGATTTGGACGCAGCGTCTGGATGCAGCCTACCGAGATATCTGCGATCCGAGCCTGGCCGGGCGCAGTATCAGTGAGATTGCATTCTCATGGGGCTTCAATGATCCAGCGCACTTTAGTAGAGCTTTCCGCGCTCGATTTGGATGCACACCTCGGGAGCTTCGACCACATCCGGTAGCAGGGCGACGCGAAGCATAGTTGCGAAGCTTCCTGCTCAATTGGCAACGAGGATTCTTTTCGAATGTCTCTCCTGTCTCCGCCAGTCATGGTACTGCGCGATTGATCTGAAGCACCTCGATGCCTGTCGCGGCCTGCTTTAATTAGGCAACCACGTCACCTCAAAAAGCGAGCACGTCAGGACGATGTTCGACATAGCTCGAGATGAGTACGGCACAAAAGCACTGCACGAGAGAGGTGGCCGCAGTTATGAAGTCGAAGCCAGAATTTACGGAATCTCTCACGATTAGCGATACGGTAGCCGCACGCCCCACTGGGCTCAACCGACTGTCCGTAATAGCAATAATCGCTGCGTCCTGCTTTAGACTGTATCGCACGATTTCTGCGATTTCCTGCGCGCATGGGCTTACTGATATCACTACGACTAGATCGCCAGCCCGGACAGCTCGCGCTTGATCAACAGTGAGGCTCTCGAAAGCCCCCAGATGCCCAACGCGCTTGCCGGCTTGCCGAAGTGCGTGTTCCAAATGTACCGCGACCGGGAAGGCGCGATTTGCGCCGGCAATCCAGACAATTTCGGCGCGCTCAAGCATATTGACCGCCCGCGCGAATTCGGGCCGATTCAGCGTTCGCCGTAGATTCTGCAAACCCATAATACTGCGAACAAGATGTGCGTCCGCGAACTGCCAATGCTCCCCGCTCAGAGCGTCTGGCTCATTGTCACTAGACCCGGATTGAGATCCTACTGAAACATCCTGAACGTGCGTGCCTCGGAACAGCGCCCGCATATCTGAATAGCCGGAAAAGCCAAAATAGTGTGCAAAGCGCACGACCGCGGAGGGATGGACACCGCAGTGCTGGGCAAACATCCGTATGCCCATATGGCCGAGTTCTTCGCGATTTTGGTCGACGGACTGGGCGATCAATTTTAGACGACCACTTATCCCGTCGTATTCTTGCGCTATGCGTCTCAGGAACTGTTCTCTCGTTCTCGGCGGAGTTGCGATGACTTTCATAGGGGATGCGCCATAGACACCATCACGGAAGCGTGCGTTTCCACAACACGCCACACTGTCCAACCGCGGCGTCCGGAAACACCTTCGGCAGGAGACCCGGCGCACTTCCGTGAAACGCGCCCCGGCTCGCGGTGCACTCTCCACGGCCCGGTATGCCGTACTCGTCGTCGCGGCGGCATAGCATTTTCGCAACAATCCCCCCGCACGCTGACATATGAGAGCGGGATGCAGATGAAGCGGCTCCGGACCGCGGTTGACCGCAAATCGGGTCGCGCCTAGACCTGTCCGTCTTTCGCTGACGATGTTTTTGTATAGCTGCGCCCCCCCCGGGAAAGGCGTCAAGCGCGCATCCCACGTAGCGTCCGCTTGCATTGATTCGCCTCCTCTACAATATCGCCGCCTTGGGGTGATTCCCAGCGGCTTTTTGGTGTAGACGCGCTTTCCAGCGCGCAGTGCAGCCGAGGTCAACGGATCATGCGCCTGCGGTACGATCAGGTTCAGCACAATGTCGATATCGGCGTCGGCGAGCAGCTCGTTGGCGTTCGCATGAGAGCGCGTAATCCTGTTGCGGCGTGCCTTCTCAATGGACCGTGTAGGGTCACTTCCTGTACAACGGAGTACGTTCACGATTGGATGCTTTTCCACATTATCGAAATAAACCTCGCTGATATCGCCGATAGCCACAACTCCTACGTTGACGCTGCTCATGGGGTCTATCGTGACTGCCGACGGGTCAATCCGGCGCTACGAACCAGCTCTTCGCCGCGGAACTTATTCGTTCCGCGGCAGCGCTTCACGCAACGTAAAAATCAGAACTGCGTCGCAATACCGGCAAAGACTCCGAACTGTCCGTGCCCGTAGTTGGGATTGGTACTCGACGGATTTCCGTTGACGGGATCGTTGTTCACGTTCGCGCCATACAGACCACCGTTCAATCCGAGGTTCGAAGTCGAACTGTTGTGCAAATAACCGACTTCGCTATACAGACGCGTGCGCTTTGAAAGCAGGTACTGCCCTGAGAGCGTGTACATCGTCGCGTTGCCGTTGCCCTTGTTGGCATTGGCGTGATAGATCGCGCCCGTCACGTAGGTCGCCGGCGTAACGGCCCATTGTGCGCCCACCCACCCACTATCGACGGCAGTGGGCAGCCCAACGCCCGCAGGCAGCGCCGTTGGCGTGCTCGTGCCGAAGTATCCCGCATCGGACGCATCCGGCGCGCTGAGGTGCTGATAGCCCGCGTACACGGTAACAGGACCCCATATGTACGAGCCGGCAGCAAAGATGGAGCGTGATGCAAGATAGACATTGCTGAACTTACCGTTGCCATCTCGAATTTCGTCGTAAATGGCCTGCAAGTCGAGTTGGTGTGCGTTGTATTCCAGCTTCACGCCGTCGGAACGACCCTGCGAACTGCCGAGCCCCGTGGAGGTACCCAGTTGTCCCGGCGCGGTCCCGGGATTCCCCGCATTCCACGTGGTCGAATTGGTCAGGTTGTACTGCGCCTGAACTGTGAAGCCGCCAAAGCTTGGCGTCTTGTACTCGATGCCGTTGGCAGTTTGCGGAAACATGCGCCCGCGCACCAGCGTGCCGAACGAGTATTTTTGCGTCTGCTGCGGATCGAGCACGCCCGCATACTGGAGCAGCGCGCTCGCACCGAAGTTACCGAGCCGGAACGAGCCGTACGCATCATTGCTCATACCGACCGTTGCTTGTCCTTCAAAGAGCGACCCGTTGGCAACCGAGCCGTTCTGCGTATTGAGCCGAGACTCCAGCGTGAAGTTCACCGACGTACCCGCGCCGATGTCCTCCTTGCCCTTCAGGCCGAACCGCGATTCGCCCCAGTTTCCCGATTCAGCGGATACGCGGTTGCCGTGCGCAAAACCTGTTTCATATTGCAGCCCGTTGTCGACAATACCGTACAGGGTGACGCTGCTTTGCGCATTCGCCGCCGCGGCCAAACCCATCGTCAACGAGACAGTCACAAGACGTTTCATTCTCTCCTCCATTTATCGATCGTGGTGACGGTTTGCTTTCTTTTATATTCGTACTACGAATTATATTCGCCTGCACAACGTTGCCGCGACGCAAAACGAAGCGGCAACGAATGAACGTCGCCTACTTCAGGTACGAGGCGACGTTGTCCTGGGTGACGGACTCGAACGGCACGATCACTTCCGGCGGCGGCGTCTTGCCACCCTTGATCGTTTCGATCACCTGATACGCGGCGACCGCCTGTCCCTTTGCATTCTGGAAAATCGTCTGCGACATGTCTCCTGCGTGGATGGCGTGGAGCGCGTCGGCCGTGCCATCGACACCCGAGATCATGACGCCTTTCAATCGCCCGGCGGTCTTCAACGCTTCGAGTGCGCCAAGCGCCATCTGGTCGTTCGCAGCGATGACCGCGTCGAATTTCTGGTAACGCTCAACCCAGTCCTCGGTTACTTTCATGCCTTGGGCGCGGTCGTAATCCGCGGGCAGGTTCGAGAGGATTTTCACATCCGGGCGCTTTGCCAGCGTTTGCGTGAACCCGGCGAGACGCTCCTTCGAGTGGTAGAGTCCGGGCGTGCCTTGCAGGTACAGGATCTGTGCATTCTTCGGCAGTTTGGCGTCCATGAATTCACCCTGCAGGCGCCCAGCATCGAAATTCTTCGAGCCGACGAAGGTATATTTGCCGCCGGCTGACTGAATGCCAAGCGCAATGACGGGAATGCCCGCCTTGTTCGCCCGTTCGACGCCCGGAACGATGCCTTGATAGTCGACCGGGACGATGACGATCGCGCTGACCTTCTGCGCAATGAAATTGTCGATCTGGTCGAGTTGCCGACTGACGTCACCGTTCGCATCGGTATAGATGACGCTCAGGTCCGGGTCAGCCTTGACCGCGTTACCGAACGCGGTCTTTCGGGTCATCGTGAATACGTCGGTGTCGGCGAGATTGGTGTAGCCAACCACAAACTTCTTTCCCGCCGCGGCGGCGCCGCCCGCCATGACCATCAATCCCACTGCGACTGCGGCGATTCGTTTCCATGCCTTCATGTGCTCCTCCTGGTGTCTGACCGGTTTCTCACTACGTTGTGACTGCTGGAATGCGAAACTTTGAACCGTCTCTCAGGTTGCTTGCGGCTTTCTTTTCGAGCCGCTGTTCTTCGTCTTCACGTCGAGAATGACGGCGACGGCGATGATCAACCCCTTGGCAATCTGCTGCCAGTAGGAACTCACGTTCAGAAGATTGAGAATGTTGTTGATGACGCCGATGATCAGCGAGCCAATCATCGAGCCCATGATCGTTCCCGTGCCACCCATCAGGCTCGTGCCGCCCACCACGACCGCGGTGATCGCATCGAACTCGTAACCGACACCGCCTGCGGGCTGCCCCGAATTGATGCGCGACATCAGCACGATGCCGGCAACGGCCGTGAGAATGCCGCTGTAGATGAACGCGGTCATCGTGACCTTTCGCGTGTTGATGCCTGAAGCGAGCGCGGCCTTGCTATTGCCACCCGTGGCGTAGACATAGCGGCCGAATTTTGTGCGGTTCAACAGGACCCACGAGACCAGCAGGACGGCAATGAGAATCAGCACCGAGATCGGGATGGGGCCCACGGAACCCTGGCCGATCACACCGAAGTTCCCGAGATCGCTCACCGGCACCCCGCCCGTGTAAAGCAGGACGCCTCCCCGTGCGACGGTGGTCATCGCGAGCGTCGTGATGAACGACGGAATGCCAAATTGCGTGACGACGAAGCCATTGACGAAGCCAACGACGATACCCATCGCAATGCCTGCCGCCACGGCGAGCGCAATGCTTCCGGTTGCGGACATCACGCTTGCGGCGATGGTGCCCGTCAACGCGACCACCGCGCCAAGCGAAACGTCGATCTGACCGAGAATGATGATGAACGTGACCCCGCTGGCCAGGAGGCTCACGACCACCACCTGCCGCAAAACGTTCGTCAGATTCGATACGGTCAGAAACGCATCGCTCACGAAGGACGCGAGAACGACGATGCCAATAAAGATCAGTACCGTTCCGTACTTCCTGTAGATCGCCGCGAGACTTGCGCCCTTGATTCTCGATATCGCGCTTTCACGCGGCGACATGGCTTTTCCATTCATGCTGTTCAACATCATTGACCTCCAGTAGCCAATTTCATGATCCGTTCCTGCGACGCCTCGCTGCGATCCAGCTCACCCATGACCGCGCCCTCGTGCATGACGATCACGCGATCGCTCATGCCCAGAATCTCGGGCAATTCCGACGAAATCATGATGATTGCGAGTCCCCGCTGGGCGAATTGCGACATGAGTCGGTGAATCTCCGACTTCGACCCGACATCGATGCCTCGCGTCGGTTCGTCGAGAATGAGCACATTCAGGTCACCTAGCAGCCATTTGGCGATGACGATCTTCTGCTGATTGCCGCCACTCAGATTGCCGGTCGTCGTGTGCAGGTCGGCTGTCTTGATTTTCAGCATTTCGCGCATCTCGCTTGCCGCGGTGCGCTCGCGAGCGGCGTCGATCAAACCGCGCTTCACGAACTTGCCGAGATTCGCGAGAGAGATGTTTTCCTGAACCGATCGGCACAACACCAGTCCTTCGGCCTTGCGGTCCTCGGAAACCATCGCAATACCATGCTTGATTGCGCTCGCGCTGCCTTTCAGCTTCAACGCGTTGCCCTTGAGTACGATCTGCCCTTCGTCCAGTGGATCGAGCCCGAAGATCGCCCGCGCGACCTCGGTGCGCCCTGCGCCAATGAGCCCCGCGAGGCCCACGATTTCGCCGCTGCGCACGCTAAAGCTGATATTGCGGAACACGCCGCGCCGCGTTGCGTTGCGCACTTCGAGCACCGTTTCGCCGATGGGCGCTTCCAGCTTCGGGAAGATGTTCGAGATGGTGCGGCCGACCATCTGCGAGATCAGCTTCGATTCGTCGTAGGCGCTCGCGGGACCGGAATCCACGTACC
This sequence comes from Paraburkholderia sp. J7, assembly GCF_905220155.1. Taxonomy (NCBI): domain Bacteria; kingdom Pseudomonadati; phylum Pseudomonadota; class Betaproteobacteria; order Burkholderiales; family Burkholderiaceae; genus Paraburkholderia; species Paraburkholderia sp. J7. The sequence goes on along the minus strand of NZ_CAJMYZ010000028.1, from coordinate 63,739 downwards.
TGCCATCACGAATGATCGTGATGTCGTCGGCGATCTGGAAGATCTCATCCATCTTGTGGCTGATGTAGATGATCGCCACACCACGCGCCTTCAAATCGCGGATCTGCGCGAACAGCATGTCTACTTCGGTGTCGCTGATCGCGGAGGTCGGTTCGTCCATGATGATGAGCGAAGCACCGCGCGAGATCGCCTTGCTGATTTCGATGAGTTGCATGCCCGCCACGCTCAACTCGCGCATCTTTTGCCGCGGATCGTATTTGAGCCCGAGGCGATCGAGCAGCCCGCGTGTTTCGCGCACCATACGGCCGAAATCTACGAAGGGGCGCGCGAACGGGCCAAACCCCGGCGCGGCGGGCTCGCGCCCAAGGAAGATGTTCTCGGCGATGGTCATATCGAGTACGGGACTCAATTCCTGATGGATCATCGCCACGCCGATCTCGAGTGCGGCCTTCGGGCCGCGCGGCGCAAACGGCGCGCCCTTGAAATAGATTTCGCCGGAATCGACGCGGTGCTCGCCGCTCAGGATCTTCATCAGCGTAGACTTTCCCGCGCCGTTCTCACCGACCAGCACATGCGTTGTGCCTGCACGTACCTTGAGTGTCACCTTGTCGAGCGCGAGCACGCCCGGAAATGCCTTCGTGACCTCCCGCATTTCCAGCACGTAGTTTTCCTGCTCTAAAGCCATGGTCCTGCTCCTCACATGCGCGCGACATCGCCCCCTTACGCGGGTCAGCCGTGCGTGGCGTTGCGACGTCAAGCGCGAAGATGTACGGATGGGGTACGGATTTGCGGGCGGATATCGCCCGCCGCTCGTTTGTCAGTCCGAAAACGCGAGGGGACAGTACGAAATCCTGGCGATTTGAGTGATTTCCTGAATGCGGAACATGTGCTGTCTCCATCTATGAATTATTCTGATTTCCTCCTGAGTGCCAGTACGTCCCTTGGGTAGGCGATCGCTGGCACTCGGGAACTCACGCGTTGCTACCTGCTGATCGTCTGTTTGAGCGCGTCGATGGAAGTTGTGATGCCTGCTTCAACCGACATCGTGAGGTCTTCCATCTCCAGCGAGACCCAGTCGTTGTATCCCGTCATGCGGACCACCGAGAAGAATTCCTTCCACCACTGAAGATCCTTGCCGCAGCCAACCGCGACGTAGTTCCATGCGCGGCGCCCCACTTCCTCGACCGGCTTCGTCTCAAGCAGGCCATTCACGTCGACTAGCCCGCGCTCGAGGCGCGCGTCCTTGCCGTGTACGTGATGAATGGCGTCGCCCAGTGCGCGCGCAGCGGCGATCGGATCGGCACCCATCCAGATCAGATGGCTGGGATCGAGATTCAGGCCAACCATCGGGCCCACGCCTTCTCGCAGGCGGAAAAGCGTTTCGGGATTCCAGACCAGCATCGCACTGAAGTTCTCCAGCGCGAACTTCTCGACGCCGGCTTCAGTGGCCTGGCTGACAAGCTTGCGCCAGTAAGGAATCGCGACATCGTTCCACTGGTAGTCGAGACACCCCTTGAGCGTCGCGGGCCAACTGGTGGTGTAGGTAATCCAGTTCGGCACGCTATCCTCCGGACTCGCGGGCGGCAGACCGCTCATCGCCACGATCTTCTTTACGCCAAGTTCGCCGGCAAGACGGATCGTCTTCTCCATGTCCGCCTTGTGCTTCTTGCCCAGTTCGCCCGGATCCAGCGGATTGCCCGACACATTGAGCGCTGCGATTTCCATGCCGCGGCTTTCCAGCGCCGCGTGCAACGCACGCCGCTTGCCAGCGTCGGCGAGCAACTCGTCGGCTCGCAGGTGTGGGGCCGACGACCAGCCGCCGGCCGTCATTTCCACACCGAACACCTCCATCTCACACAGCTTGTCGAGCATTTGTTCAAAGGGCAGATAGCCCAGGCTGTCCGTGCAGAACGAAAGCTTCATCGTTTTCTCCGTGCTTTAAATCTATTGAATGTAATTGGGCAGCAAGCGCTCAGGCGTCGCGGTAAAGCGCCGGTTTTTCCTTGAGCGATACGCGTACCTTTTCTCCACTCTGCTGCGCGGCAACGCCTGCTTCGCAGCATGCCGCCGTCGCGTAGCCATCCCATGCGGAAGGCCCGTCGATCGTTCCTCGGCGTGCTGCGTCGACCCACGTCTGCAGTTCGAGATCGAATGCGGGACGGAAACGTTCGACGAAGCTTGGCGTCACCGCACCACCCCAACGACCGGCGCTGCGCACGTACGGGCCGCCATCGCTTCCGATGTTGACGATGCCGTCTTCGAACACAGCCTGCGCGGCGACCTGATAGCCGAACTGCGCGTTGACGAAGATCTCGACGTCGGCAAGCACCCCGCTTGTCGTTTCGATCAGCACCTGTTGGGGATCATGCTGGCCAGGATGGGCGTGCCGCGTCGGACGACCGAGCCGCACCTGCACCGAGGCGATCTCCTCTCCCGTGATGAAGCGGATGCCGTCAAACTCGTGCACCACCGAATCGTTCACCAGCATCTGGCTCGTGAAATTCGCAGGCGTTGTGCCGTTGCGATGCGAGAAGTGCAGCAGCAACGGATCGCCCAGTTCCTTCGACGTGAGAATCTCGCGCAGTTGCCGGTACTCGGCGTCGAACCGCCGCATGAAGCCCACCTGAATGAGCTTGCGACCGAGCTTGCGCTCCGCTTCGACGATTCGCCATGCCGATTCCGCGTCGGGCGTAAGCGGCTTCTCGCATAGGACCGGCAACCCGTGGTCGAGAACCTGAAGCAAAGTCTTTTCATGCAGGAAACCCGGCGTCGCAATCACTACGGCGTCAACGCGCTCTTCCGCCAGAACCGGCGCAATATCCGCTTCCGCTGTAGCGCCCGGCGCCTTGCTCGCAGCTTGCTGTGCGCGCTCCACATCGACATCGACAACCGCGACGACCTCAGCACCGACAATCCGGTTCGCGATGCGCTCAACATGGTCCGCGCCCATGAGACCCGCACCCACTACCGCGACACGAAGCTTGTTCTTCATATATCGAAATCCTAAGTTTTTGAAAATCCCGTCTGACTGGATCGTGTGCATTCGCTCGCCAGGAGTGAGAACGCCCTGCCGCCAGTCACGCAAAAGTTGACGACACGTCAACGTTGTCCAACGGCATAGGGAGAAGCCTAGGGAATGGCATGTATGCGTCTCCGGCTGCCAGGCCTTTTCCGTGTCAGGTGAACAACGGGGCCGATGTGTCGTTTGTGTCTGTGAGCCGAAGTTTAGAGAGGCGCCCTGCCGCCGCAACAAGAAAAATGACCAGATCTGGTCACACCCTGCAGCATTTCCAGGTTCATCCATGACGGCCGGGTTGCGCGGCATCGATCGGTGTTTTCCCCGGTGATTCCGGGCTGCGAGGCCTGACCAGAAATGGTCAATGTTTCGGTTGTCGCCTGCACGACGCTCGCCTAACTTTGTCATCGAAAGCTCGAACGACACACCCGCCGCGGGTCAGCGTCTTCGCGGCAGAGAAAAATGTTGGAGACAGCCAATGACCTTCCCTTCTTCCCCTCCAGGGCTGCGAAGACCTCCGCCTCTCGTGCGTATTGCCTTCTGCCCCACCCGGCATCGCGATGCAACGGCAGCCTGTCCGGCTGCGCGACTCATCGCATGAGTACCGCAAACACACTTTCATCACCGCACGGATCACACATGGGTCACATCAGGCTAACGACGGCACAGGCGCTCGTTCGATTTCTCGATAACCAGTACGTCGAGTTCGATGGCGAGCAGACGAAATTCGTCAAGGGCGTGTTCACCATCTTCGGACACGGCAATGTCCTCGGCATCGGCCAGGCGCTCGAGCAGGACGCGGGCGACCTCGTCGTGCATCAGGGAAGAAATGAGCAGGGCATGGCTCACGCGGCCATCGGCTTCGCGAGGCAAAGCAGACGCCGCCAGATCTACGCCTGTACGTCGTCGGTCGGCCCCGGCGCGGCGAACATGGTGACGGCTGCGGCCACCGCGACCGCGAACCGCATCCCCCTGCTGCTGCTTCCTGGCGACGTCCACGCCGGACGCCAACCCGACCCTGTGCTCCAGCAGATCGAGCAGTCGCACGATCTCTCCATCAGCACCAATGACGTGTTCCGCCCGGTCAGCAAGTACTGGGATCGCATCGTGCGCCCCGAGCAACTCATGAGCGCATGCATCAACGCCATGCGCGTGCTGACCGATCCTGCGGAAACAGGCGCCGTGACGCTCGCCCTTCCGCAGGACGTTCAGGCCGAAGCGTTCGACTACCCCGACTACTTCTTCGCGAAGCGCGTGCACTACATCGAGCGCCGGCCACCAGCGGCCGCCGCCGTGGCGCGCGCCGCCGCCGTCGCTGCTCGCAAGAGTCGGCCGCTGCTCGTTTGCGGAGGCGGCGTGCGCTACGCCAATGCCCAAAAGGCACTGGTTCGGTTCGCCGAGCGATTCGGCATTCCGGTTGCGCACACCCAGGCTGGCAAGGGCTCGATGGCGTGGGATCACCCGCTCAATCTGGGCGGAATCGGCGAAACGGGCTCGCTTGCCGCAAACGAAATCGCACGTGAGGCCGATCTCGTCATCGGCGTTGGCACGCGCTATACGGACTTCACGACCGCCTCGAAGTGGCTGTTCCAGTCTCCCGAGGTTCAGTTCGTCAATCTGAACACCAGTGCGTTCGACGCCGGCAAGCTCGATGCAGTATCGATTGTTTCGGATGCCGAACCAGGTATCAATGCGCTTTCGGAAGCATTCGAAGGCATCGCATTCTCTTCCGGCCGCCGAAGCGATATCGCAAATGCGATTGCGCGTATGCGCGCCGAGGAAGAGCGTGTCCATCAGGTGCGCTATACGCCCGAACAATTCGTACCGGAAATCGATGACCACCTCGATCGCGGCGTGCTCGACGAGTTCGTCCGATTGACCGGCTCGTCACTCACGCAGACCCAGGTGCTGGGGCTGCTGAACGAGAAGCTGACCGATCGCGACGTGGTTGTCGCCGCCGCCGGCAGCCTGCCGGGCGACCTGCAACGCATCTGGCGACCGAAGGGAGAAGACAGCTATCACGTCGAATACGGCTATTCGTGCATGGGTTACGAAGTCAACGCCGCACTGGGCGTGAAGCTCGCGCAGCCGCACAAGGAGGTGTTCGCATTCGTCGGCGACGGCTCTTACATGATGCTCCACTCCGAGCTCGTCACCTCCATTCAGGAGCGCCGCAAGATCAATGTCCTGCTGTTCGACAACATGACGTTCGGCTGCATCAACAACCTGCAGATGGAGCACGGCATGGGAAGTTTCGGGACTGAGTTCCGCTTTCGTGACAGCGAGGCAGGCGCACTCACGGGCGGCTTCGTGCCCATCGACTTCGCAGCCAACGCGGCCGCCTACGGCTGCAAAACGTACACGGTCAAGTCGATGGATGAACTTGTCGCAGCGCTCGACGACGCGCGCACGCAGAGCGTCTCGACACTCATCGACATCAAGGTGCTGCCGAAAACCATGGTGCACAAGTACGGATCGTGGTGGCACGTGGGCGTGCCGGAAGTTTCCACGAGCGCAGCCGTCGACGAAGCATCCCGGCTCATGAAGCTGGCGCTCAACCGCGCCCGGCGGTATTGATCTCCCTTTTCTACAGACCCTCAATCAGGAACCGACATGCGCATCGCCCTCGATCCCTACATGTACCGCCATCTGCCGATTCCGCAGATGGTCGAGAAAGTGGCCGAACTCGGCTACGAATACATCGAACTCTCGCCGCGGGAAGATTTCCTGCCGTTCTACAAGTATCCGCGCGTGGACAAAGCACGCGTGCGCGAGTTCAAGCACGCATTGCGCGAGAACGGCGTCAAGCTCTCCTCGCTGCTGCCGCTCTACCACTGGTCGCACCCCGACGAAGCGATGCGCGAAGCCGCGGTGCGCAACTGGAAGCGCGCGATTCAGGTTGCCGTGGACATGGAATGCGACCTCATGAATACGGAATTCAGCGGCCAGTCCGACAATGCGCTGGTGTGTGAACAGCAGTTCATGCGCTCGATGGAGGAACTGCTGCCGGTGTTCGAGCGTGAGGGCATCAAGCTCGACATTCAGGCGCACCCTTACGACTTCTGCGAGCGCAACAACGAGTCCGTAGACATCATCCGCGGCCTCGACAAACCGTGGCTCAACTACCTCTACGCCGTCCCGCACACGTACTTCTACGATGACGGCAAAGGCGACATCGCGGCCATGCTCGACTACGCGAAGCCGAAGCTCACTCACCTGATCATCGCCGACACGTACAACCACCGTGCATCGTCGAATCTGCGCTACATCGTGAATCCTCCAGGCGTCACCGCGACGGTACATCAGCATCTCGACATCGGGCAGGGCGAGATTCCCTGGGACACGTTCTTCCGCTCCGTGCGCGACATCGGATTCGACGGCATCGCGACCGTCGCGGTCTTCGCCTGGGAGGAACGCGCGGACGAGTCGTCCCGGATGATGCTCGACGCCGTCCAGCGCGGCCTCGGCCTGAAGTGACCCGCCAGTCCATGCTTTTCGCCTGACACTACACAACGCAACAGGAGCACCCATCGTGCAAAACCCGGTGCAAAACGCCGCGCAAAATCCAACGCTCGCGCCCGACCGAAAAATCGACGTGATCTGCCTCGGCCGGCTCGCGGTCGATCTCTACGCGCAACAGATCGGTGCCCCGCTCGAAGACGTCTCAAGCTTCGCACGCTATCTTGGCGGTTCCTCGGCCAACATCGCCTTCGGCTGCGCACGGCTCGGTCTGAAGTCGGCCATGCTCTCGCGTGTCGGCAACGATCACATGGGGCGATTCCTCGTGAACGCGCTCACGCGCGAGGGCTGCGACGTGAGCCATGTCGTCACCGACCCGCAACGCCTGACCGCTCTCGTGCTACTTGGTCTTAAGGATCGCGAAACGTTCCCGCTTGTGTTCTACCGCGAGAACTGTGCCGACATGGCGCTGGATGAAGCCGACTTCGACGAGTCGTTCATCGCCTCGAGCCGCGCGCTGCTCATCACCGGCACGCACTTCTCTACGCCGCAGGTGCATCGCGCGAGCATGAAGGCGCTGGAATATGCGCGTCGCAATGACGTGCGCACCGTGCTCGATATCGACTATCGTCCTGTCCTGTGGGGACTTACCGGCAAGGCCGATGGCGAAACCCGCTTCATCGCCAACGGCAGCGTGAGCGAGCATCTGCGCGGCATTGTGCCGATGTTCGACCTCATCGTCGGCACGGAAGAAGAATTCCGCATTGCAGGCGGTTGCGACGATCTGCTCGACGCCCTGCGCGCGGTGCGCGCCTTGACGGCCGCCACGCTCGTGGTCAAGCGCGGGCCGCTCGGATGCGCGATCATCGACGGACCGATTCCGGCTGCGCTCGACGACGCGCGCAACTATCGCGGCGTTCAGGTCGAAGTGCTCAACGTGCTTGGCGCCGGCGACGCGTTCATCTCGGGTTTCCTCAAAGGCTGGCTCACGGGCGCCGACGAGACGACCTGCTGCGCCTTCGCCAATGCCTGCGGCGCGCTGGTCGTTTCGCGGCATGCGTGCGCACCCGCCATGCCCACGCCGGCCGAGCTCGATTACTTCCTCGCCAACGCCGCGCAAATGAAGCGGCCCGATCGCGATGCCACGCTCACGCATCTTCATCGCGTGACCCCGGCGCGACGTAAATGGGACGAAGTGCTCGGCTTCGCGTTCGATCATCGTGAGCAGCTCTTCGCACTCGCGCAGCAGGCAGGCGTGGACGAAGCGCGCATTTCGACGCTCAAGCAACTGTTCGTGGCGGCCGTGGCGGAAACCGAGGCGCAGATCGGCGTGCAAGGCAAGATCGCCGTGCTGATCGACGATCGCTATGGCCAGGATGCGCTCAACGCCGCGACAGGCCGCGGCTGGTGGATCGGCCGGCCGGTCGAACTTCCGGGCTCCAATCCGCTGCAGTTCGAGCATGGCCGCTCGATTGGCACCGCGCTCGCCTTGTGGCCGCGCGAGCACATCGTGAAGTGCCTCGTGCAATATCACCCCGACGACGAAGCCGAGCACCGGATCGAACAGGAGCAGCAACTGCGCTCGCTTTACGACGCCGTGCAGGCGAGCGGTCATGAACTGCTGCTCGAAGTCATTCCTCCGAAAAACAGACCGAATCCACCGTCGTTGATCGTTCGCGCGCTGGAGAGACTGTACGACCTCGGCATCCAGCCGGACTGGTGGAAACTCGAGTCGCCGCGCGCGACCGAGTGGCGCGACATCGACGCGCTGATCGAAAAGCGTGATCCGTATTGCAGGGGCGTGGTGCTGCTCGGCTTGAACGCCCCCATCGAAAGACTCGCAGACGGCTTCGTCGAAGCCAGCGCGAGCCGAACCTGCCGCGGATTCACCGTCGGCCGAACGATTTTCTACGAGCCGAGCCGCGCATGGCTCGCGGGTGAAATCGACGACCAGACCCTGGTCGCTCAGGTGCGCGCGAACTTCGAGGTGCTGATCCGCCTCTGGAGACAGTCTCGCACGCAGAAGGAGGCCGCATGAGCAACCTGATCGTCAAGGGGCAGCAAACGGGTCGTGGCATCGTGACAGTGACACCCGAAAGCGCGGGCTGGCGCCACGTGGGATTTACCGCGAAGCGCTTGGGCAGGGGCGAAAGTATCGTGTTCAATACGGGCGCCGTGGAATTGTGTGTCGTCGTGCTGACCGGCGTCGTCACGGTGTCGACGCCCCAACATTGCTGGCGCGAGATCGGCGGGCGGCGCAGCGTGTTCGAGGCTCAGTCTCCGTATGCGGTGTACGTTCCGCCGCGCCAAAGCGTGTCGATCGAATCGCACGATGACGTCGAGATTGCGCTTTGCACCGCGCCGGCGACCGGCCGCTTCGAAGCGCGCCTGATCGAGCCGGCGACCATCGCGCGATCGGTTCGCGGCGCGGGCACGAATACGCGCTACGTATGCGACATTCTTCCTCAAAGCGAACCGGCGGAGTCGCTGCTGGTCGTCGAAGTCGTGACACCTGCCGGGCATTCGTCCAGCTATCCGCCGCACAAGCACGACGTCGATGCCATTCCCGAAGAGAGCTTTCTCGAGGAAACCTATTATCACCGCATCGATCCGCCGCAAGGGTTCGCGTTCCAGCGCGTGTACACCGACTCGCGCGACATCGACGTGGCGTATGCGGTCGAGAATCACGACGTCGTGATGGTGCCGCGCGGATACCACCCGGTCGTCGCGCCACACGGCTACAACAGCTATTACCTCAACGTGATGGCGGGTCCGAAGCGCGTCTGGCACTTCAGGAACGATCCCGCGCACGAATGGATGCTGGCGAAATAGGTGCGTCTGAACGCGGCGGCGTGGACGGTGCATGCCGTCCCGCCGTCCGCGTTCAGAGCGTCGCTGGAAGATAAGGCGCCTCGCGCACGTTCGCGAGGCAAAACACACCGAATTCGACCGGGCCAACCGGAGGAGAATCGGCGAGCACACCACAGGCATGCAGCAGGTGTTGCAGTGCCGATATGACCTGCGCGTCGGGGTTCTGATCGATCACGAGATCCATCGTCCCCTCTTCGATGAAGGTCCGATGCTCGTCGAGCATCTCGTGGCCGATCCATACGACTTTGCCCGCTGCACCGAACTCCCTGAGGGCCGCAGCGATTCCGGGCGAACCATAGCCGCTGTTATAGATGCCCGCCAGATCGCCTTGCTTCAGTGCGCGAGACACGGCGCGGTAACAGGCGTCGGCGTTGTCCTGCGTTTCGATTTCCGCGCCCTGATAGACGAGGTCCGCGTGCGCGGCAGCCATACCCTCGCGGAAACCGGCCATGCGGTCGCGGTGCGCGCCGAAGCTCAAGCCGCCGCACAGCTTCAGCACGCGGCCCGGAGCCCGCGCCAGTCGCCCGATGAAATAGCCGGCCGTGCGGCCCGCGCGCACATTGTCGATGCCCGCGTAATGCACGCGCGGCACGCCGGTGATATCCGTCATCAGCGTCACGACTGATTCGCCTCGCTCAATGGCGGCCGCAAGCGCCTCGCGCACAGGCACGGTGTCCCGGGCAGTCAGGACGAGCCCTGCGCGCTTGTAGCGCGAGCGCGCGATGGCCTCGACCACCGCGGCGTCCGACTCCGGGAGAATCGTCCGGTGCAGGACGATGCGCTTGTCAATGATTTGCGCCGAACGTTGCCACGCTGCGAGCAGACGCCGGAAGAAAGGCGTATCGCCGTGCGACAGCAACACGTCGATGTGGATGAGCCCATGCCGCACATCGGGCAACACGCGCCGCACGCCCAGTCGACGTGCCGCTGCAATCACCCGCTCGCGCGCGGATTCGGACACGCTGCCGCGCTCGTTGAGCACGCGGTTGACCGTCGACTCACTGACACCCGCTTCCAGCGCGATCTCGACAAAGCGCGCGTCGCGTTTGCGACGCGCGCCCGTCCCAGCGCGTTGCCCTGTTGCGGAGTCGCTCATCTAGCCGCCCGCGACGACCGGTCGTGTCCGGCCTGGAACCAGGCCTCGATGGCTTCGAGGCTCCGGCCCCTCGTTTCCGGCAAACAACGCGTGATGAAGGTGATCGAGACGAGCCCCAACGCGGCGAACAGGAAGAAGGTATTGGAAATTCCGACATGCGCCACGAGAGATGGAAAGCACAGGCCAATGACGAAGTTGACGAGCCAGAGTGTGCAGCCCGCGACACCTGCCGCAAACCCTCGGATCCTCAGCGGGAACAGTTCGGACAGCAGCACCCAGCTGACCGGAGCGATCAGCGCCTGCATGAAACTCAGGAAGCACACCATCGCCGAGAGGATCAAGCCCGCGCGCAAGTGGGAAACGGGCAACCAATCCGAGAACAGACCGATCATCAACAGGGACAGTGTGGTCCCTGAAAGACCGAGGATAAACATTGGCCGCCGCCCGATCTTGCCCAGCGCGTAGATACCCACGCACGTCGCCAGCACGGAGATCACACCGTTGGCGATATTGGCGATCAGCGCGGTTTCCCGGCCGAAACCGGAACTCGTGAGGATCTGCGTGCCGTAGTACATGATCGAGTTGACGCCGGTTGCCTGCATCACCACGGCAACGCCCAGACCGATGAAGAACACACGACGTATCCAGGGCGTCGACAATTCGGCAATCACACGGCGGCCCGTCTGGCGATGTTGCGCGCCCGCATGACGGATCTCGGCGAGTTCAGCCGCGACGTTTTGCTGTTCCCGAACACGCTTGAGCACGCGGAGCGCATCGCCAATGCGCCCCTTGGACGCGAGCCAGCGCGGGCTTTCGGGCATCGCCAGCATACCGATCCACAACGCGACCGCCGGCAACGTCGCGATCACCAGCATCCAGCGCCAGATGCCGTGCGTCGCGCCCCACTGGTTGCCGATCACGGCGTTGAGAATGAACGCGAGCATCTGCCCGGAGACGATCATCAATTCGTTCTGCGTCACGATCTGGCCGCGTCTGTCCGCGGGCGCCATCTCGGCCAGATAGGTCGGAACCGCCACCGATGCGCCGCCAACCGCAAGACCCAGCACGAAGCGCGCGATCACCATGGCCGTCACGGTGGGCGCGAATGTGCAGGCGAGCGTACCAACGAGAAAAGTGACCGCCAGCGTCATGATGCTCGTGCGGCGACCATATCGATCGGCAAGGTGGCCGCCAATCACAGCGCCCATTGCGGCGCCAAGCAGCAGGAAGCTCGTGACCATCCCCTCAGTTAGGGGAGTGAGCCCGAAATCACGCTTCATGTAGCCGAGTGCGCCGTTGATGACGCCTGTGTCGTATCCAAACAGCAGGCCGCCAAACGTGGCGACGATGGTGACGAGCCGGACGAAGCGGGCAATGCGCGTAGCTTCGCTCGTATCGGATTGGTCAAAGTCGCCGGGAATGGGCGCTTCGTAAGCGTTTCGCATCTTTGTCTCCGTATTCTTTCTCGACAGCGCTTTCTTGCAATGCGGATCCTTGCCGCAATGGCAAAGATTCGCAACCACCAGTTCGCTGTTCCTGATCCGGCGCATTCGACGATGGAACGCATCGATCCTGCTTTTGCACCGCTCACCATGCACGGTCGCTCGCGCAACCGCGATTATGCAAATGGATCGTTCAGGGACGGAGCCCGGGTTCCGGGCGAACACGGGACGAGTCGTCTCGTGAGAAGCAGGATTGCATGGACGGTGTCTCCGACGTTATCGACCACGATCCCGCGCGGGAGCCGTCCGTGGCCCATGCCGCGCTTCGCGCAAGTCTGTATGGAGGAAAGTAGTGAAACTTTACCCCAGCGACAACGCAAATTTTGACCATTTTTGGTCAACTTAATCTTGCGTTGCGCACGGGAAAACAGGATTTCCGCGGATCAACTGACAGGCGTAAACATTTTGTAAACAAGCAGTTGGCCGTCATATTTCCGTTGCGGACGAAAGAATGAACAGCATCAGGGGAGTGCCGTCTGAAGGCCGTGGACGCGGTTCACAATGGAAATAACGTCCTGTGCAGCTTGATTACGAACGTCTGAGGGAAAACCTGGGCTTCTTGACTCGCGCGAATCCAGGCAACGGGACTCGGATTAGCGAGCGATCTCTAACCAACCCGCGCCTGGCATTTGCGAGTCAGCCCTGATCGCCGCCGGCAACCGGCAATACGGAGCCCGTGATGTAGCTCGCTTCGTCCGACGCGAGAAACATGATCGGGGCCACCTGCTCGTCGAGACTGCCGTAGCGCTTGAAGAAGGTCGATTCGGTAACCTGCGCTACCGCCTCGCTCATCCAGACCTTTTCCTGCTCGCTGTCACCAGCGGCATTGCGCGGGATGCGGCGCGACGGTGCCACGGTGCCACCGGGCGCCGTGGCAACCACGCGGATATTGTCCTCCGCGTATTCCATAGCCAGCGATTGCGTGATCGCATTCACGCCGCCCTTCGCTGCCGAATACGGCAACCGGCGAATGCCGCACGTGGCGTTCGAAGAAACGTTGACGATGGTGCCGCGCCCGCGCTCGAGCAGATGCGGCAACACGGCGTGACACGTGTACAGCGTGGGCATGAGCGAGCGGCGGATTTCCGCATCGATCTGTGCCGGCTCGAATTCCGCATACGGACGCATGCGGATAGCGCCGCCCACACCGTTGATGAGAATGTCGATTCCGCCAAATCGTTGCGCGGCGAAATCCATGGCCGCTTTCGCGCCGTCATACGTTTCGAGGTCGGCGACGAATCCCGCCGTTTCAGCGCCCTTCGCCTCGGCCGCGACTTCAGCCACGAAATCCGCGCGATCGACGAACACGACCTTGCCGCCTTCGACCGCCGCACGCAGCGCGACGCCGCGCCCAATTCCCTGCGCCGCACCGGTGACGACGACGACCTTGCCTGCGAATCGTTGCATGTTCATGCCGCCTTCGGACCGACGTTCGGGGTGAACTTCTCGTAGTGGAAGCTGTTGGGCTTCACACCTTCGTCATCAAAATACTTGCGTACGGCGTCCACCATCGGCGGCGGGCCGCACAGGTACACATCGACGTCGCCATCGTTCAAGGCGTCGGCGGAAATGTGCTGCGTGACCCAGCCCTTGCGCGGATGATTCGAATCCACGTCGGCGATGACGGTAGCGAAGCTGAAGTTCGGCAGCTTCGCTGCGTAGGCGTCGATGGCTTCGACCAGCACAAGATCGAGGTCACGCGTCACGCCGTAAATGAGGTGCACCTTCTGCTGCGCGTTGGTGCGCGCGAGCACTTCCAGCATCGAGAGGAACGGCGCCAGACCCGTGCCGCCTGCGAGAAACAGCAGCGGCCGCTGTACGTCGCGCAAATAGAAGCTGCCGAGCGGCCCCGTCAAATCGAGCTTCGTGCCCGGTTGTGCGGCTTCGAGCCACGTGCTCATCACGCCGCCAGGAATCTTCTTGATCAGGAAGCTGATCTTCGATTCGCCCGGCGCAGAGGAGAACGAATACGAACGGTGTTGGTCACTGCCCGGCACGTTGATATTGGCGTACTGGCCCGGCAGGAACATCGGCCCAGCTGTATCCACATCGAGTTCGAGCACAATTGCAGCGTCGTTGTGCTGCTCGACTTTTGTCACCGTAGCGGCAAACTTGCTCTGCCCCGTTTTGCATACGATGGAAGACGCCGGTACCGCAATCACGCAATCGCTTTCCGGCACCATCTGGCAGGTGAGCACGAGGCCTCTGTCCTTTTCGTCCTCGGTCAGCGCGTCTTCGATATAGTCTTCGCCGAGGTCGTAGCTGCCACTTTCTGCACGGCACTTGCAGGTGCCGCACACTCCGTCGGAGCAATCCATCGGCAGGTTGATCCTCGCGCGGAAGGCCGCATCGAGGACCTTCTCGCCCGCTTTACAATCGATGAAACGGGTAACACCGTCCTCGAAATTCAGTGCAATCTTGTAGCTGGACATGGTGTCCCCTTCTTTTCCATGTTGAAACCGGGTCTCGCTTTCAAACGACAATTAGGCGCGCCTTCAAACGTGATAAACGTCGAGCACCTGACGGATGTAGTCGTTCTTCAGCACGATCTTTTTAGAGGCAATGAGGAACTCGCCGCCGCTCTTGCGCAAGGTGACGAACATCGTGCCGAAGAAGCTATCCGTGGTTTTGTAGCGATGACTGAGCGTGTGGAAGTTGTAGCGCACATCCACTTCGTCGCCTCGACCCGCCAGCACTTCCACGTTCGTGACGTTGTGGTTCGTGCGCGGCTCCGGCATCGAGGCCCCGCTGCGTTCGGTCTTGATGCGGAACACGCGGTCTTCGAGGCCGCCGCGATTCGGGTAATACATCAGCGAGATCTGCGACTGGTGGTCGTCGGTGAGCTGGTCGTCGTCGTCCCACGCGGGCATCCAGTACGTGACGTCTTCGGCATAGCAGTCGAGCCACGCTTCCCACTGCCTATCGTCGAGCAGGCGCGCTTCGCGGTACAGCACGGCGCAGATTTTCTGGTAGTCGAAACTCATGCCTGTGCTCCTTCCTGTTCCTTCTTGAGCGCGTCGCGCATCACGCGCACCCAATATTCGTGTTGGCACACGAACAGGCCTTCATCTTCGCTACGCTCGCCCGAAATCAGCGGCTTAAGTCCCATCTTCTTTGCGTTTTCGTCCGGGCCATCGACCCACAACGGCGCGCCTCGCGACAGGTCGTTCCAAAGCGCTGTGGTGCCGGCGTACCCATTCTGGCAGGCGCGAAACTCTTCCAGATCGTCTGCGGTACCCATGCCGGACACGTTGAAGAAGTCCTCGTACTGACGAATTCGCGTAGCGCGGTCAGCCTGGCTCTCACCCTTGGGCGCGAAACAGAAGATCGAGACTTCCGTCTTGTCCACGCTGATCGGGCGCACCACGCGGATCTGCGTGCTGAACTGGTCCATCAGGAACACGTTCGGGTACAGGCACAGATTTCTCGTCTGCTTGACAATGAAATCCGCCTTCACTTCGCCGACACGCGCCTTGATTTCGTCGCGCTGTCGATAGACCGGACGCACTTCTGGATTCATCGTGTTGGTCCACAGCAGGATGTGGCCGTAGTCGAAGCCATACACGCCCGCCACCGACTTGCTCCAGCTGTTGGCATCCACAGCCTGCGTGCCCTCTTCCTTTCGCCGTCCCATCGTCGCGGCATAATTCCAGTGAACAGTGCTCACGTGATAGCCATCGCAACCGTTCTCCATCTGCATCTTCCAATTGCCTTCGTATACGTACGAAGAATTACCGCGCACCACCTCAAGCCCGTTCGGCGACTGATCAACGATCTGGTCGATGATGACTTTCGCTTCGCCGAGGTAGTCCTCCAGCGGAAGAACGTCCGCATTGAGACTGCCAAAGAGGAACCCACGGTAGTTCTGGAAGCGCGCGACTTTTTTCAGGTCATGAGAGCCGTCCGTATTGAATTGCACGGGATATTCGGTCGTTTTCTCATCCTTCACCTTCAGCAGCTTTCCGGCATTGGAAAAGGTCCAGCCGTGGAAAGGGCACGTAAAGCTGCCCTTGTTGCCGTGCTTGCGCCGGCAGAGCATCGCCCCCTTGTGCGCACAGGCATTGATGACCGCGTGCAATTCTCCGGTCTTATCGCGCGTGACGACCACCGGTTGACGACCAATCCACGTGGTGTAGTAGTCGTTGTTGCTGGAAACCTGGCTCTCGTGAGCTAGGTACACCCAGTTACCCTCGAAGATGTGCTTCATCTCCAGATCGAACAGATCGGCGTTGGTGAAGATATCGCGCCGGCAACGGAATATGCCTGCCTCCTTGTCATCCTGGACTGCAGTGACAAGTAGCTGATCCAGTTCTTTGGCTTTGCCGAAAATGTTTGACATGTTTCCTCTCCTAAGCGCGTTCAAGATCCTGCACGGAGTTCGCGCATTGGCGTCGAATGATTCTTATGGGCTCTCGCCAGGCGGAGGTGCTTACCCACCGCCGCCAGATCGGGCTGTTACGCCGCGGCGGAAGCCCGAAGGCGATGGACGAGCTGGTTATCCTTTCCCTGCACCAGCGGCGTTAGAACAAAGTTGAACTCGATGTCCTTGTACGTTTCGTCCTTCAGGCCCAACGCCGCACCTCCAGTCTTCTCGATCACCTGCGGAATTAGCTCCTCACGGGTGGCGTACGCGAAGTCGTCCCAGATTAGTGGATCACCTTCGATGTTGAATTGCGTCGTCAGCTTGCGGTGATGCGCACTCGTGACGAAAAAGTGCACGTGCGCCGGACGATTTCCATGGCGGGCAAGCTCGTTCAACAACTGCTGCGTAGCGCCGTGCGGCGGGCAGCCGTAACCCACCGGCATAAGCGTGCGGAATTCGTACTTGCCGTCGGCACCGGTTCTAACTGCGCCGCGCAGGTTGAACTCGCTCTGGGCACCCGTCGGGTCGAAATGCGAGTAGAAACCCTTCGAATTGGCGTGCCAACATTCGACGACTGCCCCTGCAACTGGCTCACCGCTTGGTCCCGTGACAGTACCGTGGATGACAAGCGGGCCCGCGTCTGTGTCAGTATTGATGTCAATCTTCGATACGCCATCGCGCAAGGGCGCGCCAGCCACATAGAGCGGTCCCTCAATGGTCCGCGGCGTGCAGCCATCGATACCTATCTCCCTGTCCTCGGCGTCCATGCGGATGTCGAGATACTTCTCCAGACCCAAGCCGGCGGCAAGAAGAGCCGCTTCTCCATCCTGGCCGAGCTTGTTCAGATAGTTGACTCCGACCCAGACCTCATCAGGCGTGATATCGAGATCATCAATGGCTTTGAAGAGATCGCCCAGCAAACGATTAAGAATCTCCTTGAGCCGGGGATTTCCGCTCAAATCGTCGATATTGACTGCGGCCTTCAAAAGATCCTGTACTTCCTTTGTTCTGAATACTTTGACATTCATAGTTACAGTCTCCACTTCGTAATCGAAAATGACTGGGGTTACGCCCACTGTCCCGGAATCACGCACGGGGGAATTGTTAGCGAATCGAGAAGGAAAGTTCCTACGCGTTCAATCGCCACTCGAGCCGTGACGCAAACCGCAATGGTGAAGTTCGTTGAGTTGCTTTATACGCCTCGTCCGGTAACAGCGTCCAATACTTTGGATAACAGATTTCCATATCACTCGGGTATTGCATGCGGGTTGGCAACGGGATATCGCACAGACCGAGCCGCCAGCAGCAGATTTAGGTGAGAGATAAGTTGATCCAAGCCCTTATGGTGCAACTCATTCAGCGTCGCGCGGCAAGCGACCGAAATACGCGGCGATGTTGACGATGTCTCGGTCCGACAGTGGCTTTGCCATCGCATTCATCGTTGGGCTCTGTCGCGTTTGCCCATCCCGGTACGCGTGCAATGCAATTTCCAGATAGTCGGAGTGCTGACCCGCGAGGTTCGGCACGCCCGGCAACCTCGCAATTCCGTTTGCGTTGTGGCAGGCGAAGCAGACGGCCGCGCGCCGCGCACCGGCATTGACATCTGGCGCCGGGTCGACAGCCTGCGCGTGTACGGCGTGGTGAGTAAGCAGCAGCGTGAGACCAGCAAGAAGAGTCGATTTCATGAGAGTAATTTCTGCAGCATTTACCGCGAATCAGATGAAGCCGTCGCGATACGAGATCGCAATACCGTAGGCGAGGAACACGGCGATCCAGAGTCCGAGCGCCGCGAGCGCTCCGGTGCCAAGGCGCGCGACCGGGCGCTCGGCCGTGTAGCAATTTTGGACCCGGCCCGAACGGTACAGCAGCAACAGATAGAAGCCGCCAACGAACCCACCGATGCCCGTGAGCGTTATGAAGAATAGAAAAGTCGACGGCCAGTCGAAGTGCACGGGGTAGGTGTATACGTCATAGCCAAATGGCCGAAGATAGGCAGTGCGGATGATTTCGCGCCAGAGCGAGAGCAATCCGAGCAACGCAATGCTCGCGACGGCCGGCAGGTAACCATGCGTTGCTGGGTTGAGGCGATGCATCCACCACGCCATCGCAACTAGACCAGCGACGAGGAGCCATCCAACCGGATTTAGTGCGAGCCCACTCGCGTGCGGCAGGTCAGCTTGCCATGCAAGCAGCGTCGGGACCGACAGCGCGAATCCCCATTGAGCTATACGTTGGCCGAGTCCACGTGCGAATGCAAGATATGCCGCTTCACGATCA
Source organism: Paraburkholderia sp. J7 (assembly GCF_905220155.1). Classification (NCBI taxonomy): domain Bacteria; kingdom Pseudomonadati; phylum Pseudomonadota; class Betaproteobacteria; order Burkholderiales; family Burkholderiaceae; genus Paraburkholderia; species Paraburkholderia sp. J7. The sequence goes on along the minus strand of NZ_CAJMYZ010000028.1, from coordinate 45,155 downwards.
GTACGACCGGCGAAGTATTGCGCGTAGACGAGCAGGAAAACGCCGACGCCCGGCACCGACAGGCCCATGATGAACATGTAGCGCGCCCATTCGATCGCGTGTAGCGAAGCTCCACGCGTATCCACATCCCCAACCGGCGCGTACCACTGAGTCCATTGCTGCGGCAGCAGTTCCTGATAGGACAGTGCGTGCATGATGAGGCCGTCAAGAAAGAACAGCGCAAGCGCAACCCATGCGTAAAGGCCGATGCGCTTCTTCGCACCCGCGTGATTGACTTGGTAGAACGCGAACCAGCAACAGTACCCGACGATGAGGGTAAAGATGAATGCAATCGCCCAACGCCCGGACAGCACGTTCGACGTATACCACTGCGGGTCGTAGATCACTTGCGTAAACAGCAGCGGCCCGACCCCGAGCACGATCAGTAGCGACACTGCGACCTTCGCAACCTTGGTCAACCCGAACGACAATCGCTCCCAATACGGGCCGGCGCCGCGGCGGTGAAACGCGATAATAGCGAGCCCCGCGCTGCCGAGCGCGAGATGCACGAATGCGATATGCAGCACCCACGTAGTCACCATCAGCACCTGAAACACGACCGGCTGCGCGGGAAGCCCGGCAGGATCGCGCATCGCATTCATTACAACTCCGATATCCATGGCCTTACTTCCTTGTCGATGCTAGTACGATCGACATTCGTTGCTGTTCAATCAGTTGGTTCACGTTCTTGCCGGCATTCACCGCCGCGAGGTAGCTTGCGATCGCGCGGATCTCGTCATCGGGCAGATCGATGCGCGGCATGTATGGCTGTGTGCCGTGTTTCAGCGGGCCTTGCATGAAGGCAGCGATCATGTCCGCATCGTGCGAGTACTGAAGCTTGCCGGGTAGATTTCGCAGCGGGCCGCCAGGCTCTAGCGAGTGACAATTCGCACAGGCCATCTTTGTCAACAGACGGCCTACCTCAAGTTCGTTCGCTTCGGTCACCGCGCGCAGGCCGTCCGGCACGAACGGGTTAAGCTTCAACAAGCCGTGCGCGGCGATCGCGTCGACCTCCGACTTGATCCCCTTCGCCGGCACATCACGCGCGATCACCTGGTTCCCGTAGATATACTGACCGACCACGTACGGCTTGCGCATCGATTCGCGCATGCGCTCCTCGGGCCAGACGCCAAACACCGCGATAAACAGGAACATCGTCACCGCAAGTGACGTATAGACCTTCTGCGGGCGCCACCACGCGAACAACAGCCACAGCGTAGCGACGACGAACACGCAGATCATCTCCTTGCCATAGACTGGCAGCAGATTCGCGTTGAGCATCACGATGGCGTTATTCGGCAGTGTGCGCAGGTAATACAGGAACATCAGCACGGCAACGAATCCACCGACAAGCCCGACAGGGGCAATCAGGCGTACGACGCCGCGGCGTAGCTCGCGGTCACTCACTCGGCTCGCTACTAGCAGGCCGACAACAGACGCCATCACGAACATAGCGCCGGTCCGCGTGCCGAGTTGAGCGAAGAAGTTGACGTTAAAGAATGCATCGCTCGTCGAGCCGGTCTGATACCAACGATCGCTGCCAGGCCACATCATGAACGACAAGATCCCGACAATCAGGAGCATCGTCGCCCACGACGCGAGCGCGAACGACCAAGTCAGCTTCAGGTGGGTCTTCGGGTCGACCTTGCCGATCAGGTAGACGAGCGCGTATACACCGATCACCTCCACCGTAAAGTAGACCCACTCGGTCGCCCAAACCCAGACGAAGTTGTGGATCAGACCACTAACACCGCGCGGGCTCGCAACTGTAATCGCGTACCAAATACCGGGGCCTGTGATCGAGCCGATAATGTACGAGAACACAAGCAGAAACATCCCGTACTTCTTGATGAATTCCATCAGTCGCGGCTCGTTTTTGCGATAAGCACGTGTCTCGAGCAGCGCGAACAGAAACGATGCACCGACCGACGTATGGGACGCAACGACGTGAATCACACCAATGATGCCCATTACCCAAGCTGTGCCGATGCCTGGAACGTAGAAAGTCGGGTACATGCCGAGTACCGCCATACAAATATTCCTCTTCCTAAATAAATAACCAATAAAGCCAATCGACCGACAGTTTCTCAGCGTCGCATCATGCGTCCGCTTCCCGCGTCTCAATATCCCGCTCCCGAAACCGACCTCGATCGATCACAGCGTTCAAATTCGAATGAGCTTGCGCGTGCCTTATGGCGCAACCCGCTCCGCGGCTTCGTTCTATCAGCCGGCTTTAAGAACTGTTTGATGTACACGTGATTGCGTGGCCGCGCGCGACGTGAGTGTCAGGCCTTGCGCTTGTCGATTGAACCGCTGCCACATTTTGGGCGACTTGTGGCCATATCGTTGGATTGATGTGCGTAGAAAATCGCCTGCGTCATCGGACTTTTCCGCCCTCACGGCGCTGCGCACGTCCAGACTCGTCGCTTCACACAAGATCTCACAAAGCGGGGGCACATAGCTTCAGCGAAACAATTAGCTATCTTCAAGCGCTCTTCGATGCATGCGCCCCGCTTCTACCCAATTCGCAACGTCTGGCGCCGGAACGGTTGGCCGCCCGCTCCGCCGTTTACAGGGCGCAGGCCATTTTGAAAGCAAAGCGCAGCAATCTTCACGGATAATCAAAGCTTGCCGTAGCTATGCAACCCCGACAGGAACATGTTCACCCCGAGGAACGCGAACGTCGTGACCAAGAGCCCTGTCAGCGCCCACCAAGCGGCGATAGTCCCGCGTATCCCCTTCATCAAGCGCATGTGCAGCCATGCCGCATAGTTGAGCCAGACGATTAGCGCCCAGGTTTCCTTCGGGTCCCAGCTCCAGTATCCACCCCACGCCTGCGCAGCCCACAACGCGCCGAGTATCGTCGCAATTGTGAAGAACATGAATCCAACCGCGATCGACTTATACGTTACGTCGTCGAGCACGTCGAGCGCAGGCAACCTGTCGGCCAGCACGCCGCGTGACTTCAGCAAATACGCCACGCTGACCATCGCCGACAAAGCGAAACTTCCATAACCGATAAAATTCGCTGGCACGTGGATTTTCATCCACCAGCTCTGCAGCGCTGGCACCAATGGCTGAATCTGCTGTGCGTCGCGCGTCACCGAGTACCACGTGAGGAATCCGACAGCCGCACTGATTACCAGTAGCACGAACGCGCCGAGCAATCGGGTACCGTAATACCCTTCGTAGTACAGATATAGCAAAGCGGTGATTAGGCTGAACAGCACAAAGACTTCGTATAGGTTTGATACTGGAATGTGGCCAACGTCCGGACCAATCAGATACGACTCGTACCAGCGCGCCATCATCCCGGTAAAACCCATCAGCACCGCAGCCCAGGTCATTTTCTGGCCGATTGCGCCGCCCGCCTCCGAACGGCTCAGCATGCCGACCCAGTAGAAAATGGTCGCTAAAACGAACAATGTGCTCATCCACAGGATCGCGGACTGACTCGACAGGAGATAACGCAGGATGAACGTCGAATCCGCACGGCTTAGATCACCGTCGTACAAATGGATTGACAGCAACGACAGCACCGCGACGCCAGCCGTCAGCAGTCGCGCAGGCTTCCAATACCAGCCAACGGCGACGAGTGCGAGCAATGTACCAATCATCACCATGCGATCGTAAACGTCCATGTGCGCGTAGTAGTGCACAAGTGCGAAACCCACGCCACCGACAAGCGCAAGTGCGAACAGCCAGTCTACGATTGAGAGACGCAGAAAAAATGCACGGTCGTCAAAGTGCGGCACGGCCGCCGTGTCTGCGGCGCACGCTGCCGCCGGCGGCAAATAAACCTGGTTCTGTTCCATGATATTAACGTGTGAACTCTTCGTGCCTATCGCGTAAAGGACTGCGTCTCTGGATACTGATGCGCTGCCATGTAGATCGCGCGTCTGCGCGATCTACTTCTCGAGATTGAACTTCCTGCAGGCGCGCATTGGCGACGACACCATCACTCCGATGCGAGCGCCTGTGGCTTTCGGCCGGCAACAGACCGCCGCGCCGCACCGCTAGCAGCTCATCAACACATTGGTGCGAAGTCGACATGACACACGGGCATCGCAGATTGGCTCGCGCAAGCCATCGAGGGCACTCTCACCAGCAAAGAAGCGGTGCGCGGAATACGCTTCCGGTGACCCCTGCGCAAGGTGACGAAATACCCCCGATGCCCATGCGCTTCCGTTCGTCGAACACTGCTCGCACGGGCATAGTGCAAGTGAGATCGCACCGCCCGCGCGGCCAGACCATCGATTGCCATACAAGCGATCGCAGTACGAGCCTACTCCATCAATCTATCGGACAAAAATTTGCGGAGTAGCTTGAGCGGTATCTCCGCTCAGTCGGATTTCCTTGATTTTCTTCATGGTCGCTGCGTCGAATACGCTAATTGAATTGGCCGCTCCTGCTACATATACCTTGTTGCCAGACTTATTTAGCGTCAACACGTAGTAGGTGTGATCAAGCGGCGCTTCCCCCACAAGCTTCTCTGTCTTTGAATCGAATTTCGCGAGACGATTTCCGACAACATACACAATATCCGGATTTGTCGGAGAACGTACACCGCTGAAAAACACTTCCGTGACGGGGGCAAAGTCCTTCAGCGACGCCTTGCCGGTCGCAAGATCGACGTCAATGTAGCCATACATCGTCTCATTCGTCCCTGGAGCCTTCTTCTCATCTTTGAAGCGATCAGCAGTGTATATAGAATCGAACGAATGTTGTGGTAGTTGCTGCGGCCACACGTTCAATACGTCTGGTTGCCCATAAAGTGGTCTTTTCCAGTTCCGGACCGCAACAGCGACGTCGAGCTTCCCAGATTTCACGTCCATGCGGTAGATGTCGGCACCTGCAATATACAAAGAGCCGTCATCCGCTGCGAACATAACCCCGAGTTGGCGCGGTACCGGGAACGTTCGGATCGGCTTCGCATCCATGCCACCACTGGTCGAATACACCTGTAGACGCGGAGTCTGAACTTCATAGGTGTCGCGATTGAGCTTGGTCGGGTTGACGACGCTGTATACCTCTTTTCCGTCAGGGCTCACAGCTATGGAGAACATCGATTTGACGCGTTCACCGGGTCGGTCCGAGAGATCCGCATGGAACACGACCTTGCATGTATCAAGCTCGACGCCGTAGAGATCGCCGTATCGATTGTTCAGAACATATGCGTGTGACTTATCTGGACTAATCGTTACCGTCCCTGGATTAAACGCGTCTGGCATCGAGCACGTCTTAAAAATCTCATCGGTGAATGCGTCCACGACAGTCAGCGTATTCGGATAGCCAACAATTGCGAGGTACTCGTGCCCTCTTTGCAACGCGCTACTGGCCGCAGCTACACTCACCAACGAGCCAGTCGACAGAATTGCCGATAGCAGAGTGATACCAAAACACTTCTTAATTGACATATTTTTCCCCAGTGTGTGCGGCGTCGATTACTTACCCTTCGGAAACACGCTACCGAGCTTGCGCCAGTCGGCGCTGGCTACGGAGTCGGATTTGTTCCAGTTCGGGTAAGTTATCATCGTGTCCGGCACCTGCGCGGGCCACCAACACGGATCGGAGCAACCGTAAAGATCCGCCTCCATTGGCTGGCACAACGAAGCAATGCCACCGAATGCATCTGTCTCCCAGCCGGGGTCGGTTGTAGCAGTACACCCTGCAACAGACGTCATCGCGACGACTTCTTCGAGCCGGTCTTCCTGCGCGGCTTGCTCAAGTTGCTTTGCCTTGTTGTTGAGCGGCTTTAGATGTTTCATGTCAGTGCGCCTTCCGCGGAGTAATGTGGTTATCGATGAATGCCGGGTTGCCTGCGATGATGCGACTATAGACTTCGATGCCGAAATCGATCCAATCACGCATTAGCTCGCAGTAGTGATAGGTCGGGTGCGCTGGGTCGCCGTAGCGTGCATAGCTTTCGTGATAGCAGCCGCCCGAGCACAGGTTGCGGATCCGGCAACTATCGCAGCCTGTGCCGCTGCGGTCGAGGCGTTGCGACAGGAAGTCATTGAGTTGCTCCTGTGCGACACCATCGCGCACATTGCCGAACGTCGGCAATGTTGAGCCTGTGAAACGATGGCACAAGTTCAGATCGCCCTTGTGGTCCACTGCGAGCATCTTGAGCCCCGCGCCGCACGGAAGCGACTTCTTGTGCCCTTCGTGCAGATCCGTGATCAGTTGGTGCAAGTTCGAGAATCCGATGTTGCGGTTCTCGAGCGCCTCCGTCAGATAGCGCCGACCGAGCGCCTTCATATTCGCAAAGACGTCCGCGAGCTCGTTGGGTCCCAAATTGAACGTGTCGAGCTGACCCGAGGTGACGGGTGCAAAGCCGACTTCCGCGAAGCCGAGCTCGTTAAACAGGTGATCCCAGATCCCCTCGATATCCGTCACCCCGCTTGTTAACGTCACACGCGCGCCGACAGGGCGGCTGCGGTAGCGCTTCAGCAGCATTTCGACCTTGCGGCGCACGACGTCATACGTACCCGAACCACCAACAGTTCGGCGATTCAAATCATGGATCTTCCGCGGTCCATCAATGCTGATTGACAGACCGAAGCGATGAGAGTCGAGCCAATCAATGATCTCCTCGGTCAAAAGCGTGGCGTTGGTCGTCATTACGAAATCGACCTGCTTTCCGAGCGCTCGGAAACGAAGCTCGCAATATTCGACCACGTGCTCGATCAGCTTGCGGTTACTGAGTGGCTCGCCGCCGAAGAAAACAACTGTGTATCGCGGTTCATCCGGCGACTCTTTGAGCAACATCTCGACCGATGCCTTCGCAGTCTCGACATCCATTCGACGTCCGGCAGACGGCGTATCGAGATCCTCCTTGTAGCAGTACGTACAACTCAGATTGCAACCGGTGTTGACGTTGAGCACGACGGTATTGATCGCGGTGCGCTCGATGCGCTTGGTGGCAAACTCCGGTGTCAACGGGGAACCATCACTAACCACTTCAAGTGCCATCAGCTCGCTAAGCGTTTCGGATACGGCACCACGCGGGGATGCACCTAGCCGATCAAATAGTTCTTCAGCGGTGCAAGTATTAGCGCGCAATGAATCGATGATGGCCGCCGTGAGCTCGTCGGCAGCAAAGAGTGAGCTGCTCGGCACGTGGAACATCAGACGCTCGTCTTCGACACGTACTTCATGCACATTGCGCTCGACTACATTCAACAGCGCGCCCATGGGAATCTCCTAGCAATCTCTAAGTTTGGATCGGACCGAAGCCCTGGAGCATGCCGCCAGGGCCGCTGACGCGGCCCGACGGCAAAGAGACATCACAAATCACGGCAGCGGCGGATTGTTCCAGCGCTGAACTGAAACGATCATCTGCCCAGTGCCAGTGACAGTACGACTGCCGTCAGCGACCGATGCAATGACTTTCAGGTTGCCTGTATTGTTGTTGGACCTGCGGCGCTCAGGGTTCGGCCCAGCGTTTGCCGGTGTGAAAATGCCAGTCGCGCTCTGCATCACGCCTGCGTATTTGACGTCGTTATCGTTCTTCGCCTGGTCGTCGAACGGTGCAACTGACCATAGCGCCGGCATATAGCCGATCCGGAACGGCTTGCCGGCCGAATCCACGCCCCAAGCCTCCGCATCAAATCGCCCTTGCACCTTCGGCATTGGACCGCCGTTGCCTCCGATCCGAGCAACTGCGTAGTCGGGCAAAACTTTGACTTCTTTGATCTCACGATAAACTGCGAATCCATCGGAATGTGCCGTACCGACTGAGACCTGTCGCGGTCCCGCGACGCTATCGCTGCTGGATTTGACTCGCACTCGCAGATACTCAGGCGTGCGCTCGAGCACAGATGTAACCGTTACACCTGAGCCAAAAGCCGGAGTTCCCTCAAGATTCGGACCGACAATTGTCACCGTCGCCTCACCGCCAGCCTTCACATAAGCTGGTTGAACGGCGAGGACACGCGCGTTGCCCTGCTTTGCCGCGCTAAAATCCATGCCTCGCTCGTCGTGCTCGTCTTCATACATGCGGCCGCTCAATTCGCCATTCCCGGCCATGAGTACCTGGTGCATCGGCACGCCCGCAACATTAACGTTCGCGCGCCATTCGTAGCCAGTGTAAAGGGTAGCGGTTCCAGTACCGACTAACGGACTGCCGTCTGCAAAGCGCCCCTTCAATTCCACCTTGAAGCTATCCTTGTCGCCGCCCGTCACGGTCATCAAGCCAAATGCATCGCCTTTCCCAGGCATGTGCCCACTGAAGCTCCACGTGCCGGCAAGCGCAGTCGCCGGCGGCTGGCTTTTCTTCCAGTCGTCCCACGCTTTGCTGTCGTATGGAAAGTTCTTCGCGAGGTACGGCGCGATGTCCGTCAGCGCGATATTGAACCAGTCGCGATCGCGCCCGAGCGAAGAATATTCAATCGACGGGAATTGCCCAACGTGGAAGTTCACGAGCCGCTCCCACTCCTGTACGGGACGGCGCTGCAGCAATGGTCGTGCGGCCGAGTGACAACGCGCGCACATCTGCTTGAACTCATCCGAACCGGCGGTCTCCTGGGTGTTCAGGCGTTGCTCGGGTGCATACCGGAGATCTTTTGTTTCCGATGGCGCAAGCCCTTGCGTATCCGACAAATACTTAACGAGAATTCGCCGCTCTTCGTCGCTAATAGTTAGGCCGTGCATCGTCTGCATTCGCCCGATTGTCAGCAACCAACCCTCCGGGGTCTTGCGCTGATGGCTGATACGACTCCACGAGTCCTTTGATTCTGCGGCGTGACACGCCGCACAGGTCTGACTCAGAATCGCTCGCGCGTCGCGGGGCGGTTGCGCTTGGGCATGAGCCACACCCGCAACCAGCGCGACCGGCATGGCCGCCGCCATGATGCCCATCAACCTGCTGCGTCGAATGAACGTTTTTAACAAAGCGCTGCTCCTTTGAGAGGGGTCTTAATTCGCCGAGGATCGAGGGGAACTGGCGTGGGACCATCGCAATAAGCAGGTTCCATGCCAACTGGAGAGAGCCCCGCGCGCATTCAAAAATCGCGCTAAAACGCGGGCCTGCGCCTCAAATATTCCGGGGAAATCCCTATTCAATTTTTTGCTTGAAACCGCATCAACGCCGCATCCCTGAGAGCTGACACGGGCTCTTGTTCTCGCGTCCCATTCCCGTCCCGCGAGAATTCCCAATATGGGACTGAGGGTCGACCTTGAGCGTCAACGACATTGCCTGATAATGCGTCGGAAGGCTCGCAGGCAAAAGGATGGGAAACCTCGCAGAACTCAAAGGGACAAAAAGCCTTGAGCTGGCATGCGATGTGCTTATGTATTGACGGACCATGCGCGCTCTGCTCGTACGGTCTATACGCCGCGGGTACCCTCCTGGCTGCTCTGCCGGTGGCTTCTGCAGGCGTTTAACCGATGTGCGGGCGGCGCGTCTCGCACGCATGTCGTGCGCTTGGTCAAGCGGCGCCACTGAGAGTGGCTCAAGTGTCCGATCCTGCATCGGGTGGGGTTGGTGGTCGGGCGAAGATCGTCGGAACGGCCTATGCAATTCCCACCGATCGGACAGACAGCGCGACCTGATTCATTCATCAATACTTTGAGACTAGCAATCCCCATGAAGCATCAACTGAATCGCTCCCGACGCAGCTTTGTCATCGCAGTTGCCGGCACTGTATCGGCACTAGCCCTTGCCCGCACTGCGCAGGCAGAGGCGCCGATGCTGGATGAGAACGACCCCGCTGCAAAGGGACTGGGATATCGCATTAACGCTGCGAACGTTGAAAAAGCAAAATACCCCCGATACGAGGCCGGGCAAGACTGCGGGAACTGCAGCTTCTATCAAGGAAAGCCCACAGACCCAGCAGCTGCTTGCCCCCTCTTCGCCGTCAAGCGAGTGTCTGGGAAAGGCTGGTGCAGCGCTTACAACAAACGTGCTTGATCATCCACGCGATGTTCCAGCGCGCCAGTCGCGATACCCAATAGGTTGATTCGGCTGCAACGCCGACAACCTCCGTACCCGGCGGGAGATTCTCCCGTCGACTCCTCGGCTGGTATCGAAAAAGATACTGAGAACCGCTGCGAAGCACTTATTTCAGAGCATGTTTCACTAGATGGATATACCTTGCGCCCTGAGCAAGTCTGACAAGACCGAAAGTCAGACGTCGCGCTTCGGCCGCGTAAATACAAGAGTTCACAGATCAGGTCAACGTCTGGGCCTGAATGACTTGTTCTTTGCTCTGGTCTATTCTTACCTAAATTCCTCCCAACACTTCGAATTGCGGCAACGCTCTTCGGCGCCAACGTAGCTAGGTCCATGTTGAGTTTCATTCTGCGCTTCGTGCAAACTGACGACCGGGCACAGTTAGCACGCTCATTAGCCTGGCTTTACAGCTTCGTGCGGCCACACCGGCTCGCGATAGCGGGGTTGCTAGCGCTATCCGCGTGCGCATCACTGCTGGCCATCGCGCAGCCGTGGCTAACCAAGGAGCTCATCGACCGCGGTCTGGTGAGCAGGAATACTTCCGCGCTCATTGGCTTTTCGCTCGCAATGGTTGGAGTCGGACTCGTCGGCACGCTACTAGGCGGATTTAATCGATACGTCTATACACGGTTATCCGGTCGCGTTCTTTTCTCGTTGCGCACCGCGGTCTATGCACACCTCCAGCGCCTGTCACCATCGTTCTATGCAGAGCGGCGGATCGGCGATTTGCTATCGCGCCTCGATGGCGACGTCGCCGAGATTCAGCGTTTTGCCCTTGACGGACTGTTTTCGGCGGTCTCCAACGTAATCGGTCTCGTCGGCACACTTACACTTCTGGTTACGCTGTCCTGGAAGCTTTCGCTGGTCGCGCTAGTCCTGATCCCTCTCGAAGTTGTGTGGCTTCGTATGATGCGACGAAAGGTTGAGGCAGGTGCGCGCACAGTGCGCGAGAGCGCCGCAGATGTATCGGCGTTCCTCGTCGAGACACTCCCCGCAATGAAGTTCATTCAATCCGCGGGGCAAGAGTCTCTGGAAGTACGCCGTCTCGACGAGCTTGGCGAGCACTACTTGGGGAAGCTGCTCAAGCTTCAGGTGACCGAATTTGTCACTCAGTCGGTTCCCGCAACGCTCACCTCGATCACCCGCGCCGGCGCGTTTGTTCTTGGCGGTTATTGGGTAATTCAGGGAACTTGGCAACTAGGCTCACTAATAGCGTTTTCGAGCTATCTAGGTATGGCCATTGGTCCTGTACGGAGCCTTCTGGGTCTGTACGTTGCCCTGCAGCGAATGACGGTAAGCCTCGGACGCGTCACCGAGTTGCAACACGCGCCCGTTTCCGTACAACAGGCAATCGTGACCCGCAGTATTCCCACGCGTGGCGACGTCGAATTCAACAATGTCTGGTTCGCGCACGATGCACGAGAGGGGCCGATTCTTCAAGGTGCCACCATGCGCGTCCCGCGCGGCGCCAAAGTTGCGTTGTCCGGCGTGTCGGGAAGTGGGAAATCGACACTGATTGATCTCCTCCAACGCTTCTATGATCCCCAGCAAGGCAGCATTCATTTCGACGGGGTCGACTTACGCCTCGTCAGCATTGACGCCTTGCGACGACGCATCGCCGTTGTAAGTCAGGATATCGTCCTCTTTCGTGGAAGCCTCGCAGATAACATACGCTATGCCTTTCCGATGGCGGGACACGAAGAGATCGTGCGCGCGGCGCGTGCGGCACAGCTTGACGAACTAATCAGTTCGCTACCGGGCGGACTCTACGCGCCAGTGGGTGAACGCGGTCAGCAGCTATCCGGCGGTCAGAAGCAACGGATTGCCATAGCCCGTGCACTTTTACAGGACCCAGCGGTCCTAGTGCTCGACGAAGCAACTTCCGCTGTCGACGAAATGACGGAACGGCAAATCATCGCGCAGATCGACGTACTTTTCGGTGACCGTACTCGAATCCTCATCAGTCATCGTGCATCGACGCTCGCTGGTGCAGACCTGCATTTCGAGCTATCCAACGGTCGCATCATGAGTCGTACTTCCCGGAGTCCAAGCAATGAGTGCTAGCGCACCCGGCTTCGCGAATAATGTTAGCGTCGGAGTCGTCGATAGTGGCTGCTCCGATGCTTTGGCACCGCAGGTTGATGCTGCACTGCGCTTCTGGTTCGAAACCGAGGATAGGCTGCGCTACGGCCCCGCGGAGCGGGATCGCATTGGACACGGCACCGCCATATGTGCTGCTATCGCCGCAGCCGCACCAAACGCACGTCTGCACATCGCGCAAGTCTTTCATTCGCGCAGTGTGACAAGCGCGCCGCAGATAGCTCATGCGATCCAGTGGCTCGTGGTTCAACGCGTGCGCATCATTAACCTGAGTCTCGGTGTGCGCACAGATCGGACAGCGCTGCGCGAAGCCTGTGCCAGCGCAATCGCTCAAGGGATCATCATATTTGCAGCCAGTCCGGCGAGAGGAAATCCCGTGTTTCCAGCCAGCTACCCCGAGGTCATAAGAGTCACCGGTGATGCGCGCTGCTCGCCATGTCAGTGGTCGTCGCTCGACAGCGAGCAGGCAGACTTCGGTGCAATCGTCTCGATCGAGGCGGCTGGATCGCCCGCCGGCGCCAGCATAGCGTGTGCTGCTCTTAGCGGACACGCCGCGCGGTGGCTCGGACAACATCGAGATGCGGATCGCGCCGATCTGCTCGCCTATCTCCGCGCGAATGCCTCGTTCATCGGCAGGGAGCGGAGAGCACTCTCATCATGACCGTACCGCGTATTGTCGTGCTCGGCGCCGGCCCGGCAGGGGCTACAGTCGCCATTGGACTAGCCCAGCTAGGCTACAGCGTGGCGGTCGTAGGAGAAAGACGTCGCTTCGATGCCGTTGAGGGCGTATCCGCTCGCGTGCTGCAAGGACTGCAACACGCCGGTCTTCGACGAGCGGCGGCATGTGCGCTACCGCCGTGTGGTCGCACGACATGCTGGAACGGCGAAGAGCGCGAACTGAATCACGAATATTTGATTGACCGACGCCGCTTTGACGATGCGTTGCGCGATGATATGACAGCGGCCGGAATCGAGATTCATGAGGCAACAGTCCGCGAAGTGCGTCAAGTCGGGGAGAGATATTCCATCTGCATCAACACACCGGCGGGTATCGAAACACTTGATGCAACATTTTTGGTGGAAGCACGCGGCCGTCGTGCACCAATTTCTCGAAACGCTTCGCGCGGCCCGCAATCACTAAGTCTGTTGAACATCTGGCAAGGCCGGCCTGGGAATCCGGCATCGGCAATTGAAAGCCTCCCGGATGGTTGGGCGTGGATGGCCAAACTACCGGACGGCCGCTGTTACTGGCAAGTCACCCTCGACATCGCGAGCACAACGCTCCCGGCGCGAGACGCGCTGGCAGCTTGGTGCACCTCCATGCGGGAGACCGATCTTGCCCGAAGATTTTTTGACAGACACGACAGCGAAGTGCGCGTATACGCCAGAAGTAGCAGCGCTGTCTTGAGCGACGAAACCGGCGGGGAAACATGGTTACGTGTCGGCGACGCGGCGATGGCTGTGGACCCTCTCTCTGGAAACGGCATCTTCCAATCGCTGTCGTCCGCCCTACAGGCGCCAGCCGTCATCAATACGCTGCTCGCTCATCCCGATCGCGCGGCACTCGCATTGCGGTTTCATCAGCGCCGTATTGCTGAGTTGTTCGGACGATTCGCACGAGTTGGACGAGATTTTTATGCGCTCGAGCAGCAGTGGCCAGACCGACAATTCTGGCGCACACGAAGCGTGTGGCCCGATAACCAGCCCGCTCACCATCCGCGTGACTTCAGCAAGCTAAAGATACAAAAGGCGCCGGTACTAGACGGCCACTTGATATCCGAAGCGGAAGTAGTCACCTGCCCCGACCAGCCTCTTGGCATTTGGCATCTGCATGGTGTTCCGCTTGCACCAATTGTCAATGCTCTTCGCTATAAAAGCGCTCATCAGGTCCTCTCGACACTCCCGTCGGAGGATGCTGTGCGAGTTCAGCAATGGCTCGAAAGTCAGGGATACCCTTCCAGCGGTCTAGCTTAGTTCTGCTATTTCTCGTCATCAATTGAGCGGATCTTAGTTTCGGTTCACTAGCCTCGCGCTAGCGGGCAGTCCAAACACCTCGCAGTCCTCGTCCCAAAGTGGGATTCCTGTCGCGATATGGGACGGGAATCACGCGCACTTATCCCACCTCCTGTGATTTCCGCACTCAAGGAACGACCGGCAGACGGCCTCCTTGGCTATGTCCGACGGTTCTCGGCACGTATGGCACGACATCTGCTTAGTACTAGACGCATCTCGAAGATGCCAGAGATGGTCCAACGGCCCCTGACTGCAACGCACCTCAACAATGACTATGATTAAGAGACATAAACCCCACGTCCTCTCCGCAGCACTCCTGATGTTCTCCATGCATGCACATGCGCAAAGTTCAGTCACCTTGTTCGGGATCCTCGACGAAGGCATCAACTACACGAACAATGTCGGCGGACATTCAGCGTGGCAAGTTGCCGGTGGCCTGTTGTCGACAACGCGTTGGGGCATCAAGGGCACCGAAGATCTGGGCGGTGGGCTGCACGCAGTCTTCGACCTCGAAAGTGGTTTTGCACTGGAAAACGGTCAGCTCCTGTACGGCGGCCGTCTGTTTGGCTTTCAGTCCTCCGTTGGCCTGCAATCTGACAGTCTCGGCACCCTGACTGCGGGCCGTCAGTTTGACACTGTTGCCGATACGATTGGGCCATTGACTGCCAATGGCAGCTGGGCTGGATTTCTGTTCTCGCATCCGCTGGACAACGACAACACGGACGCCACGTTCCATGTCAGCAACTCTGTCAAATACATAAGCCCGTCTTACGCTGGTCTCTCAGCAACTGCCATGTATGGGTTTGGGAATATGGCAGGCGCGTTCGCCCGAAACCGCATGTACGGCGTCGGGCTGAACTATTCGTACCAGTCACTTTCCGTTGCTGCTGTCTACGAAGACCTCTCCAGCCCAGGATCGACGCCTGGAGGCGCCATAGCTACCGATGATATTGGCTTCTCCGCAGCGAACCAAAAGATCTATGGTATCGGCGTGAACTACGGCATCGGGCAGGTCACGCTCGGTTCAGTTTATACACATGTCAATGTGGGCCAACCCGACTCATCAATATATGTTGGCAATCTTGGACTAGATAACGCACATCTCACGTTCGACAATATCGAAGTAAACGCAAGATACAGTCTCACACCGGCGTTCATCCTTGGCGGTATGTACACCTACACTCGTGGCGGATTGAGTCAGGGCGGTGCCAAGCAGACCCTTCATTGGAACCAGGTCGGCGCATTGGCTCAGTACTTACTTTCGAAGCGAACGTCGGTCTACAGCCAAGTCGTCTATCAAAATGTTTCGGGCGGCACAACCGGTACACCGCTAGACGTAGCATACATCCCTGGTTTGTCCGGTCCCTCGTCCAACGGGCATCAGGTTGTCGCTCGAATTGGCATAAATCACTCGTTCTAAGGCACCGAGTACGACGCGTCTTATGGAGACGACGGCGGCCGGAGGAGCACTTCTGGCCGTTCCACGGATGGAACGATAGTCTCACGACTAAGACAAGACGCTCGCCGGTCAATCAAAGCCAGAACCAGCACAGAGAGCGCTCACCGTTCCTGTTATGCCACAAGTCGCCCGCAGGTGAGAACGCCGGCCTACGACAGCGCCACAGTGAGCTTCGACCCTCCTATGAAACGTCTCGTTGTCGCCCTGGCTGTCTTGGCAATCACTGCATACCTGACCGAGCGGTTTCCGATCGTGACACCGGTTTTCTCGTCAGGCCTCTCTAACACGAAGCTCGAAGAACCGGACGAGTAAGTGCACCAATGTGATCGAGACACAGGTTCCATCCAGGCAACCCGACCTTGAAGGGCGGGTGTCCTGCGGAATTCAGGATGCGTTGGCCCATGTCGATGGGCTCACCTTTCACCGTTGCTGCGGCAAGAAATTAGCCCGCATCTCGAGCGACAGCACCTCCTCAAAAAAAGGTGAGGGCATGGGTTCGTCCACGGAACGTTCTGTCGAGGTAGATTTTTTTAGAGGTGTCGCTTTACTCGTTATTGCCCTCGATCACAACACGAGCGGCGTCCTTCGACATGTCACGTTGCATACCTACGCGTATTGCGACGCAGCTGAGGTTTTCGTCTTTCTGGGTGGTTATGCCTCGGCGGCTGCATACGTCGGTGTTGCCACACGCCGAGGCAAACTTGTTGCGCGTCGACGCTTCCTAAAGCGCGCCTGCGACATCTACCGCGCCTACCTGATCACGGCAGCACTGATGCTCGCTTGCAGCGCGGCTCTGAGATTCGTCAATGTGCCGTTAGCCGCAATCCATCAGACGTGGCCGATGTTTGCCGCACATCCGGTACGGACGTTGCTCGACTTCGCACTTTTTCGTCAGCAACCTTTCCTGTCTGCCGTGCTTCCAATGTACGTGCTGTTCGCGTTCGGCGTACCGTTCACAGTACCATTATTCCGGCGGTCACCCTCAGTTGCTCTTTTTGCCAGCCTCGCAGTTTGGCTCGCCGCCCCGTGGCTCGGTACCGGATTGCCCAGCTCGACCGGCGAAGGTTGGCCGTTC
This sequence comes from Paraburkholderia sp. J7, assembly GCF_905220155.1. Classification (NCBI taxonomy): domain Bacteria; kingdom Pseudomonadati; phylum Pseudomonadota; class Betaproteobacteria; order Burkholderiales; family Burkholderiaceae; genus Paraburkholderia; species Paraburkholderia sp. J7. Next base: position 28,514 of record NZ_CAJMYZ010000028.1, on the reverse strand, counting down.
AATCCCTTCGCGTGGCAACTAATGTTCACTTTAGGCAAACTGTCCCGCCTACACCCCGTTTCTCAGGAATTCCACGCATCGTTTCGGGGCAGACAAGTGACGAAGATCGCGATTGGCGTTGCGCTAGTCATCGCGTTTATCAAGCTGTGCATAGATGCGCACGCTTCTCCCGGGTACATGAAGCAGAATCTCGCGAGCGTGCGGATTGTGAGCTTTCTGTCGATCGCGTGGCTCTGCGCGCAAGCGGTGCGACTCGGATGGATTCGCCTGCTCGCGGAAAGACTATGGCCTGTCGTTATAGTGGGGCGTCAGGGCCTAGCTTGTTTTGTCGGTGGCACCATTGTCTCAATATTTGCAGACGTCGGTCTTCAACTCGTCACTCGAACATTGCACTTGGCGACGGATTGGCCGATTCGGCTCGCTGGTGACTGCATAGAGATCGCGGCGCTGTTATTAATCGGTACCGTCGCGACTCGCATCGAACGATCTCGTGAATATCACTCCATCAAACAAAATGTCTTGGGTTTCATACATGCATCCGACGAACGATAGAAATCTGCGCTGCAGACATCGATTGAATCCGCGGACAAACCAATTATCGATGAAACCCTCGAAGCGAACAAAGTCTAGCGCTCACCACTACATATAGGATGGCAGTCGCGCACGTGGAACGTGCGCGAGACTATTTATCAGTGATCGCTAGCGAGCCGACATGAAATATTATTAATTGCGATCGCACCTAATCGAAACTACTTTTTTCACCCGCTATAAGTCTGTTAGTTCACGAGATAATAATGAGAGAGCACTGATGAAAAAGAAAATTGTGACAATCAAATTCAAACTGCTTCTTACGTTCGGCCTCTTGGCAGCGATACTAGCAATTTGTGCGGTTCTCGCGGCACTGGCGGCTCAGAAGCTTGATGCCGGCTCACAGTCGCCCCCCCAACTTTGGCTGGGCATTATAATCGCGGTCGCATCGACAGGAGCAGTGATTGCGGTGTACTTCTCGGTTCATCTCCATCGCGTGGTCTGCGGTGGCCTGCTACGCATGGCTCATAAATTTGAGGAAGTCGCGACAACGCTGGATTTGTCCAGACGTTCAGCTAGTCCACGAGCCGACGAATTCGGTCGCGCAGCGATTGCCTTCGACAAGCTAATGCGGCGGGTTGAAGAGGCGATGGCCGTTGTTCATGTCTCGTCGAATTCCGTATCTACGGCCGCTAAAGAAATAGCCTTCGGTAATCTCGATCTATCCGCACGTACTGAGCAACAAGCTGCTTCACTACAGGAAACTGCCGCGAGCATGCTTCAATTGACAGAGACGGTAAAACGTAACACAGACAGCGCACGAACAGCAAATGGCCTTGCATCAGACGCGCACGTCATGGCCGACGCGGCTGGTCAGGTTGTTAGAGTCATGCTGGACGCAATCGAACGTATCGATAGCACTTCAAAGAAGGTATCCGAAATCACGAGTGTTATCGAATCGATTGCATTTCAGACGAATATTCTTGCACTCAACGCGGCAGTGGAAGCAGCTCGCGCGGGCGAACAAGGCAGAGGATTTTCGGTTGTAGCAGCAGAAGTGCGCGTACTCGCCCAGCGGAGTACGCTGGCAGCAAGGGAGATCAACGAAGTGATCGCGTCCTCGGTCTCAACGGTCCATGAGAGTACGCGACACGCGCTGGAAGTAAGTTCGGCAATGGATAAGATGCAGTCGAATGCACGGCGTGTTGCAGGGATTGTTGATGAGATCGCCGTTGCCTCAGAAGAGCAAAGCCGTGGAATCGAGCAAATAAACACGGCGGTAGTTCAGATGGATCAAGTTACGCAGCAGAATGCAGCGCTGGTAGAGCAAGCAGCTACTGCTGCGCATTCTCTTGAGACGCATGCGATGAAATTGCAGGAAGCCGTTTCGGCGTTTACGCTGGCCGATACGGCGGTAGGCGACCACTGAAGTCACTTCATTGCTCGGTCGCCAATGTGCTCGCAACGACCAAGAATTGACTCCAACCGATTGGCCGTGGAACGTTCGATCTTCGGATTGCTCGATAAGTCAGGAAACCCGAACTCGCTTTCGTGGCCACCGAAGTTTCATAGCGAGACTATCGCTACGATGTCGAGAAAGATTTTTGTAAGCCCCTTGCGATCTTGGTGGGGGCAGCCAGTCGAATGATGGCTTATTTTTCTCTTTTCATTGCAGCCAAGTTCAGCCATGACTTTGCAGATACACACTTCAACGTGGAGGCGCATTCGCTCCTCGCAGCGCCCCACAATGCGCCGATGCAGAAGTCTGCCACGTCACCCACGCGTCAAAGCAGTCATGCCTCCGGAACTCCAGAATTGATCAGAAGCCACCATGATTCGACTATCGTTCTTCCATCTCACCAACCGCTCTGCGCCTTTCCCGATTCATACGAAGCCTCGGTTGCCGAGGATACTTTCTCCGCCTCAACATACGGTGATAGCGTGGACCGGTCACGCCATCCGCGGTCACTCATCCAACTCTTTGATCCGCCGATAAAGCGTAGATCGCCCAATTCCCAGCATCTTCGCAGCCTCGCCCACGTTTCCGTTGTGCTTTTCGAGCGCATTGCGAATCAACTGGGCTTCCTGCTCGCGAATCAAGCCAACAGGCCGAGCTGAATTCACACAGGTATCAGCGCCAACAAACCCAGCGCACATATGGTCCAACCCTAGCTCGGTCTCGCCATCACCCCGAACAGCCAATGCCGTGCGTAACACCATTTCGAGTTGGCGTATATTTCCCGGCCATGGATGTCGGCGAAAAACGTCCGCCAGCTCCTTGCTGATGCGCACCTCAGGGGCTCCAAGCTTCTTCAGAATCGTCACGACAAGCAGATCGATATCCGGCCTCTCACGCAACGCCGGAAGATTTATCGAGAAGCCTTTGATTCGGTAGTAGAGATCTTCCCGAAACGTCTTGTCGCGTATCAGTACACTCAGGTCGCGATGGGTCGCACAAATCACAGCCACGTCGATATCGTGTTCACTGCCAGCACCCAAGGGAGCGACTTTGCGCTCCTGCAGGACACGCAGAAGGCGCGCTTGCAAAGGGGCCGGCATATCTCCGATTTCATCCAGGAAGAGAGTACCGCCGTGCGCTTGCATCACGCGCCCAACGACTCCCCCTTTTCGAGCGCCGGTGAAAGCGCCCTCGCGATAGCCGAACAGTTCAGACTCGATCAATCCCTCGGGAATGGCTGCACAGTTCACTGCAATGAATGGCTTCCCGGAACGCGCGCTGGCATCGTGAAGGCCCTTCGCGATCACCTCCTTACCCGTGCCCGTCTCTCCTTGGAGCAAGACTGGCACGCCCTTGTTCAAACCCTGGCATGCCTGCTGCAATGCACGCAACAACTGGCGGTCTCCGCAGGCAAGTGCGCCCAAAGGGGAATGAGAATCGGCTACCGCCTCCGTTGCCTGTGCGGCACTGAGAATATTTCCCCCCACCGGATTCCGCGGCAACGCGAGAACCTTAAACCGGTATTCCTGCTGCAGGCCGGCGACCTTGAGTCCGTGAGCTTGTTCAAGAACAGTCATAAACGGCGCGCCACGCATTTGCAGCACATTACCGCACTGGAGGCCAACAACTTGCTCTCTCGTGAGATTCAACAGTTCACACGCCTGGAAACTTGCGCCAGCGACTATGCCTTCGTCCGTAATGGCCAGTAGCCCGGCCCAAATTGAATCAATATATTGTTCGTATGAATGTATGGCAACAAGAACATGCTCGGGAAACGTGGCAGCGAACAAGCGGCGTTCAATATGTCGCGCCACAGTATTCATCAGCATGAACATAGTGTCTTGTAGCGGCAGAGGTCCGTCGCGAGTGACGTCAAGCACTCCCAGAATCTTGCCGTACGGATCCGCAATGGGCATCGATCTGCAGGAAACACGGTTCAAACTGTCAAGGAAGTGCTCACCACTATTTACGAGTACAGACCGGCCTTCGACGAGCGCCATACCAAGAGCGTTGGTTCCACGCACGGACTCGCTCCAACATGCACCAGGGCGTATGTCCCGAATTCCAATGTGATCTTTGAACGGCGTTACATGACCGTCAATCTTCAGGATAGCCGCGTCGGCATCAGTCAAGATCACGATCTCTTGAGACGAGCAACGTTCAGCTAGAAATCGAAGTTCCGGAGTCGCCGCATCAAGTAACGCGCTGTTCACCTCGCGCATCTCTTCCTGGCTCTTTGCGTCCGGGAGGTTCAATAACGAACGGTCGTACCAACGGACACCTTGGTCGATGCTTCGACGCCAAGACGCTTCGATATCTTCCCGCAATACGCCCTCCGGCAACACCCCGTCCGAGCGCAACTGATCCCGCACCAAATTCGCAATTTGCAACTGGTACGCGACTGATGCCTCGACATGAGTGGTGCCGTGAACTCCTACCACGGCTCTAAGGAGCTGAGCAGCCAATTGAAATCCCACTATCGCTTATTGAACGAAATCTGTCATGATCGCCAGAGCCACACAACTAGGGCAACCCCCCCTTCAGCCTCAAGGACAAGCTTGCCGAATTCTTCTTAGTGACACGAACTTGTTCAATAATTCGGTGACTTCGGTTCACACCCGCGATGGCTCTTTAGAGAGCCGCCCTTCAACACAAACCTCACGGCCTACAAGGCAGTTCCCTGAACTCGACGTGCCCGCGAGACGACGCGCGGCCCTACGCCACCGTAGTGCCGCTTGAAGCACGCAAGCCTCTCCCCACTGCCCCCCAGAAAGCAAATATCGCCCGAAGGACTCCCCGGCAGGCTAGGTTGAAATTCCGTACCAAATGTTCCATAATAGCACACACGGCGTAGTGCCGCCGCAATTGAAGCAAGGGTAGTCAGTGACACAATCGCCGCAGCGAAAGCGAGTGCGATCATCTACAGCCAGATGCTTACGTGTTGTCTGACCTGCATTGCCGAGACCTACGCATACCTCGTGCGTGTGTTGTCCGAATTGCCACAACGCGCGCACCGGATGGCAATGTCACCGACTTGCTGCACCATTATTTCAGCAGGCACTCCAGGGCGTCATGCAACCCCGTATGAATTAGCGTATGTCGCGCCTACCGGACGCACATCTCGGCACGTTCGCGTAAGCGTCTTCGGTCGACTACAGTCGATCGCGACGTTGTGTGTTGCCCGGCAGCGCTCCCATATGCCCCGCTCCACAGCGTTTGGACTGACGGAAATGCGGCCACTCAAGCGCGTAGAACTGGTTCGCTTGTCAGGTGTTTGATCGCCGTGTTTAACCGACGTGCCTGCGCTTAACGATATCTGCGTCGCGTGGGTGTAGTCCCCACCTCAGTTATCAGGGCGTTGCTCGACCAGAATGCAAGGTGTCACTTCTTCTCCTTGTCGTGTCCCATCCGTAGTGCGAGCGGTGCCTCCATGCAGGAATAACCGAGGGATGCACAAAAGCGCTCAAAGCTCTGACAAACGGAAGAATCCAACCGCATCCAGGAGCGAGCGAGCCTGTGACGCGAGCGCATGCGTCGCGGCCGCCGATTGTTCAACCAATGCGGCATTCTGTTGCGTAACGTGGTCCATCTGGGAGACCGCCTGACTCATTTCCTGGATTCCGGTCAGTTGCTCAGCAGATGCAATCGAGATCTCCTCCGTGATCGTCGCGACGTCTCCAACCGACAGTACAATACTGCTTATGATCTGACCGGCATCTTCGACCAGCTTCGCCCCTTCTCTGACACGCGCGGAGGACTCTGAAATCAGCGCTTTGATTTCTCTCGCTGAACTCGCACTGCGTTGAGCCAAGGCGCGCACCTCTCCTGCCACCACTGCAAATCCTCTACCCTGTTCTCCGGCCCGCGCAGCCTCTACTGCAGCATTGAGGGCAAGGATATTCGTCTGGAACGCAATTCCCTCGATAACTTCAACGATGCTCTCGACAGTCTGCGAACTGCTAGAAATCCCACGCATTGTCGACGTCACTCGCTCGACGGCATCTCCTCCGCGTCTGGCCTCCTCCGCAGCTTTACGCGCGAGACTATTCGCACGTTCTGCACTATCTGAATTGCGGCCTACGGTGGCGGTGAACTCCTCCATTGCCCCAGCGGTCTGCTCCAGAGACGCAGCCTGCTCCTCTGTACGAGATGACAAGTCTGTATTTCCAGAGGCCAGCTGTGTTGCGGCCGTAGCGATGGCGTTCGTACCCACACGCACCTGTGCCACTATGCCCCCCAAACTCCTGCTCATGCCATCAAGCGAGCGAAGAAGTTGCCCAGTCTCGTCGAGCGATTGAGCGGTAACGTGCAAAGACAAATCACCCGATGCAACCGTGCTCGCCACGTCCACAGCCTGGATGATTGGGCGAGTGATTGTTCGTGTTAGCAGGAGTGAAAAGGCAGCTCCAAACACCAATGTAATTGCGCCGAGTGCCAACATGAAGTGAAGGGAGGAACGAATTTTGTCGACAACGGTCGCACTTCGAACATCTGCGTGTGCTTTTTCCAGTGCAACAAGCTGGTCAGTTGTCTCACTCAACGCGGTCAAGGCAGGGATTGTTCTATCCGTCGTAATTTTGACTGCGGCATCCTGATTATGCTGTTCAAGTGCGATGCTAACGCTCGAGAGCGCCGACATTAGTGTATCGCGACGCTCACGCAGAGTGGCAAGCAGTTCTCTTGCCCGATCAGATGTGTCAGATCTTTGAATCGTGTCGAGGAAAGTCGCGTTCTCCTTCTGATTCGTGTGAATCTTGTCCAGAAGAGCATTCACCGATGCATCGTCTCGGGCCAGAATTAGTTGCAGCGAGTATCGCGCGTTCATTTGCGTTCGCTTGTCTATAGCATGCGCCGCAGTTGCGCTGCGAAAGTCACTGTCAACCAGCAACTGCGTATCTCGGTCAATGCTGACGAGCTTGTACGCACCGACAACAACAATGACAACCAAAAGAAAGAGAACGACGAAAAAGCCAGCTCCGAGACGGGCTCCGATTCTCATATTGTTGATGATCGTTCTCAATGGCTTGCCTTTAATCGATTTTTATAGATGTCGTAATCGCGATTCAGCCGCACACAATCAGATCGAGTCGATGGGAAACTGCATAAATCTCCTCCCACGCGAGTTCTGCACTGGAAGCTTCCCTGCGCGCAAATTAACCTGGATGGAAGGGAAGAATAGCCCCGGTAAGGACAGGCTCTGGTCTCGCCTGTTGCGCATGTCTCTGAACGTCGCCAGATTGATTCCGTCGCGAACATGGATGTTTGCGTGCCTCTGGTGTCGAACATTGGTCATGCAAATCGGCTCGCGTCCGTCAGGAGGATAGTCGTGACACAAAAAGAGACGCGTTTCTTCCCCGAGTTTGAGGATCCGGCGAGCTGATTTGTACAGGTTCTCGGCGCTTCCTCCAGGAAAATCGCAACGAGCAGAGCCAACGTCTGGCATGAATATCGTGTCACCAACAAATGCCACAGATTCCCCGAATAGAAATGCCACATCAGCGGGAGTATGGCCCGGCACGTGCATCACCGTAACGACCAAAGGGCCGACGTTGAACTTCTCGCCACATTCGAAGAGATGGTCAAAGTCACTTCCGTTGGGCTCAAACTCGGACCCAAAATCGAATATTTCCCGGAATACTCGTTGCACTTCGACTATGCCCGAGCCAATGCCGATCTGACCGCCAAGTTCTTGTTTCAGATAGTCTGCGCCGGACAAGTGATCAGCATGTACGTGCGTCTCGAGATGCCATTGAACCAGCAGGTCGTGCTCTCTAATGTAACTTGCGATCTTGTCAGCAGCTTCCGTCGAGACTCTCAAAGCCCTCAGTTCAAAGCCGAGAACAGAATCCACAATTGCACATTCGCGGTAGCCCTTCGCGTTCACGACGTAACTGAATGTCGACGTCGCCGGGTCGAAGAACGGCTCAATTCTAACTTCCATCTTCTCTGACCCTCAGGCGAATGTCTGCTTTAGCCACAGCACAGCGACGCTGAGGACGAGCAAAGCGAACACCGACTGGACCCACTGCCATGGCAACCGATGCGTCGCTATACGGCCGCCCGCAAGTCCGACGACCATCGCCCCGGTAAAGACCCAGCCAACAGACGCAATGTGAGCGCCGCCTAATAGTGACCCGACTACGGTAAAGGAACTTACGAGCGCTACGACTGCCAGTGACGTCGCAGTAACACCAACCATCGGCAAATCGCTAAACTGCCGCAATGCCGGGACAATGACGAAGCCGCCCCCTACACCAAGCATGCCAGTGAACAGCCCAGCCGAGGCACCAATACTTGCCATCGACGCGGCACAGCCTGCTGTCCAATGAAATCGCCCGGTTTCAGGATTCACCCGACAGAGCAGATTTTTGCTGGACTGTTCGCGCTGGTTAGCGTTTCCTAGCACCTGAGCAATCATCCGGACCGCTACGAACAGCATCACTCCGCAAAATATGAACGTTAGCCATCGCTGTGGCATCTCGTGTGCTAAATGCGCTCCAATTGGCGCGCCGACTGCTCCCGCAAGGGACATTGCAATGGCCGCCCTATAGCGCACATGACCACGCCTTAAAGCCGTTACCGCGCCAATTGCGGCCGCAGATGAGACTGCAATCAGGGAGATTGGCGCTGCATCATGCAGCGTCAACCCTAGACCCAGCATCAGTGCCGGCACGGCCATAACGCCGCCAGCTCCAGTCAGTCCAAGGACGGCGCCGATTGCCAAGCCGTAGACGGCCCCGGTGAACATCATAGGTCCTTCCCTTTTACGGTCAGTAGGACTTGTACGGCAAGAATTTGCCGGAGAGCACCACACTTACGCGGTCACCTTTCGCATCCGCTTGGCGCTGGATGTCCATCGAAAAGTCGATTGCACTCATGATCCCGTCACCGAACTCTTCGTGGATCAACTCTTTGATGGTCGTGCCGTACACGTTCACCATTTCGTACCAGCGATAGATCAGCGGATCCGTCGGAACAGCCGTCGGCAGTGAACCTTTGTATGGAACAATCTGCAACCACGCGATGGCTTCATCGGACAACTCGAAGATTTCACCAACGATGGCGGCCTGCTCTTTGCTCAGCTGCATCTGACCGAGGCATGCGGCGGTAGTCCACTCCTTCGCCATGCCTACTTTTTCAGCGACATCTGCCCACTTGAGGCCCTTGCGAACCTTCGCCGAAACGATCATCTCGGTAACCTGCGTGCGACTCGAAATCATGTGACTATCCTTAAAAAAATCTACCACTAGAAAAATTAAGCCATATTTCCGGTACGGAGCACGCGACCCTGTTCAAGCTCCGTAACGTTGTCTTGGCACAGACCGGGACGAACAATCTGCGTCATTTGATGCATGTCGCGCCCTTGTTCGATATCCTGCTGGATCGTTGCGGACCGTCGGACGAGAAAATCGATGAGATAGTTTCGGATCCGATAGAACTGAGGATCGTGAATCAGCGATTCTCGTGTCCTCTCCCGGGGCATCGTGTTCACAACGATCTCTGCAAGGCGAGCACGCGGACCATTACTCATCAAAAAAATTCGGTCAGCAAGCAAGATTGCTTCGTCCACGTCATGTGTGATCATGAAAACGGTCTGATGCGTAGCCAGACAGATGCGCAAAAGCTCATCCTGAATAACACCACGCGTCAACGCATCGAGTGCCCCGAAAGGTTCATCCATCAAAAGCATCTTAGGCGCGACGGAAAACGCGCGGGCAATCCCGACGCGCTGGCGCATACCACCCGATAGCTCCGATGGCTTTTTGTCGATCGCTCGCGTGAGCCCAACCATATCGAGAAAGCGCATCGCGCAGTCTTGAATCTGTTGCCGTGTCCAGTCTGGATTCCGTGACCGGACGGCAAATTCGACATTCTGTTTCGCTGTGAGCCAAGGCAACAGCGCATGCCCCTGGAACACTACGCCGCGATCAAGGCTTGGGCCAGCTATCTCCCGTCCGCCCATGACGGCACTGCCACCACTTGCCTGCTCAAGCCCACCAAGCACGTTCAGAATCGTGCTTTTTCCACAGCCAGAATGACCAATTACGCAAATGAACTCTCCACGGTCGATCTTGAAAGTCACGTCCTCGAAGACCGGTGGAAGGTCGGCGCGGTAACGTTTCGAGAGGTTGTCAATCTCAATGAATGCTCCGCCGATTGTGCTGCGACTGTCGTTACTCTGCATAGGTCACCTTCTTTTGCAGGCGCGCGAAAAGCTGGTCGAGGAGCATTCCCACAACTCCGATGATGACTACCGCGAACAGGACATTTGTCAGAGAAAGATTGTTCCACTGATTCCAGAGGAAATAGCCAACGCCCGTCCCGCCGACCAGCATTTCAGCAGCCACGATCACAAGCCATGCAATCCCCATCGAGATCCGCATTCCCGTGATAATTGTGGGTGCAGCGGCAGGCAAGACAATCTGGAGCGCTTTGCGCAACGGCGAAACTTCGAGGGTGCGAGCAACGTTCAACCACTCCCGCCTTACGTTTGCGACGCCAAATGCCGTATTGATCAGCATCGGCCATAGGGAGCAGATGAAAATCACAAAAATTGCGGAAACAGAAGCATCCTTGATCGTGTACAGCGCGATTGGCATCCACGCGAGCGGAGAGATCGGCTTCAGTAGTTGAATGAACGGATCAAAAGCGCGATATAGAAGCGGTGACATGCCAATCAGGAAACCCAGCGGTATCGACACGACGACAGCCAGCAGATATCCGCCAGCGACACGCAAAAGGGAATGTCCCAACTGGATGCCGATCCCTTTGTCATTCGGACCATGATCGTAGAAGGGGTGCGCGAGGTTTTTCGCTGCGACGGACAAGAACTGCGCTGGCGTGGGGAAACCATCACTTGTTGGCTCAGCCGATTGATCGCCCGGAGCCTGCCCCATCAACCGGGCATACTCCTTTTGCTCTGGTGTCGTAGGTGCCTGCTGAACTTGCGTGCCCGCAGTTGTTGCGAACTGCCAGCAAACAAGCAGGATGGCCACCATGGCAAGTGACACAAATGCAGCCTGCAACCGAATTGAAGACTTCATCTCATATCCTTTGAGTCAGGTCCGCTTGATTGCAAAATGTGCGAGGTACGTGGCAGGGTCCGCGGGATCGTACTCACGGCCCATCACTGAGAATTTCCGCATCCCCGTAGCTATCGCATCCTGGTCGGCTTCTTGCCCCAGCGCCTTCATTTGCACGCGCGCGTCCGTAAGCAAGAACACTTTTTTTGCAAGGTCATCGTAGGAAATCGGCTTCTTGATGTAGCCCCACCGTTGCATTTGTGTGAGCATCCAGGTGGCCATCGAATACCACGGCAGCGGCTGAAAATCCGTTCGGTCTGGCTGATCGCGCACATGCCCAAGACCATCGGCGTAGTGACCGTTGAGTGCCTGCAAAATGACTGTTTCCGGCTGGTTCAGATAATTCGGCGTCGAGATAGCACGCGCAATCGCAGGACGATTCTCCAGCTTGTGGGCATTCGCGGAGGCCTTCAGCAGAGAACGATATAACGCCACAAACGTGTTTGGATTCTTGTCGATGAAGTCCTGCGCCACACCGAACGCACAACAAGGGTGCCCATCCCAAATGTCGCGCGACAGGATATGAATGAAGCCCACCTGGTCATACACAGCACGCTGATTGAAGGGATCCGGCCCTAGGAATCCGTCAATGTTTCCTGCCCGCAAATTGGCAATCATCTCCGCGGGCGGAGTCACTCGCAGCTGAACATCGCGGTCGGGGTCAAGTCCGTGCTCTGCGAGGTAGTAGCGGAGCAAGAAGTTGTGCATCGAGTACTCGAACGGAATGGCGAACTTGAAGCCCCTCCAGTTCTTCGGATCGCGGTTGTCCTTATGCTTCAGAGCTAGCGTAATCGCCTGGCCATTGACGTTCTGAATGGCGGCAACTCGCATCGGCTGGGCAGCAGACGCAAGCCCCATCGAAATGGCGAGCGGCATCGGCGCCAGGAAATGCGATGCGTCGAGCTGATGATTCAGCATCTGATCGCGAACCAGGGCCCACCCAGCGGTCTTGCTAAGTGTGACGTTGAGGCCCTGCTCCCGATAGAACCCCATTGGTTCCGCTGTAATCAGCGGCGTGGCGCAATTAATCGGGATGAAGCCGATCTTCAGGTCTTTCTTCTCCAGTGGGCGCTTTTCCTCAGCCATCGCCTGAAGGTCAGCTAAGGGAAGCACACTTGCGATAGCGGCACGCGCAGCGTTGACGCCGACTGCTCGCAGGAATCGGCGGCGCAGCGCATCGTGGGGGAACAGCGCCCGGACGGCTGCCATTTCGATGAAATGACGCGACTGAGTTTCGTCACCCTGCCCCTGGGGGCGCGACGCAGCGCCGCTGCGTGCAGTGTGTTCGTCCTGGCTGCCGTGCATGCCACATGAACAGCGCTCCAGCGAGTGGTCCGGGCTATACGGACGATACGGATTCTCATCTTTCATGTTCGACGCACCTGCTTCAATCCGGACTTGGGTTAGCCGCCCTACGGGCGGCAGGACGTTCAAGCAACAAGCCGCTGCTTAGTGACGCCTGCTTCGATACGTGCAATCACTCGACCATCAAGGCTCTGCTCCATGCAAATCTGCCCATCTCGATCCTCCGGAGCGCTCCACGTGCCATCTGAGCGTGGGACCCCGTGGAGAACGACGGGAAATGCCTTCGTTTTCAGGCGGATCATAGGCGTGCTGTGGACATAGCCGGCATGTTCCCGATTGAGCGCGTGATGCGAAAGAACACCCGCCTGGCGCACGATCGGCTCGATGAAACGGCACGGCACCCCGGCGACACTGATGCAGTCGCCGATCGCGTAAATGTCTTCGACGCTTGTCTGCATCGACAACGGATCGACAACAATGCCTCGGTCAAACGCAAGTCCTGCCATTTTCGCGAGCCGCGTTTCGGTAACGAGTCCTGTTGCGGCAACGACTTCGTCAACGCGAATTTGCTCAGTGCCTTGCAGCAGAATGTCTTTTTGGTCGTTTTCCGCTTTCTCGATCTTCTCGATGTGACGCCCCCCCAAAAATCTGACACCCCCATCCTGCAAGCTCGTCAAGAGCTTTTCAGAAACTATTGCCGGAACCAGGCTGGCCAACGGACCGGGGTTCACATCGATAAGTGACACCGCGTGACCTGCGCGCGCAAAGTCCTCTGCGAGTTCGCATCCAATCATTCCGGCACCGACAATCGCGACGTGTTTTTTCGCGCCATCCAATCGTGCCTGAAGCCCTGACCACCCCGCCAAATCATTGACACGCCAGCAGAGTGAAGCTGGCATCTGCTCTGGCAGTGCCGGACGCGCCCCCTGTGCGACTACGAGCTTCGTATAGCGAATCGCCCCTCGCGTCGTCCGAACCTGATTGAGCGACGGGGAAATACCGACGACGAACGTTTCAGTCATCAGCCGCACGTTGAGGCGCCGGGCTGCATTTACGGCAGACTCACGAACCAGATCTGCAGGTTTCAAGCAGCGCCCGAGCGCTACGGACAGTTCGGGCTTCAGATATCTGTCGCCGTTGCATGCGGTCACGAGGGTGATAGGTACTGCGGGATCGAGCGCTCGCAACGCTTCAGCCGCGCTCCACCCTGCGATTCCGCCGCCCACGATGACGACCCCGAGCTCACGCGAAGGAGCAACGGCAGCAGCGTCAGTCTGCAGTGCCGTTCGCTCAAGCGGCTCATAAGGCTCGAAATCCGCCTTCACGACTCCACAGAGCGGACAAGCCCAGTCCTCCGGAATATCGTCAAATCGCGTCCCTGGCGCGAGCCCGCTATCTGGATCGCCCAGTTCTTCGTCATAAATCAAGCCACAGGCCCGGCAGAGGAATTGCCTCCACGGCAACGTGGTCGGCGTGTTCATTCGGGGACCTCCTCTTTCGACAGACGAGCCATCTCCCAACGCAGGTGCTTGATGGCGGGGGTGACGATCGCTACGAACTGGGCCTCGCGCACACGGCGCTGCGGAGCGGCGCTCATGAGGTAGCCGCGAGCTCCCTGATGCATAAGCGCAGAATTTGCAGCGCGCAGCGCCAGTTGCGCGCCTTGCACACGTGCGTCAAGCACATGGAGCAGATAGTCTTTACTGCCGTCATAAGGCGTCTCCGCAAGCCGAGCAACTCGCCCCCCCAGTTCGTCGTACTCCGCCTGAAGCTCCGCGGCGCCATCCTCAAGGAATTGGTTGACGTGACCAAGCACAGGCTCGACTTCGCGGATGGAGTCGATACTCCCCTGTGCAATCCCGATCGCCATTCCAGCTTGCAGTAGCACAAATACCGCTCGTATCTTTGCAATGAGAGGGCGCGCAGGATCTGCAATCATCGCGTCCTCTCCAACAAAGTAGTTGTCCAAGCGTATGCCCCAAGTGCTCGTTCCTTCCATGCCCGAAAATTCGGGGCATTGGCGCAGTACGACCTCGGGCGCGAACTTCAACAGGAACATGATCTCGTGCGACAGTGAGCCATCGTCGCGGAACACCCCCGCCATGGCACCGCAGTACTGTCCGGGGGCGATATGACTCACCCACGGCAGTGCGCCACTAACGCGATACCCCCCGGCCACCCTCACTGCGCGCAACAACATCTTTTCTATACCTGCCAGCGCTTTCATCGGATTTGAAAGCGCCGTGCCCCCAAAAGTACGCCCCATCGCGTGATCATTGAGCAGTTCGCCTGTCAGTGCGGGATTATCGGATTGCTCCATGTAAAGCCCACAGACGTCATGCGCCCACGTGAGAAACCCGGTCGACCCACAACGGCGACTCACAGCGCGCATGGCATCCAGTGCCAAGCCAACCCGACGACCACCTCGCTCGAGGTGCGCACCGAATGCGCCTGCGGCGCCGAGCGACCCCATGATCTCGAGAGGGTAATGTCCCTCGTCAATGCGATGCGCGGCTTCGGCAAGCGGGCCATCGGCGACGGCCGTCACGTTTGACATGACCTGCGAATCGGTCCACGTCGAATCGATCCGGTCGCCAGGAAAATCAACCGCTATCATGATGCGATACTCCCGTTTATCAGAGTGATGGAGCGTGCTGCGGCTTAGTCAGCGAGCGCGATGCTGAACGGGACGGGATTGCGCATCGTGTTGGCGACGGGCGAAAAGTAGTTTGCGTGCTTGACGATATCGTCCAGTTCCTCACGCGTGGCATCGCCTTCGATGAGGACCTTTACGCGAATCGCCTGGAAGCCCATTTGCGCAGGCTGACGTTCGGCGCCGCCGGCGCCCCACGCGGCGGTATTGCCAATATCGGCTTCGAGGAAGATTTCTAGGCGCGAAAGTTTGACTTCGCGGTAGGTTGCAACGGCTGTGATGCCGACACTCAGGCAACCACCCAGTGCGGACAATGCGATCTCACCCGGAGCGGGGACTGTGTTTTCGCCGAAAAGGTGGACCGGCTCATCCACGACGACCGGGTTGTGCGTGCCCACATAGCTCCACGAGCGGAACTGCCCCTGCATTACCGTGTGGACCTTGTTGCTGCCCTTACGCTCGGGGTTCTCACGGCCAGCGGCGGCAAATTTCAGAAGGCCTTCGCGGTCGATGGGGCGCAGGTAGGTGGTGACGGTTTCGGTACTCAAGGTATTTCTCCTGGTAACAGACGTGCCATAAAAGCCGGATAAAACGATCTGCGTGATCGCACATCAGACTAAGCAACGACCGTGCCAAGACACAAAAACCCCTTTACTGCTTTGTATTGGTTGTGTTTTTCGTCACCACCCGCCCGACCAGCCAGTTCGGTCAAATACCAGATTGTTTACAATGTCGACATTTTGTCGAACATTGTCATCTCACCCTAACTGCAGATTTTCTGCCAGCGATACGAAAACTGGCGTGTCGTCAAACCTAGCAGTTGCGCTGCGCGCGACTTGTTACCGCCAGCCGTCCGCAACGCTTGTCGAAGTTCGTCAGCAGAATGCGAGTCGTTCGCCATGTACTGGCGCACTCCTTCCGGGACTTGAATTCTCGCCTGCTGCGTCGACCTTGAGGTCTCCAGCGCTGGCACCAATTCAGCTGCGGGCATAAACCGTTCGACATCTTCCGAGTGAAGTATTGGCTTGTCGGCGAGCAGCACGACGCGCTCGATGAAATTCGAAAGCTCCCGGATATTGCCTGGCCATTGATGATCCTCAAGCCTGGCAAGCGCGTCAGGCGCAAGATTGACGTTGCGTTGGTTTGCCTGGTTTGTACGGCTAAGAAAGTGCAAAGCCAAAGGTCGAATGTCGCCTTTGCGCTCTGCTAACGACGGCAGACGAATAGGAATAACGTTGAGTCTGTAATAGAGATCCTGTCGAAACATGCCGTTGGCAACATCTATCTCCAGGCTTCTGTTGGTCGCGGCAACAAGCCTGACGTCCACCTTGATTTCCCGCTTTCCCCCAAGCCTAGTTATTGTGCCTTCCTGCAATGTGCGAAGCAGCTTTCCTTGCAACGCGAGCGGCAGTTCACCAATTTCGTCAAGGAATATAGTGCCCGAAGTCGCCTGTTCGAAAAGTCCCTCTCGCACACCCGTGGCCCCCGTAAACGCACCACGTTCGTAGCCAAACAATTCGGACTCGAAAAGCGAGTCGGGAATTGCCGCACAGTTCACCTTTATGAACGGCTTGTCACTCCGTTGGCCGGACAGGTGCAGAGCTCTGGCGAATAACTCCTTGCCCGTTCCAGATTCACCAAGCAGCAAGACGCTCGCTGAAGCATCCGAGACCCGCTCCAACTCCGAGATGGCCCTCAACAGTGCAGGCGAGGTGCCCACGATTCCGTACTTTGCACTCTCGTGCTCGAGCGCGTGCATCAACATTTCGTTCTGCTCCTCAAGCGCCCGCGTTCTCGCCCTCATCATCGAATCAAGATGGAGAAGATGTCCGGCCAGTATCGCCAGGATCCGCAAAATAGAAACGTCGCTCGATAGAGCGCGATTCCGGGCGCGAATTCGATGGCACGCAAGAACGCCTACACTGCGATCCTCTATCCGGATCGGCAGAGCAATAAATGAAACGGGGCCCGGCGGAAGGCGATCCCGTGGAACAGCTCGCGCGAGGAAAACGTCGTCCCGATCGATATCCTGTATGATGACTAACTGACCGTGGCGCAGCACATGCCCCGTTATTCCTTCACCAATCTTGTAGCACCCCCGTTCTATTTCGTCGGGCTTGAGGCCATACGCATAGCGGATTCTGCAACTGTCAGTCGCTTCATCCATGAGCACAATACGCCCTCTGTTCAGCCCAAGGAGCTCAGACATAAGATGGAGCGTTTCACGTAGGACTATGTCCGTCGAAAGACTTTTCCCCACAAGACTCATGATTTGCTGGAGAAGGAGCATCTCCTGCTCCCTCCAAAATCCGGGCGAATCGCTTTCACTGTGCAGGGAATTCATCTATCTACCCTTTCTCAAAACACGTTCCTTCATTGATATCTACTCGTACATCAAACATATTCGCCGGACGAATTCTTCAACCTATTACCACCCCATATTTTCCAGCTCGATACGTCGAAACCTGATTTATTGACAAGTAGTTTTTCAAAAAACTCAACATCATTGCAACCCACCCTCGACGCCACCTTCCCTACATCATCGGATTCCAATAACATTTTCATCGCCGACACGATGCGTATCCCGCCCAGAAAATCAGATACAGATTCTCCAGTGAAGGACATGAATAATTCGAGGAAGGCACTCTCGTGGATTTGACAGACAAGGGCAAGTTCGTGAGCCGTCCAATCATGCGACGGGTTGGAGAACATGTGATCGAACGCCGGCTCGAGATACCCCTCCTCGCACGCCCGACCACCTCCGGAATGCTGGTTCGCCAGCTCACAACGCAACGTCATGAAAAAGAGCGCTGATGCGAGATTGCTTGCGAAATAGGAACCACCCGTCTCTGGATCGCAGGCTTCGTCCAAGATAAGTGCAATGAGGCGAGAAAGGCGCAATTGCGGTGTACTTTGCCCCTGCACGCTAAAGACCACGATTGAGGGCAGGCAGCGACGCAGAAGTACGAGATAAAGCGACGATACGAAGAACCTGCCGCTAAGTACCTCCGTCGGCCGAGATTCAACCGCTGAGCTCCGTTCAAGAGCATCCCGGGCATTTAATGGCTCCAATCGGTGCCCGCAGGCATCGACCATCACCGCAATGTCGCCAGCGACCATTGAACGACGACGTCCTGCCGCGTCAACGACACGCACGCCCCCCTGGACGACATAATGCCAACTGAGCTCCGGCACATTGCAGTATTCATTGACTTCGATCTGTGCGGATTTCGTGATTGAACGACGCAATTCGCACACACCGCGCACATGCATCACATCCAAGAGATGAGCTAAAAATCTCATTTGATCACCAAAGCTTTGGGACACCCGGCCGACATGTCCAGTATTTAGGGCTAGACTCCCCGCGCAGCGCACTGCAGCACCTGCGGCGCGCGATCGGGCAAGATTAAGCAATTTGTATGCCAGCACAGCATCTATCTGACAGACCAGACAACGTGCTTTAGGCCATTGGCAGTCTGAACATGCGTGCCCCCCCCCACAGCAAATGGTGTCGTATTTCACCCGGCCGTGTAGGCGGCCCACAGACTCGCTCGCTGCGAGAATGCAGGCGGTCTGGCTGACCGCTCCATGGAAATGATGTCGGCGATGTTTGTAGCCAGGGGGAAGATCTGAGACCCCCCCCAACATGCATCACCTCGCGAATTCCAGTACGCTTCCTGAATAGAACGGCGTGACGCAACAAGCACACTTCAGGATTGCGTCGGCATGGGTGCAGGTTGCAACCTTTTGAGTGGAGCAACGCTCAACTCGGGAGCGACGCGCTACCGGTCTTCCTCCCACTTCCTGACTCTTTGAGTCCTGAAGGCCCACGAGTGGACGGTCGCACCAGTGAGCGCTCAGTCGATGCTTCGACACCGGTCCGCTTCGACCTCCTCCCACACACGCCTTCCAGCACCGTCCTCCCAAGCGCAACTGATCCTGTACCACATTCGCATCTGCGGCGGATATGCGACCGGCCTTTCATTCGGGGCGGCTCACGATGGCAGGGCGCCCATACCTGCCGCAAACGCGAAACGGCACACCCCCGTGTGTTCCCAACGAGGGACGTTAAAGACCCCCGAACGCCAGCCCGTTTGGCGTCAGAACAGCACAAACTCTCCCGACGAGGACTCCGGTCAGTCTGATTGACATTCCGTAACGGATGTTCCATAATAGCACCTACTGCGAGACGTAACCGCAATTGAAGCGAGGGTAGTTTATGGCGCGGCCACGGGAGTTCGATGCCGCAGAAGTTTTGCACAAAGCGATGGGGGTTTTCTGGCATAAGGGCTATGAGAGCACTTCAGTCGTTGATTTGGTAGAGGCGACCGGCCTC
Organism: Paraburkholderia sp. J7; assembly: GCF_905220155.1. NCBI lineage: Bacteria > Pseudomonadati > Pseudomonadota > Betaproteobacteria > Burkholderiales > Burkholderiaceae > Paraburkholderia > Paraburkholderia sp. J7. Next base: position 9,150 of record NZ_CAJMYZ010000028.1, on the reverse strand, counting down.
GGAAAAAGCAGCCTCTATGGAGCATTTGGCGGAAAACACGAGCTCTTTCTGGCGGCATTCGATGCGTACCGAAACGACCGCGTTCGCGACATGCGCAACATTCTTGAGCATGGACCGGCACGCCACTCCATCGAGACGTTTTTTCGCATGATCGTCACGGACGCCCACTCGCCGCAGTTTTCGAATGGATGCATGAGCATCAATCAAGCGGTTGAGATGGCTCCGCACGACCCTGAGGTCCGGCAGCGCGTGCAGGACGATTTTCAGCATATTGAGCACGCGCTGAGACGTGCGATAGAGCGCGGTAAAAGAGATGGCTCGGTGAGGTCCTCAAAGCCCGCGCGAGACATTGCTCAGCTGCTCGTCGTGGCATTCCCAGGGCTTCAGGTAATGGTCCGCGCTGGTTACGATAACGAGCGGCTGAACGATGCTTTAAGGCTGTTGTTCTCGAATCTCGATTGAAGATGTGCATGCTTTTATGCATGCATTTTTTTCCTTTGTTATGTAACGATCGTTCCGTAACAATTTCTCCACGCACAAGGAGGTCCTCATGAAGATCCAGCAAATCCGCAATGCAACCGTCATCGTGGAATTCGCCAACACGCGGTTCCTGGTCGATCCCGTACTCTCCCCGAAAGGCACTTACCCCGGATTCGAAGGCACTGCGAACAGCCATCTCTTTTGGCCAACGGTGGAGTTGCCCATCTCCGTCGAGCAGATTCTCGACGTGGACGCCATCATCGTTACCCACACGCATCTGGATCACTGGGACGACGGCGCCAAATCCTTGATCCCGAAGAACATGCCGATCTTCGTCCAGCATGAAGAAGATGCTGAGATTGTGAAAGCATCAGGGTTTTCAGATGTTCGCTTGCTGACGGAAGACTCGTCATTCAACGGGCTGACGCTCATCAAGACTCCCGGTCAACACGGGTCGGACGAAGCAATTCACGCCATTGGTGATCTACTGGGTCAGGTGAGTGGCGTCGTTTTCAAGCATCCGTCAGAAAAAACGCTGTATCTGGCCGGCGACACGGTGTGGAATAAATATGTCGAAAGCTGCGTAGAAACCTATCAGCCCGATGCCATCATCCTAAATAGCGGCGATGCCCAAGTCCCCGGTCTCGGTTCGATCATCATGGGTAAGGAGGATGTCTATAAGGTCCATCAGGCAGCGCCGCACGCCACTCTGATTGCGACTCACATGGAAGCAGTCAACCATGCTCTGTTGACACGCAAGGAACTGCGCGAATTCTCGGCAGAGAAAGGCATGGTCAACTACCTGCTCGTCCCGGAAGACGGCGAGGTTTGCGTCCTCTAAACCGCGGACAAAACTCCTCAAATTATTTAGAAGGATCAATATCATGTCTGTTGAAGCGAACAAGGACCTTGTCCGTAAATTCTACGCCGCACTCCAGCGGGAAGACTATGTCGCCGCCGCTGAACTCTGTCATCCGAACTTTGTGTTCTACACGCAGGTTGATACGCCAATCTACGGTACGGACGGCTTCGTCCAGTCGGAGAAGAAGAACTTCGACGCCTTCAAGGGTTTCCGGTTTCCGATTGAGGCGTTGCTTGCCGAAGGTGACCAAGTCGCCGCCTATTTGACGTTCGAGGGCAAACAATCCGGACCGATCGAAGGTGTGGAACCTACTGGCAAGACGGTGCACTTCTCGCTGATGATGCTCCTGAAAGTTGCCGACGGCAAAATCATCGAGAAACGGGCACACTTTGATCGATTCGACATTCGTCGACAACTGGGCGCACAGGTCTAATCCACGTCGTTAAAGATAGCCGAGTGTAGTGCCCCCTGACTTGTCTCCGGGGGGCAGTCAGGCGCAGGATAAGCCTGCGTCGGGAGGGGTGCTCGCGCACCACTTCCCGCCCGGGTGGTATTCAAGACGCAACCGAGTGGGCCATGCCAGAAATCTCTTCAAGAATACGGATAGCTACGAAATCCGACGAATGAGGCACACAAACCATGAGGCGTTCATTTACGACATCCGAGTTCGCGCCCAGTGATCGTCTTGCCGCATGGGAAAGGTGGATCACGGACTATTGCGCACCAATGTCAATGTCAGCTGAGAATGTGCAACGGCAGCATTTTGAAGCACGGGTTGACATGATAGATGATGGTCCGTTCTGCATTTCACACCTCCAGGCGACCGACCATGTAGCAAATCATCGCCAAGGTCTTTCGGAAGGCAAGGATGGGGAGCACGTTCTCTTGTCCGTGCAATTGAGCGGAATCAGTACGATTCTCCAAGATGGCCGCACTGCCCAGCTCGGTCCGAATGACATGGTGATATATGACGCCTCCCGTCCGTTCATATGGAACTTCTCCGGCCAGCAATACACAGTGCGCTTCCGTCGCGCACTTTTGTCGTCTCGCGGGCCTTGCGATCGCAGACATACTGCCATTCGGGTGCCTGCACAGAGCGGTCTCGGGCGCATCGCAGTCGAACACGTCAGTACCATCTATCGTGAGTTCGGCCACATTCGACGCTCCCCAACAGTTATCGAACACCTTTGCGGCACTACCGCTGATCTCATTTCGGCAGCACTGTCCGAATATTTCAACACGTCTCCAGTACTCGTGTCGGACGTTCGGGAAATGCATTTGCGCCGCGCTCACGTCTTCATCTCCGAGAATCTTCGCGACCCGGCTCTGCGCCCATCCCAAGTCGCAGCCGCGCTCGGTATATCGCAACGCTATTTGTATCGCATATTTGCTAATAGCGACAAATCTATCAGCGATTTTATCCTCCATAAGCGTCTCGATGGCTGTGCGAATTGGCTTGCCCAACCAGCTTGGCATCATCGATCAATCACCGACATCGCCATGAGTTGGGGTTTCAACAACGCTGCTCACTTCAGCAGACTCTTTCGACATCACTTCGGAATGTCGGCACGCGAGTACCGGACGTTAGGATTGAATACTGGCGACAACTCAATTACATGCGCAGAGTCAATAGCAAATAAGATCAACATTCAATCGCGCGAACTAGGGTGAACACTCGAAAGGCTAGCCGCCGGACTTTGGGCGGCGCGTTTCAGCTCGCGATCTTGATTGCTAAAGATCGGTTGACTGGTTCGCGGTCTTGCACTGTGATATGGGCATGCTGCGGACAACGCGCGATGCGCCCGCCTCGATTCTACTATTACGCAAAAGTCGCTTGAAGAGCCGTAGTGAATTTGAGTTGCGTCACCGAGCAAGCGATTTACGATAAGCCGCCAAGATATCGAACGCTTCAATTGAGTGCCACTGAGCACTCTCTTTCCGCAAGTGAGCAGACCAGATTTAGCCGCCAGCATGGCACGAAACATCAACAATCTGGTCCCTTCCAGACAAGACAGCACGAAATTGGTCGTCGACACTGCATTCGGTGTGACGAAAATCATAGTCACGTCCACATGCTCTCTCGAATATTGGCTGCGCTTTTCGAAATATCTGGGGCATTCGACAATGTAGACAGAAGAATCAAAAGACCCACAACTGCCAAATAGTTTGAATCAATCGATGGGTATCGGAGACAAGTATGCTAAAGCGTTTCAATATGAGCATCCCGGCAATGGTGCTCGCAATGTCGGCCTCGCCGATGGCATTCTCGCAAAGCGTGGGGAGCTTTGTCGCGTCGCTAGGTCCGGCGTGGATTGACTTCGGAAGATCACGTGCTACGGAACTTCAAAGTCAGTCGCCGTTTGGAACCTTCACGTCAGCAGGAACAGATGCGCAAGTACACAATGTCGTCACCCCCGAGCTAACGCTTTCCTATTTCGTGACGGATAACATCGCCCTCGAAGCGATTCTGGGCGTGCCGCCAAAACTGAATTTATACGCGCAAGGCAACGTAACTCCTTTGGGTTCGGGCGGTCCGGCACTTCAAATGGGTGACCTACACCCTTTCGCAACGGCCCGAGCATGGGCACCGATTCTTCTTGCCAAGTATTTCTTCGGTGCCGCTAACAACCGGTTTCGCCCCTTCATCGGTGCAGGCGTGAACTACACCTGGTTTTCCGCAGTCCAGTTGAACCCGAACATTGCTGGCGTGCTGACCCAGTTTGGCGGCCCGGGTGGGCATGCCGAAGGGTCGCTGAGCAATTCGTGGAATCCAGTTTTCTCCCTTGGTGCGTCATATCAGATCTCCGATCGCTGGTATATGACTGCGTCCGCGACCTATCTTCCGCTTGTAACGCATGCACACTTTAATGCTGTATCTCAGTCCGGTCAAACAACCCTGACAAACTCAAGCAAGATCACAGGTGACCCTATCGCAGTTTTCGTCGGGATTGGCTATCGCTTCTGAGGCCGGAATGGAAATGCTTTCAGTGAGTGCCAATAACTCGCGAGGATGCGCCGCGGATACCGCGGCGCACTTCAATAAGTGCCTCATTGACAATCTGCTTGCTGTCGGCGGAACTCCCTGGAGTTCACACCTTCCAGAGGGGGAAAAAACGCGAAAAGTACGCGATTTCGGAAAAGCCAAGCAGGTCAAAAATCTGTGCCACTGTCGTCATCGTATATACGAGATTCCGCTTCGCCTCGAGCAGCCGCCGCTGATGCAGGTACTGGAGTGCGCTCTGCTCATCGCAGCTATCACCGGAATGTTCAACGGGTATATCAGACGAACTGCGCACCCGCCCAATGACGAAGTCTTTCGCCAACCTCAATCCGACGGAACTTGCGAGAGGTCGCGAAAACCTCAAAAAAGCACGCCTTGAGCGCACTACTTCTCGCGGAAGATGATATCGAAAGCGGTTGCGGGCGAGCATGAGGCCTTTTTGCGGAAGTTGCCAGCCAGGGCTCCCCCGGGGGCTGCTGGCTAGGAGTGCAGCGTACTGGAAAACACCTAGATTCGCGTCCGATGCCCGGCTGATGAGGCGTTCGCGGTGTTATTCAATCCATCTATAACGATCATTTATTGGCGTGGGTTTTTCGTGAAGATAGGTGCAACTACTATTTGTACAAATATATATTCTTCTCGAATCCTAACGACTTCGAAATTGAATTTTCCTTGGGAGACGTCAAGGCCGCACACCACAGAAGCGCGCGCGAGTGTCTACCAAGAACATATACCGCGCGTGAGAGAAATCTCGTTGCCGGTTGCATTGGTAAATATAACAAGTTCCAAGCTATCAGGGTTAGTGGGTCATGGCTGAGTCGGACGCTAACAATTCAAATCGTCAGATTGCCCCCATATCAGACTAGTTAAACACGGAGACGTTGACTTAGCGATATCTAACTGCCTATCAACTTCCACGCACAGCACGAGGACGTGCTGGGTTGCACACTACCAGACCAACAGGACACGACATGGATTCGAGCAACAATGCCCGCACGGCGGACATTCAACATCACTACCATCCCGTTACCAGCCCGACGGAGCTGAGACGCGACGGGCCTTCGCTCGTGACAAAGGGCGAGGGTATTCGCTTGACGATTGATGGGCGCGAGCTCTTCGACGGTTTCGCTGGGCTTGGTTGCGCAGCTATCGGCTACGGAAACGAAGAAGTTGCCGCTGCGGCCTACTCGGCGATGAAGCGTCTTTCATTCTGCCATAGCTTCTGGGGTCAAGGGAATCCTGACGCAGCCCTCCTCTCCAAGAAGCTCTCCGAGCTTACCAATGGAGACTTCGACACCTTCTTCTTTGCATCGACAGGATCCGACGCAAACGAATCTGCCATCAAGATCATCTACTACTACTGGAAGCTGCGCAACCAGCCGACGCGTAAGATCCTGCTGGCTCGAAACTATGCATATCACGGCAACACCGTCCTGACAACTGTTCTCTCTGGCATTCACCACTATCACGAGCAATTTGATTTGCCCATCAGCGGTGTTGTTCACCACGTTGATGCCCCGTACTGGTATCGCTACGGAAATGGCAAAACGGCGGAAGAACAAGGGGCCGAAGCTGCGGCGTCGCTTGAGCGCAAGATCCTTGAACTCGGTGCTGAAAATGTTGCCGCATTTTTCGTTGAACCTATCCAGGGAGCCGGCGGTATCATCATGCCGACCGCAAGTTATCTGAAGCAGGTTGCCGAGATCTGCAAACGCCACGACATTCTCCTCGTTTCTGACGAGGTAATCACTGGCTTCGGGAAAACCGGCTCGATGTTCGCCTACCAGCATTACGGGTTCCAGCCCGATATCCTGGTCGTGGCAAAAGGCATTACATCGGCGTACTTCCCGCTTTCCGCAGTCGGGCTCGGCGCCAAGGTCGCCGATGTTCTGACAGCCGCAGATGAGATGTTTGTTCATGGCTTCACAAATAGCGGCCACCCCGTGGGAGCCGCTGTTGCTCTGGCGAACATTGATGTCATCGAGAAGCAGAAGCTGCTCGAACATGTGACAAAGGACCTCCATCCCGCACTGAACTCATGGATGCAGAAGTTCTCTCGTCATCCTGCCGTAGGCGAAGCACGTTCGGTCGGTGTCATTGCGGCTCTCGATTTCTCGCTTGGCCACACCGAAGAGGAACAAACTGCCTTCTGCGAGGCAGTGAGTCAAGAAGCACGCAATCGAGGCTTCATTGCAAGGGCGATCGGCCCGGTCCTGGGAATGATCTTCCCTCTTATTACGACGGTTGACGAGCTCAACGCGTGCATGGCGATTCTGGAGTCGTCCTTGGACGCTACATACGCTCTCACCGTAGCAGAGGCAAAAGTGTAAGCACTTGCCGTGGCTGCTGGCACCGTTCGGTTAGGCAGCCCCATCAGTCTCAGCCGCTCTTGACCATGGACACCCCGAAACTTACATCCCGACATACCGATTGGCGACGTCAAGGCTCGGCGATCCGGCGGCCTGTTCAAGAGCGCGGACGCAAGAAGTTCGAACAGATACTCCAAGTAACGGAGAGCTTCCTGGAGTTCCGCGAACCTGGCGACATAAGTATCTACGATATCGCCTACAGCCTGAACACCGCACCGCCCAGCGTGTACCACTTCTTTCCCGACGTTTCATTGGTGTTCGTGGCCTTGGCGGAACGGTACCTTCAGCAAATCACGGAAGTTTGCGCAGTGGGAAGTGCAACGATTTTCGTTCGATGGGAGACATTGCTTGACGCCTATTTTGATCGCGTCTTGATGCTCTACCGAACGAGACCGGCCATGCGGAAAGTTCTTCTTGGCTTAGGTTACACGCCTGAGATACGCAGGCTAGACATAGACAACAATCGAATCGCTGCAAACTACCTTCTCGAGGCACTAAGAAGTCATTTCGTAGTTCCTGAGGTAAGCGATCTTTGCGACAGAGTATCGGAGTCGATATCCATTAGCGATTCTATATGGACCCTACATCTTCATCGTCATGGAGAAATATCTGAGCTGGCCAGACAACGAGCTTCAGACGCAAGAAACGCATACTTAAAAAACATCCTACCTGACATGATGCCACGCAGGTAGCACACGCCGTTTGCCTCAACAAATCAATCACATTCCTGCGACGATTCAATTTGGAGTACTAATATGGAAGAGCTGTCGGCACTTTCGGGTACAAGTTCACCCGAGGACTCATCTCTGTTCGGAACGCTAGGTACTGGCGCGGTGGCACTACTCACAATCTCGGCGGCCGCCCCGCTTGGTGCAACTGTAGCGGTTGGTCCCGTCGCGGTGATTTTCGGCAATGGGGCGGGTCTTCCAGGCGCCTTTTTGCTAACTGGACTGTTTCTCTTCTGCTTCGCAGTGGGATATTCTGCTCTTGCGGCAGAGATACCTGGCAATGGAGCATTTTATCGCTACACCACCGTTGTCTTCGGGCATCGAGTCGGCATGGGAACCGCCTGCGTGTCCCTAGCATCATATCTAATGATGACTGCGGCGCTCGCGACTTTAACCGGGTATTTTGTGGACCTTTCCGCCCAGTCATTCGGCATACATATTGGCGCTCAGGCGTGGATAATTATGTCCATGATCGCAGTTGCCGCCTTTGGTATCAGGAATATTGATGTCGCGGCCAAGGTAGTAGTTCCTCTTATTATTTGTGAATTTGGCGCTCTTTCAATATTGATTATTGCAATCGTTGCTCATAAAGGAATAAATTCCTTTCCGGTTGAAGCAGTTTCGCCGTCCACGGTATTTTCCCCTGGTTTTGGAATTTCTGTGATGTTTGCGCTTAGTGCGTTTGTCGGTGTCGAATCCGCAGCACTTTACTCCGCAGAGGCGAAGAATCCAAAGACTGCGATCCCGCGAGCAACTATCATCGCAGTGGGCCTCGTTGGTCTCTTCTATTTCATTACCTTCTGGGCGTTCATCGGTGACATTGGGATTGACCATGTCGCTGCAATCGCACAGAAAGGCCTGACGGACGTCAATATTCAGCAGAGCCTTTTCCTTGACAGCTTCGGAAAAAATCTTGGACCGATTGCCGAAAAAATCATCTCCTTAATGATCGCGACTAGCTCGTTCGCCGCCTTTCTGAGTCTCCACAATGCTGCAACGCGCTACGTCTTTACGCTGGGAGACGCGCGCATCTTGCCTCGCCGCTTCGGTGTCGCAAGCGCCAAGGCCGGGTCACCCGCAACTGCAAGCATCGCGGTCAGTGTGTTTGTAGCAGTAGTAACGCTGGCGTTAATCATCTCACGCGTTGACTATGTAACCGCGTTCGCGCCAACCATTGCGCTGGGCACAACGGGCATCATCGTCCTGCAAGGTATCGTGGCTTTCGCTACGGTCTTCTACTTCCGTCGACGCAAAGATCCTCGCATCTTTACTACCTTTATCTTGCCCCTCATCGGCTTCATCGGAATCTGCTCAGCATTCTTCCTGACCCTTTCCAACTACGACGTACTCTCCGGATCCAGCTCGACCATTATCAACTCCATGCCACTCGTATTCATCCTGATTTTTGCGTACGGGTGCATCACAGGAAGAGGTAGATCCGAAAAGAACGCCTCATAAGTGATATGCGCAGAATTTGGGTAACGCTCACTTCGTCACGAGGACACCCTGCTCCTTGCTCACAAGTTCGATCTGATGCGCAAGGAGCGATTTGTCCACAACACTGCACCACATCATTTGGTTCACTGACGCAGTAATACTATTTTGTATCGCTTTTTTCGAGCTTTCTATAATAAATATTAGCACTACGAATTAGCATTGGAGATTTCGATGAAAATTAGACTCATCGCTGCACTTCCACTCTCTGCACTG
>NZ_CAJMYZ010000027.1:0-110782 GCF_905220155.1 Paraburkholderia sp. J7 | reverse complement strand
ACGTGGGCCGTACTGCGCAATCAGATCACTCGACGACATATCCTCTTCCTTGCTTGCTAACTGAGCGCCCTAAACCGCTCTATCAAAACTGCACTTCGCTCAGCGCGAGCACGCCAGCGTCGCCCTTTGCGGCCAGGATCGACGTTTCGAGGGCGCCTGCCTGCGGGAGAATGTGCTCTGCGTAGAACTGCGCGATCGCGATCTTCGCGCCGTGGAACTCGGCGTCGTTCGCGAGTTCGCGTTGCGACACGAGCAGCGCGCGCGCCATTTGCCAGCCGCACAGCACGATGCCCGCAAGCTTGAGATACGGCACGCTGCCAGCGAACACCGCGTTCGGGTCGCGCTTGACGTTCGCAACCACGTAGTCGACGACATTCGCCAGTGCGCTCGCGCCCTTCTCCAGCTGCTCGCGCATCGACGCCGCTGCCGCGCCGCCGGCCTGCCCGAGTTCTTCGGCAGTGCGAGCGATCTCGCCAAGCAGCGCCTTCGCAACCGCGCCGCCGTCGCGCACCGTCTTGCGGCCGACCAGGTCGTTCGCCTGAATCGCCGTGGTGCCTTCGTAGATCGCGAGAATGCGCGCGTCGCGGTAGTACTGCGCGGCGCCCGTTTCCTCGATGAAGCCCATGCCGCCATGCACCTGGACGCCGAGGCTCGTCACCTCGTTGACCATTTCCGTGCTCCAGCCCTTCACGATCGGCACGAGGTATTCGTAAATCGCGAGATTGCGGGCGCGCACTTCAGGGTCGGCGTGGTAGTGCGCATTGTCGCTATAGGCCGCGGCGACATAAGCGAGCGCACGGGCGCCTTCGGTCATCGCGCGCATCGAGCCGAGCATGCGGCGCACGTCCGGGTGATGAATGATGGTGGCCGACTGCTTGAGCGAGCCGTCGACGGGGCGGCTCTGCACACGCTCCTTCGCGTACGCTACGGCCTTCTGGTACGCGCTTTCCGCCACGCCCACGCCCTGCATGCCCACGCCAAAGCGCGCCGCGTTCATCATGATGAACATGTATTCGAGGCCGCGATTCTCCTCGCCCACGAGATAGCCGATCGCGCCGCCATGGTCGCCGTATTGCAGCACGGCCGTGGGGCTCGCCTTGATGCCGAGCTTGTGTTCGATCGACACGCAATGCACGTCGTTGCGCGCGCCGAGCGAGCCGTCGTCGTTCACGAGGAACTTCGGCACCACGAAGAGCGAAATGCCTTTCACGCCTTCGGGCGCGTTGGGCGTGCGCGCCAGCACGAGGTGAACGATGTTCTCCGCCATGTCGTGCTCGCCCCACGTAATGAAGATCTTCGTGCCGAAGACCTTGTACGAGCCGTCGCCCTGCGGTTCGGCGCGCGTGCGCACGAGTGCGAGGTCGGAGCCGGCTTGCGGCTCGGTGAGGTTCATCGTGCCGGTCCAGTCACCCGAGATGAGCTTCGGCACGTAGCGCGCCTTCAGTTCGTCGCTGCCCGCGGTGAGCAGCGCCTCGATGGCGCCGTCGGTCAGCAGCGGGCACAGCGCAAACGAGAGGTTCGCCGCGTTGAGCATTTCGATGCAAGGCGTGGCGATCAGCTTGGGCAGTGCCTGGCCGCCGAACTCGGACGGATGTTGCAGACCCTGCCAGCCGCCCTCCACATACTGGCGGAACGCGAGCGCGAAGCCCGGCGTTGCCGTGACCTCGCCGTCGCGCCAGCTGCTCGGCGTGCGGTCGCCTTCCACGTTCAGCGGCGCGATGACTTCGCCGGAGAGCTTCGCGCACTCGTCCAGCACGGCCTGTGCGGTGTCGAAACCAGCGTCCTCGAAACCCGGCAGGGTTGCGACGGCGTCGATGCCGGCCAGCTCTTTCAGCACGAACAGCATGTCCTTGACGGGGGCGTTGTAGCTCATGATCGGTCCTTCCAGTCACTCAGGGGTCAAAATGGATGCGCCGCCGGGCCAGGGACGTCTGGGTGGCCACGTTGCGGCAGTACAGGACGGATCGTAGCGGTAATCGGTCGCCATACCACTGTCCAAACCGGACCACATGGTGACAATTCTGGCCACGCTATTGGCCGCTGTGCCCACCCATCATGGGTGGGCGTCCGCGCTTTGTGGCGGGCGGCGCTCAGCCGCGGCGGCGATAAGTGCCGGGCGTGCTGCCGGTCCAGTGGCGAAAGGCGCGATGAAAGGCGCTGGGGTCGTCGAAACCGAGATCGCCGCCGATGGCCGCGATCGTGTCCTGGGTGTCGGTGAGGCGCTGGATCGCCACGTCGCGGCGCAGTTCGTCCTTGAGCGCCTGGAAGGTGGTCTCTTCCGCGGCAAGACGCCGGCAGAGCGTACGGACCGAGCAGTGCAGGCTGTCGGCCGCCGCTTCGATGGTCGGCAGGTCGGGCAGCTGCGCGGCGAGGTACTGGCGCACGTTGTGGCTCACGAGCTGCTCGCTGAAGGTTTCGAAGATCCAGTCGCCGGGCGAGCGCGCGAGAAACGCGCGCAGGTTGCGCTTGCTCTGCCGGATCGGCATGTCGAGATAGGCCGCGCTAAAGCGCATCAGCGTGGCCTCGCTGCCAAAGCGCACGGGCCCATGGAAGAAGTAGCGGTGATCGAGCGCATGCGGCGGCTGCGCACAGGCGAAATCGACCTGCAGAAGCGGAATGCGCTGGCCGATCAGCCAGGAACACACGCCGTGCGCGAGCTTGAGCGTCAGTTCCTGCCCGAGCGGCCCGATCGCGCCATACGCGGCATTGGCGCGTAATGCCACCTGGGCCACGAGCCCCTGGCGGCGCGATTCGAGCCGGAAATCGTCGAGCACGATGTGGAAAAACTGGTCGAAGCGATGCAGCGCCGTTTCGAGGTTGCGCGCATCGAGCAGGCTCAGGCAGAGAAACTTGAGCGTGCCGCTGCGCAGCGGCCGGCTGAAGATGCCGGGCATCTCGTCGTCGAGTTCGATAGCGAGCGTCTGGTAGAGCGTGGAGAACTGCTCTTCCGTCACCCGGCCGCCCGGCTTGGCGAGCAGTTCCAGCGCGATGCCCGCCTCGTTCAGATAGCGGCGGATCACAGCGGGCTCGGCACCGGCGCCGGCGAGAAAGCCGTTGACGAGCGAGATGGGAACGGTGGCGCTAGGCGATGGCATGCGTTGACAATGGAAGGCCGCGGAAACGGGCCGACATAGGCATCGGCCCGCGCGCGCCATTCTAAATCGGCGCGGCCAAAACGGCGCTGCCGCGCCCCGAAGTCTTGCGCTGTCGCGAGCCGCTTACTGCGCTTCGCCCCTCGCCCGCGCAAATTCAGCAAACCACGCGAGACTTTCCGGGTTGGCCATGGTGTCCGGATTGGCCACTTTCTCGAGCGGCTGCCCGAGCAGAAGCCGCTTGATCGGCACCTCCATCTTCTTGCCCGAGAGCGTGCGCGGAACGGCCGCGACCTGATGGATTTCGTCGGGGACGTGGCGCGCCGAGAGCGTCTCGCGCACGCGCGCGCGAATGCGCTGCGCGAGCGCGTCGGTCAGCTCGACACCGGGGCGCAACACCACGAAGAGCGGCATCGACGAGGCGCGCCCCAGGTACTCCAGATCGACCACGAGGCTGTCCAGCACCTCGGGTACCGACTCCACGGCGCGATAGAGCTCGCTCGTGCCCATGCGAATGCCGTGGCGGTTGATGGTGGCGTCCGAGCGACCGTAGATGACCGCGCCGCCCCGGGGGGTGATGCGCAGCCAGTCGCCGTGGCGCCAGATGCCAGGAAACATGTCGAAGTAGCTTTCGCGGTAACGCCGGTTCGCTTCGTCGCGCCAGAAGTAGAGCGGCATCGAAGGCATGGGCGCGGTGCACACGAGTTCGCCGACTTCGTCGATGCGCGCGTGCCCGGCCTCATCGAACGCCTCGACTCGCGCGCCAAGGCATCGGCACTGCATTTCGCCGAGATAAACCGGCAAGGTCGGCACGCCTGCGAGGAAGCAGCCCGCGAAATCGGTGCCGCCCGAAATCGCGTCGATCCACACCGGGCCCACGTGTTCGAGTATCCACGCGTACGCTTCGGGGGGCAGCGGCGAGCCGGTCGAGCCGACCGCGCGCAGGCGCGAGAGATCCGCCGCCGCGCGCGGCTCGACACCGGACTTCAGGCATCCCTGGAAATACGCCGCCCCCGCGCCGAAGAACGTGACGCCCGTCTCGCCCACGAAGCGCCACAGCGTCTGCGCATCGGGGTACGTGGGGTTGCCGTCGTAGAGACAGAGCGTCGCCCCCGCGAGCAGGCCGCCCACCTGGCAGTTCCACATGATCCAGTTCGTGCTGGCATACCAGTGGAAACGGTCGCCGGGGTGCAAGTCGAGGTGCAGCGCAGTGAGCTTCACGTGCTCTACCACGACGCCGCCATGCGAATGCACGATGGCCTTGGGCATGCCCGTCGTGCCCGATGAATAGACGATCCACAGCGGATGGTCGAACGGCACACTCTCGATTTCCAGCGGGACGTTTCCGGCGACTGCGTCGCGCCACACCGTGGCATGCGGGTACTCCTTCACGTTGGCGTCGGGATCGAGCTGCGGGACGAACACGAGGTGCGCCACGCTCGGCAACTCGCGCAGCAAATGGTGGATCAGCTCGCGCCGGTCGTGCGGCTTGCCGCCATAGCGATAGCCGTCCACGGCGAACAGCACCTTGGGCTCGATCTGCCGGAAGCGGTCGAGCACCGCGAGCGGGCCCATGTCGGGCGAGCACACTGACCAGATCGCCCCCACGCTCGCCGTGGCAAGAAATGCCACGACGGTCTCGGGCGTGTTCGGCATGAAAGCCGCCACGCGGTCGCCGCGGGTCACGCCCATACGCCGCAGCGTGGCCGCGCAAGCCGCCACCTGGCGGCGCAGCTCCGCCCAGCTCAATTCGCGCGTGCGCCCGGCCAGCGGGCCGCTCTCGCTGCGCGACACGATCGCGGGTCGTGCATCGCTCGCAAGCTGGAAAGCCCGTTCGACGTAGTTCAACTCGACGCCGGGAAACCAGCGCGCGCCGGGCATCGCGGCGTCGGCGAGCGCCACGCCGCGCGGCTCGCGCGAGGGAATCTGCGCCCAGTCCCAGAGCGCGCACCAGAACGCGTCGACGTCCTCGACCGACCAGCGCCATAGCGCGTCGTAGTCGTCGAACGCCAGACCGCGCGTATCGCCGAGCCACTTCGTGAACTGGGTGATGCGGGCCGATTCGACCTGCTGCGGCGTCGGGGTCCAGGCCGGAGGGGATGCGGTGAGCGTTTCGTTCATCTCGTTGCGCGGGCGCTTGCGGGTTTGTCTGACCTAATGGTGCCGGAGCCAGTGCGCCTCGAACAATTCAGGGAAACCAGTGGAAGACGCTCGCTTACATTCACTCACGGCGAGGTCCGCTAACGTCACGCGTCATTGCATTGTCAATCCGTATTCATTTTTAATATTTCGAATAAAAGCCTGGATTGAATACGCTCGCGTGACCACCATTTTATTGCCGGACTCAATCAACGAATATTCCAATTCGTGTGCTGTGTTGTACCGCACAAATCAACCAAATCTCGGATTCTCCTCCCGGCGCACAACACCTGTTCTGCGGTGAAATCATGCTTATGACTTAACCCGTACGCAATTGGCATATGAGCTGTCATAAAAATGCAATGCGCCAATGCCTTTAATCTCGCTAATTCCCGCCAATTCTCCTCTCCCTATCGGACCAAGGTCTTATTGTCAGATCGCGCGCCCACTATCAGATTGAGCGCGTAGCGGCGCGGGTTGCGCTCTCGCGGCATGCGACGCGCGCTGCAGACGCAGGCACAAAGCAAGTTGACGGGTTGGCGCGCAGCGCGAGATCTGCGGCCCTGCCGGCTCGTACAGGAGACCGCGCATGTCCGAATCGACATCTTCGCCTCGCCCCGCCGCAAAACCCGATAGCGCCGCCACGCCAACCGCCGCCAACAGGCTGCGCCTTGGCGCGCTCACCGCTCTCGTCGTGGGCTCGATGGTGGGCGGCGGTATCTTTTCGCTGCCGCAAAACATGGCGGCCAGCGCCGACGCCGGAGCGGTGCTGATCGGCTGGGCGATCACCGCGGTCGGCATGCTCATGCTCGCGTTCGTGTTCCAGTCACTGGCCGTGCGCAAGCCCGAACTCGACGGCGGGGTGTACGCCTTCGCGAAAGCCGGCTTCGGCGACTACATGGGCTTTGGCTCGGCGTGGGGCTACTGGATCAGCGCGTGGCTCGGCAACGTCGGCTACTTCGTTCTCCTGTTCAGTACGCTCGGCTACTTCTTCCCGGTCTTCGGCGAGGGCAATACGCCGATCTCCATCATCTGTGCCTCGGTGCTGCTCTGGGCGCTGCACTTTCTCGTGCTGCGGGGCATCAAGGAAGCCGCGATCGTCAACCAGATCACCACGGTCGCGAAGCTGGTGCCGCTGTGCCTTTTCATTATTCTCTGTGCGTTTGCGTTCCGCTCCAGCACCTTCACAGCCGACTTCTGGGGACAAATGAATCCCAAGCTCGGCAGCGTGACGAACCAGGTTCGCAACATGATGCTCGTGACCGTATGGGTGTTCATTGGCATTGAAGGCGCGAGCATCTTCTCCGCGCGTGCGGAGAAGCGCAGCGATGTCGGCAAGGCCACGGTCATCGGCTTTGTTGGCGTGCTGCTTCTGCTCGTGCTCGTGAATGTGCTGTCGCTCGGCGTGCTCACGCAGCCCAAACTCGCCGCCCTGCAGAACCCCTCGATGGCGGGCGTGCTCGAAAACGTGGTCGGCCACTGGGGCGCGATTCTGATCAGCGTGGGGCTGGTCGTGTCGCTCGCGGGCGCGCTGCTCTCGTGGGTGCTGCTGTGCGCCGAAATCATCTTCTCGGCCGCGCGCGACCACACGATGCCAAACTTCCTGCGCAAGGAAAACGCGAAGCACGTGCCGGCCAACGCACTGTGGCTCACGAACGGCATGGTGCAGATCTTCCTCGTCATCACGCTGTTCTCGAAGGGCACGTATCTCTCGCTCATCTATCTCGCGACCTCGATGATCCTGCTGCCCTATTTCTGGTCGGCGGCCTACGCATTCCTGCTCGCGCTGCGCGGCGAAACGTACGAAACCGACAGCGGCGAGCGCAGCAAGGACCTCGTCATCGCGGGCGTTGCCGTGATCTACGCGATCTGGCTCATTTACGCCGGCGGTCTCAAATACGTGCTGCTCTCCGCGTTGCTCTACGCGCCAGGCATCGTGCTGTTCGCGCGCGCAAAACGCGAAGTCGGCCAGCCCGTGTTCACGAACATCGAGAGGTTCGTTTTCGCCGCTGTGCTGATTGGCGCATTGGTGGCGGCTTTCGGCCTGTACAAGGGCTTTCTCACCCTCTGATTCGAGGAGTCTCATGATGAGTACGGACACTGTCGCCTTTGGCGTCAATTCCGAGGCGGGCAAGCTGCGCAAGGTCATGGTGTGCTCACCCGGACTCGCGCATCAACGCCTCACGCCCAGCAACTGCGACGAACTGCTATTCGACGACGTCATCTGGGTCAGCCAGGCGAAGCGCGACCATTTCGACTTCGTGACGAAGATGCGCGAGCGCGGCGTGGAAGTCCTCGAGATGCACAATCTGCTGACCGAAGCAATTCAGAACCCGGAAGCGCTCAAGTACATCCTCGATCGCAAGATTCGCCCGGAAACCGTGGGCGTTTCGCTCGCCGGCGAGGTGCGCAGCTGGCTCGAAGGGCTGGAGCCGCGCCGCACCGCGGAATTTCTGATTGGCGGCGTGGTGGCCGAAGATGTTCCGGACAGCGACCAAAGCAAGATCCTGAAGGAGTTCCGCAGCTACCTCGGCTATTCGAGCTTCGTGCTGCCGCCGCTGCCCAACACGCTTTTCACGCGCGACACGACATGCTGGATCTACGGCGGCGTATCGCTGAACCCGATGTACTGGCCGGCGCGGCGGCAGGAGACGCTGCTCACCACGGCGATCTACCGCTATCACCCGCAGTTCGCCGGCAAGGACTTCGAGGTCTGGTACGGCGACCCCGACGAGGACCATGGCGCGGCCACGCTGGAAGGCGGCGACGTGATGCCGATCGGCAACGGCGTCGTGCTGGTCGGCATGGGCGAGCGCACGAGCCGCCAGGCCATTGGGCGTCTGGCGCAGAACCTTTTCGCCAAAGGCGGCGCAAAGCGCGTCGTCGTGGCGGGCCTGCCCAAGTCGCGCGCAGCCATGCACCTCGATACGGTGTTCAGCTTCTGCGACCGCGACCTCGTGACGATCTTCCCGGAAGTCGTCAACGAGATCGTTCCGTTCTCGGTTCGCCCCGACGACAAGAGCCCCTCGAAGCTCGACTTGCGCCGCGAGGAAAAGCCCTTCGTGGACGTGGTGGCCGAAGCGATGGGCCTGAAGGCCCTGCGCATCGTCGAGACGGGCGGCAACGCGTTCGCGGCCGAGCGCGAGCAATGGGACGACGGCAACAACGTGGTGTGCCTCGAACCCGGTGTGGTGATTGGCTACGACCGCAACACCTATACGAATACGCTGCTGCGCAAGGCCGGCGTGGAGGTCATCACGATCACCGCGAGCGAACTGGGCCGCGGGCGCGGCGGCGGCCACTGCATGACGTGCCCGATCGTGCGCGACGCCATCGATCTCTGAGCGCCGCACCAAACCGCAACCCACTGCATTCGCAACGGAGAAACGACATGGCTTTCAATCTGCGCAACCGCAGCCTGCTTAGTCTGATGCATCACAGCACCCGCGAGCTGCGTTATCTGCTCGACCTCTCGCGCGACCTCAAGCGCGCCAAGTACACGGGGACCGAGCAGCAGCACCTCAAGGGCGTCAATATTGCGCTGATCTTCGAGAAGACTTCCACGCGCACGCGCTGCGCGTTCGAAGTCGCGGCCTACGATCAGGGCGCGAACGTCACCTACATCGATCCAACCTCCTCGCAGATCGGCCACAAGGAGAGCATGAAGGACACGGCGCGCGTGCTGGGCCGCATGTACGATGCGATCGAGTATCGCGGCTTCAAGCAGGACATCGTCGAGGAACTCGCGAAGTTCGCGGGCGTGCCCGTGTTCAACGGCCTGACCGACGAGTACCACCCCACGCAAATGCTCGCCGACGTGCTCACCATGCGCGAGCATTCCGACAAGCCGCTCACGCAAATCAGCTACGCGTATCTCGGCGACGCGCGCAACAACATGGGCAACTCGCTGCTGCTCGTCGGCGCGAAGCTCGGCATGGACGTGCGCATTGCGGCGCCGAAGTCGCTCTGGCCGCATGACGATCTCGTGGCGGACTGCAAGAAGTTCGCCGAGGAAAGCGGCGCGCGCATCCTGCTCACCGAGGACCCCAAGGCCGCCGTCAAGGACGTCGATTTCATCCACACCGACGTGTGGGTCTCGATGGGCGAGCCCATGGAAGCCTGGGGCGAGCGCATCAAGGCGCTGCTGCCGTACCAGGTGAACATGGCGCTCATGAAAGCGAGCGGCACGCCGCATACGCGCTTCATGCACTGCCTGCCCGCCTTCCACAACAGCGAGACCGTGATCGGCAAGCAGATCGCCGACAAGTATCCCGAGCTCAAGGGCGGTGTCGAGGTCACGGAGGAAGTGTTCGAGTCGCCGCTGAATCTGGCCTTCGAGCAGGCGGAAAACCGCATGCACACGATCAAGGCGATTCTCGTGTCGACGCTCGCCGACATTTGAGCCACGCCGCTCGACGGGGCGCGTGTGCAGTGCGCGCGCCCCGCTTCACCGATACGCCTAACCTTGGGAGTCAGACATGCGAATCGTGATTGCGCTCGGCGGCAACGCGCTGCTGCGTCGCGGCGAGCCGATGACGGCGGAGAACCAGCGCGAAAACGTGCGCCTCGCGGCCACCCAGATTTCGCAGATCGCACAGGGTAACGAACTGGTGATCGCGCACGGCAACGGGCCGCAGGTCGGCCTGCTCGCGTTGCAAGGCGAAGCCTACAAGGACGTGCCCAGCTACCCGCTCGACGTGCTCGGCGCGCAGACCGAAGGCATGATCGGCTACATGATCGAGCAGGAACTCGGCAATCTCCTGCCGTACGAGGTGCCCTTCGCGACCATTCTCACCCAGGTCGAAGTGGACGCGAACGATCCGGCGTTCCAGCATCCGAGCAAACCGATCGGCCCGGTCTACACGAAGGAACAGGCGGAGCAGCTCGCCGCCGAACGTGGCTGGGCCATCGCGCCGGACGGCGACAAGTTCCGCCGTGTCGTCGCGAGCCCGCGGCCGAAGCACATCTTCGAGATCCGCCCTGTGAAATGGCTGCTGGAGCGCGGCACGATCGTGATCTGCGCGGGCGGCGGCGGCATTCCGACGCTTTACGGCGAAGGCCACAAGCTGGGCGGCGTGGAGGCCGTGATCGACAAGGATCTGTGTTCCGCCCTGCTCGCGCAGGAGCTGGAAGCAGACATGCTCATCATCGCCACCGACGTGGACGCCGCTTACGTCGACTGGAGCAAGCCGTCGCAAAAGGCGATTGCAAGCGCGCATCCCGACGAACTGGAGAAGCTTGGCTTCGCGGCCGGGTCGATGGGACCGAAGGTCATGGCGGCAGCCGAGTTCGCGCGTAACACCGGCAAGGATGCAGTGATTGGCGCGCTGCCCGATATCGTGGCGATTACCCAAGGCAAGGCGGGCACGCGCGTGAGCACGGAGAAGCCGGGGTTGATCTTTTATTGACGCCGGCCTGAGTTCAGTCCGAGTTCGAGCGCCCTGAAACGGCGCCTGAAAACGCAGGGCGCGCACCGCAGCTGACGAAGCCGTGGTGCGCGCGCTGTTGTGTGTTGGCGCCCGCCTACTCCTCGCGCGCCGGCGGCATGACCTGAGCGCTGATGGTGTGATCGCGCCAGAACAGGTTGTTAATGCGGCCCTGCAACCTGCGCAGCCCCTCTTCGCTCGCCGCGTGGAAGGTGAGCAAGGCGCCGGGACGCCCCGCCCCCTCGATGCGCTGAATCGCGTCGTACGGCGGAAAACCGTAGCGCTCCAGAAACTCGTTGATTTCGGCGTCCGTGACGTGTTCGTCGATATTTCCCAGCAGCAGTTCGGCCATGGTCTACCCCTCGTGAGCGTTCAATCGTGATGATAGTGTGGTTTGATCCGCCGCGACGAGAAGCCGCGCCGGATCGCGCGCGCCGCTCAGTACTTCTCCTGCACGTACCGGTAGGGGTAGTCCGGGTCGCGGTAACCATGTGGCTTCTGGCGATCGGGCAGCGTGACCTTCTCGCGCGGCAGCGCCTTGTACGCAATGGTGTTCAGAATATGACTGATGACGTTCAGGCGCGCGCGTTTCTTGTCATCGGATCGGACAACGAACCATGGGGACTCCGGCGTATCGGTCATGTCGAACATTTCGTCGCGCGCGCGTGAATAGTCGTACCAGCGGCTATACGACAGCAGGTCCATCGGCGAAAGCTTCCAGATCTTGCGTGGGTCGTTGATGCGCCCTTCGAGGCGCCGCGTCTGTTCTTTCTGGCTCACTTCGAGCCAGAACTTGATGAGGATCGTGCCCGAGTCGATGATGGCGCGCTCGATGAGCGGCACGCCGCGCAGGAATTCTGTCGCCTGTTCCGGCGTGCAAAAGCCCATCACGCGCTCAACGCCCGCACGGTTGTACCAGCTGCGGTCGAACACCACGATTTCACCGGCAGCGGGCAACAGCGGCAGGTAGCGCTGAAAGTACATTTGCGACTTTTCGCGCTCCGTGGGCGCGGGCAGCGCGAATACGCGAAACACGCGCGGGCTCACCCGTTCGGTGAGCGCCTTGATCGTGCCGCCCTTGCCTGCGCCGTCGCGCCCTTCGAACAGGATGCATACCCGCAGGCGCTTCTGGACCACCCACTCCTGCAAGCGAACGAGTTCGCCATGCAAGTGCTCGAGCTCCTTTTGATAGGCTTTTTCGCTGAGTTTTTCCGCCGGCTGCGTTGCACTCGCGGCCTTGACTTCCTCTTTCTTCGCCATTGAATTGCTCCCCGCTTCGGACGCCTCCCACGAGGCATCCTTCCACTATGGTGTGTGGACGTGGCGCGCGCAATAGGACTTTGGACTAAGGCGCTGGCCGGCTTGACCTCCAGCAAGCGCGCCCGCGCGCGCGTCAATCGTGCGCGTAGTTGAACTCGGGCATGGCCTTTAGCTGCGCCTTATCGGTCTGCAGTACGATCTGTTTCCTGTCGATGCGCAGATCGTTGAACGGTACGGCCACGAGATGCTTGCCCATGCCGAGGAAGCCGCCCACGGAGAGAATGGCGAAGGCGCCTTCGTCAGGCGATTCGAGCACGATGTCGTCGATTGCGCCGATCTTGCCGCCGCTATTGTCGTAGACATCGGAGCCTACGAGCTTCGACGCGCGAAAGCCGGTGCCCGACTGCACCGTGGCCATGCGCTGCACGGCGATCGATTGCGGTGCGCCCTGCGCGAGCACGGCAGAAGGCGCGCCCAACGTGCACCCAAGCGCGCACGCAAGCGCGACGACGCACGCAGATGTGCGCAGGCATGCCCGGCGGCGCGTTTTCAGCGGGCGATTCGATTGTGTCGTCATGGTATCCCCCCTCCCTTGTGTGCAAATGCACGATGAATACCGCGCCAATGCAAGCGCTGTGCCCGGTGGCCCACGTTCGTCATAAAGAGGATCGCTTGCGGAATACGGCGGCGCCTACACGGCGCGCAATCGCGCCGGGACCAGCTCAGCGCGGCGGATGTCCCACTGCTGCCCGCGCGGATAGCCGCGCGCCACTCACAGATGACTGCAAAGGTCCGTGCGCGAATCGCAGCAACGTGCGTTCCAGGAGCGTGTTGTGCGGCACGGCGCTTGCGCTTCGCCGGGCAAATGGATTTGCGTGGATTCGCGCATTCGCGGTGCCGCAGCGCATCACGCACACGCATCCTGCAACCCGGAGAGGTCTATGCGTTCGAACTTCCTTCTTGCCGCTCGATTTTTGCGTGGTCCCGAGGCCCATCTGCCGACAGAGGAGCCCGATAATCCGCGTCGCCCACCGCCCCCTCCGGTTTCGGACCCCGAGCCGCCGCCGGTACCCGAAGGCGATCCGCCGACTGAAGCGCCACCCGAGCGGCTGCGCCGACGCGGCGCCACTGCGCTGGCGCGGCAAGGCTCAGCCGGCCGCTTGTAACCGCCGCAACAAGCCAGCCTTCACCTCGGGCCACTCGTCCTCGATGATGCTAAAGCGCACGGAATCGCGCTTGCGGCCATCCGGCATGATGCGTTCACGGCGCACCACGCCCTCTTCTCTCGCACCCAGGCGCAGGATGGCGGCACGCGACTTCGCGTTGAGCACGTCGGTCGTGAACTGCACGCGCACAAAGCCGAGCGTTTCGAAGGCGTAGCTGAGCATCAGAAACTTCGCCTCGGTATTCACGACAGTGCGCTGCGCCGAGGCAGCGAGCCACGTCGAGCCGATCTCCAGCTTGCGGTTCTCGCGATCGACCTTCCAGAAACGCGTGCTCCCCACCACGCGATCACTGGCGCGCAGCCGGATCGTGAACGCAATGACGGTGCCGGCACGCACGCCATCGAGCGCCCGGGCAATCCAGGCATCGACAGTAGCGGGACCCGGCACCACGGTCACCTTGAGGTTCCAGAGTTCGCCGTCCGCCGCCGCGGCGACGAGGCGTGGCGCGTCTTGCGCGCAGAGCGGGTGCAGTGCGACCGTGCGGCCGTTCAGCGTGGGCAGATCGTTCGGCGCGGGCGTGGCTGCGGCGGCGGTGCGGGATGCGGGGCCAGCTATGTCGGTCATGGCGGGAATCGATGAATGGGGCGAGCGCGCGAGCTAGTCCCGGGCGAAAGGCTCACGCATTCTAGCGCCGGGCCGGCGCCGGGGGCGACGCGGCAGCCGTTACAATCGCGCCTGCCAGCGCGCCCCGGCGCCCATGCCGCACAAGCCCGCTGGCGTCGCCCGTCCCCAATTTTTCGCATCGCATCATGGCCCGCATCGAGCTCCACTTTCCCGAAGACCAGTTCTATTACTCGACGCACCTCACAGTGCGCGTTACCGACATCAATTCGGCCAATCACCTCGCGAACGATTCGATGATCTCGATGATTTCCGAGGCGCGCGCGCGTTTTCTTTTCGACGCGGGCATCGAGGGCATGAAGGACGCGCACACGAGCATCATCGTGACCGATCTGGCCACGACCTATCGCGCCGAAGCCTACGCGCGCGACGCGCTCTGCTTCGAAGTGGGCATCATGGATTTCAACAAGTACGGCGGCGACATCATCTTTCGCATTACGCGGCCCGCCGACGGCGCGCTCATCGCCATGGCGAAATCCGGCTTCGTATTCTTCGACTACGAGGCGAAAAAGGTCGTGCCGATGCCGCAAGCGTTCCGCGACAAGTTTCCGCAGGTCAATACCGTCGGTTGAGGTTCGCGCCGTTCAACGCGGCTGGAACATGATGAGCGCCATGCCGGCCAGCGTGAAGCCAATGCCGGCCCAGTCCCAGGGGCTTGGCCGGATCGCCTCGACGGCCCAGAGCCAGAGAATCGCCACGCACACATAAACGCCGCCATAGGCCGCATAGGTGCGCCCGGCGGCCGTGGGATGCAGCGTGAGCAGCCAGGCGAAGAGCGCAAGCGAAACAGCGGCCGGCAACAGAAGCCACGCGCTCGCGCCTTCGCGCAGCCACCGGTAAGGCAGATAGCAGCCGACGATCTCGGCGAGCGCGGTCACGACAAAAAGTAGAAACGTCTTCATGGGCGGCGGCCAATGACAGGGGCGCCCATGTTAGCGCAGGCGACGGGGCCGCCTGCAAAAGCCGCGCGAAATTCGGCTTACGGCCGCTCGCCGCGGGCAAGCCGCGATTCGATCTCGTTCACCACGGGCAGCAGGTCTGCAACGCTGTCGATCACATAGTGCGCGCCCGCCGCGCGCAGACGCTCCACGGCCGCGGCGCGCCGGCGTGCGAATTCATCGGGGGCGAGCGCGTGGACTTCTTCCTCGGTCAGGCCGAAGGCATTGCCGCTCACGGCGACCCCGACCGCCCACGTCCCGCCGTTGATGCCCTCTTCGATGCCGACTTCGGTGTCGTCCACCTTGATCGCATCGCGTGCGAGCCACACGCCGAGTTGCGGCAGCGTGCGGTAGATCATGTAGGGCGAAGGCCGGCCCTCGGGCGTGTCGCCGGTGCAGACGATGCTGTCCGGCTCGAAGCCCTGCGCCTTCGCGCCCGGCACGATCTGGTCGATGATCTCGCGCGTGTAGCCGGTGGTCGAGCCGATGCGCACGCCATCGGCGCGCAGCGCGGCGGTCACGGCCGCCACGCCTGGAATGACGTCGCTGTACTGCGCGGCCACGGCAACGTTCTTCGGCACGAAGACGTCGTACACGGCGTCGATATCGGCCTCGCCCGGCGCGTGGCCGTAGCGCGCTTCCCATGCCGCCGCGACGCGCGGCAGCGCCATCAGCGCCGCGATGTGCGGACGCTTGGCCATGCCCATCGGCCCGCGCGCCTCGTCGATCGTGACCGGCACGCCGAATTGCTCGAAGGTCTCGACGAAGGCGCCCATTGGCGCGCGCGAGCCGTAGTCGACCACGGTGCCGGCCCAGTCGAAGATCACTGCCTTGACGTGTTTCATTGCATGCGTCCTGCTAAATAATCGGTGGTCTGTACTCTTAACAATAGCCGCGCATCAAGCGGCGAGCGCTTCGCGTGCGCCGAGATCGACTGGCGCGGGCGCGGCACTCGCCACGCCGAGCGCGCGCAGCGCTTCGCCGCATGCGGCCACGACGCGGCGCATGACGGTTTCGTCGAGCGCACCGATGCAGCCGATGCGAAAACTCTCCACACTGGTCAGCTTGCCCGGATAGATGATGAAACCCTGCGCCTTCATGAGCTCGTAAAAGCGCGTGAAGTCGAATGCGGGATCGGCCGGCGAAAAGAACGTGACGATGATGGGCGAGCGCCAGGATTCGGTCAGCAGCGGCTCGAAACCGAGCCCGCGCATGCCCTCGACGAGCACGTCGCGGTTGTGCGCATAGCGTGCAAGTCGCCCAGGCTGACCGCCTTCGAGCGCGTGCAGCCGCAGCGCCTCGATGAACGCGGCCACGGCATGCGTGGGCGGCGTGAAGCGCCACTGGCCGGTGCGGTTCATGACATCCCACTGGTCGTAGATGTCCAGCGCGAGCGAGTGGCTCACACCCTTTGCGCTGCTCAGGACTTCTTTTTTTGCGATCACGAAGCCGAAGCCCGGCACGCCCTCGATGCACTTGTTCGCCGACGAAACGAACGCGTCGCAAGGCAGCGTGCGCACGTCGAGCGGCACGGCGCCGAACGCGCTCATCGAGTCGATCAGGAGGCGCCGCCCCTGGCGCGCCGTCACGGCCGCGATCTCCTCGATCGGGTTCAGAATGCCGGAGCTGGTCTCGCAGTGCACGACGACGACATGCGTGATGTCCGGGTTCGCGACCAGCAGGCGCTCGACGTCCGCGGCGCGCGGCGGCAGGTAGTCGCCGGTGTCGTGCACGGTGTGCTGGCGGCCCAGGTAGCGCAGCGTCGTGGCAATGCGCTTGCCATACGCGCCGTTGGCGAGCACGAGCGCGTGGCCATCGCGCGGCACGAAGCTGCCGAGCATCGCCTCGACGCAATAGCTGCCGCTGCCCTGCAACGGCACGCAGTCATAGTCACCATGCTCGTCGCCCGCGATCTGGAGCAGCGCGGCGCGCAACTGCGCCGTCATGGCGCGGAAGTCGGCATCCCACGAGCCCCAGTCGCGCTGCATCGCGGCCTTGGTCGAGGCCGCGGTGGTGAGCGGTCCGGGGGTCAGGAGATACGGCTCGGCGGGGGTGGTCATGCGGGCTCCGGTGGGCGTCAGGGCTGTCAATGGCGACACGTTAGCGCAGCGCCATCCATCGGTAAAATCGATATAATCGATGTCGATATAAGCTCAACTTATCCCCCCCCCGTTTCCCCTTTACCCGGAGCGCTTCGACATGCAATACGCGCAGTTGCGTGCTTTTCACGCGGTCGCCGAACACGGCGGGTTCTCACGCGCCGCGCAGGCGCTCTCGCTGACGCAACCGGCCGTGTCGGACCACGTGAAGCGGCTCGAACAGGATTTCGGGGTCAAACTCTTCGAGCGCGGGCCGCGCGGCGTGGAACTCACGGAACTCGGGCGGCGGCTATTCGCGGTGACGCGTCAGATGGTGGGCTGCGAGCGCGACGCGCGGCGGCTGCTCGAAGCGGCAGGGGCGCTCGAATCGGGCGAACTCGCCCTCGCCGCCGACGCGCCGGACCTCGCGATCAAGCTGATTGGCGCGTTCAGGCGGCGCTATCCCGGCGTGGTGATCAAGCTTTCGATCGCGAACGCGACCGAATGCATGCGCCGCGTGCTGGCGAGCGAAGCCGACGCCGCGATCACGGCCGCACGCCAGGTGCACAGCCGGCTGCAGGCGCGCGTGCTGCGCGAGGAACCGCTGGTCGCGGTGGTGCCCGCGGAGAGCCCCGCCGCGAAGAAGCGCCGCATGACCTATGAGGAACTCGTGCGCGAACCCATGGTGTTTCGCGAAACGCATTCGGTCACGCAGCAATTGCTCGAAGCCGAACTCGTGCGCAAAGGCTTGCAGGTCCAGCCCGTGCTCTACGTGGATGGGCGCGAGGCGCTGCAGACGGCCATCGCGCAAGGCGTGGGCGTGGGCGTGATCGCGCATGCGGAATTCGGCGAGTCGCGGCGCATTCGCATGCTGCCGCTCGTGGACTGCCAGGTGCGCATGGTCGAATCGCTCACGCGCCTCGCCGACACGTCCTCGTCGAATTTGCTCGACGCGCTCTTTGCCACGCCGCTCGATTAAGGAGCGCGATGACCGGGCCTTCAGGAGACCACGATCGCCGTGCCGACGGCATGGAGCAGATCGCGCAGCGTCTCGGCCTGCTCCATGCGCGCGCCGTGCCGCAGGTGTATGCGCACGGCTCGGCCCGCGATGCCGTCGACCGGGCGCGCGAGCCATAGCTCGACGGCAAGCCCGAGGCCGTCAGGCGCATCGGGCACGACCGGTTCGACAACGCGCGGATTGAAGGAGGCGGATTCGGACATGGCGAGACCTCGTCGATAGCGGGATCGACTTCATCGTAGCGAGGCAGCACGAGCGCGCCAAACGAGAAATCCGCGTATGCAAATGAATGCCGCCAGGCTTTGGATCGCGCTGGCCGTGGCATGCGCGCACCACTCGCACGGTGTGCGGCGTGCTGGCTGCGTGCGCGGCGTTGCTTTACGAGCAGCGTGCGCCTGTGAGTGGCAAACTGAACGCATCGTTGTGCGGCGGTTTGCCCGCAACGGGATCGGAGGATCTCCTCATGGAACGCCCCTTTACCGACCGCCGCGAGGCGGGCCGCTTGCTCGCCGGTCCGCTCTCGGCCTACGCGGGCAGACGCGACGTGATCGTGCTCGCGCTCCCGCGCGGCGGCGTGCCGGTAGGCTATGAAATCGCGAAGGCGCTGCACGTGCCGCTCGACGTTCTACCCGTGTGCAAGCTCGGCCTGCCCTGGCAGGCGGAACTCGCCATGGGCGCGTTGTCGTCGAACGGCGCGCAGTACGTGGACAGCTCGCTCGTGCGCAGCGCCGGCGTGAGCGAAGCGCAATTGCAAAGCGCCATGGCGCTCGCGCGTATCGAGCTTGGCCGCCGCGAGGCGCGCTATCGCGGCGAACGTGCGCCGCTTGCGGTGGCGGGCCGGGTCGCGATTGTCGTCGACGACGGGATGGCAACAGGTGCGTCGCTCAAGGCCGCGGCGCTCGCACTTGCCACGCTTGGCCCGGCGCGCATTGTCGCGGCGCTTCCGGTCGCGCCCGCCGGCTCGCAAGAGCGCCTGAGCGGCGCCGTGGACGAATTCGTTTGCGCACGCATGCCCGAGGCGTTCTACAGCGTCGGCCAGTTCTACCTCGACTTCGATCAGGTCAGCGACGAGACCGTACGCGACCTGCTGGCGCTAGCGGCCGCTGAGGACGCAAACGGCGAGGCGCCGGACTGAGCCGCGCCCGCTGTTTGTTCTCGCACTCGATCGCACCCATCCGCGCCCGATTGCACCCTGGCGCACCCTATCGCACCGGATTCGAAGCCGCTTCGCCTACCACCGTTTGCCAGGGCCGCACGCGCCACTGCTTCACGAGCCCTGAGCGCACATACGGATCGGCGCGCGCGAACGCTTCTGCGGCGGCCGGGCTGTCGCCCTGGAAAAGCAGCAGCGCGTTGTCGACGGGATCGGCAATGGCTCCCCCGAGCAGCAGTTCGCCGCGTTCGGCGGCGGCCCATGCCAGCGCCAGATGCGCGCTGCGGTGTTCGGGGCGGCGTTCGAGATAGTCGTCTGCAAGCTCGTACATCAAGAGGTAATGCATGCGTGTTCTCCGTGCTGTTGCGGCCGCGTCGGACCAGGTTGGCTGAGTCGACGGCCGATAGCGAACATTGTGCAGCAGCGCGCGCGTCAACCGAACACATCGCCGCATCGTTTTAATGGCGGCTTTGCCATAATGGCGGCGCACGCAAGACGCACCGTCCACAAGCGGCCGGGCCGCACGGTAACTCAGAACGACCAAACTCAAGGGAGTGAACGATGAAGATGCAATCCGTCATTGCTGCAATCGTGCTGGGCGGCGTGCTGGCCGCGCCGGCGTTCGCGCAAACCGCCGCGCCTGCTGCGCCCGCCGCGCCCGCTGCGAACAGCCAGCAGAACAAGATGAAGGCGTGCAACGCCCAGGCCGGTGACAAGAAAGGCGATGATCGCAAGGCATTCATGAAGCAGTGTCTTTCGGCTGCCGGTGTTCCGGCTCCGACGATGACCCAGCAGGAGCGGATGAAGGCGTGCAACGCCCAGGCCGGCGACAAAAAGGGCGACGACCGCAAGGCTTTCATGAAGACGTGCCTTTCGACAAAGAGCTGAGCGAACCGAATTCGGGCACCCTTCTGAACGGCAGGTCCCACGCGCCGCAGCGTTTGCTGCGGCGCGTTTTTTTATGCGGCGGTTTTGTGCGCTGCAGCGTTCGCTCGATCTGCGCGCGCCCGGGTCTTCGGTTGTGCGAATCATCGTGGAAGGAGGCAAAGTCACGTGAAAACGCGCGGATTTGCGTAATCCAGCGCATTCAGCCTGGTCGTTTTTCTCCTATGATGGCTGGAGCGGCGGCCCCTGCCTGCGAAATCACCTATTAGCCATCGGGCAGCCGAGTTGACGTTGATGCCAAAGGCATCGAACGGAGGCGCAGATGGCATGGAGACACAAGAACCGCTGGTTTCGCCGCTGGCTGATGGTGATCACCTTCTGGCTTGTCCCGGTGATGATCGTCGCGGTGCGCGAGGTTCAGGACGAGATGGCGTACAACCGCGCGGACTTGCAGCGCGCGCTGACGACCTGGACCTTCACCGACGCGGAGCGTGACGCCGGCGCCGCGCTACGCTGCCACGGCACGCCAGACACCGCGCGTGCGGCCGGTTGCCCCGCCGCAGTGCTCGCGGCGAACGCGCAGCGCCAGCAGGAAGCGCGTGATGAATACGCAGTACGACGCACCACGCTCGCGGGCTATTTGTGGCACGCGTTCGTCGGTTACTGGGTCGTGCCTGCTGCGGTGCTGCTCGCGTTCGGCGTGCTGATCGGCGGCGTGAAGCGCGCCCTGCGGCGGCCCACGGCCAAACCGGTGCCGGAGCACTAGCTTCTTTCGTGCATGGGCCACCGCGCAGCGTTTGTGCTGCGCAGCCTCAAAGTGCGGAGCGGGACGTTCAGGTATAACAAACGGACGCCGTGACATCACGGCGCCCGGAAACCAGAACGGAGAATAAAATGGCCGTATCCCGCTTCATTTTGAAGGCTTCTGTCGCTATCGCCATCGGCGCCGCGGCACTCTCGGGCTGCACCACCACCGGCAGCCAGGCACCGAACGCCGCGACCAGCGCGTCGCGCGCCGACTCAATCAACTCCGACGTCGACGCTACGCTTTCGCGTCTCTATCAAACCGTGCCAGGCTCGCGTGAACTGGTCAGCAAAGCTCGCGGCATCCTCGTGTTTCCGCGCGTGATCCAGGCGGGCATTGGCGTAGGCGGCGAGCACGGCGACGGCGCACTGCGCGTGGGCGGCAGCACGGTTGGCTTCTACAGCACGTCGTCGGCTTCGGTCGGCGCAACGCTCGGCGTGCAGTCGAAGTCGGTCGTCTATCTCTTCATGACGGAAGACGCGCTCGCGAAATTCCGCAATTCGAGCGGCTGGTCGGCAGGCGGCGACGCATCGGTCGCGCTCGTGAAGGTCGGCGCGAACGGCTCGATCGATACCACCACGGCCACCAAGCCCGTGCAGGTCTTCGTGCTCACCAACAGCGGGCTGATCGGCGACCTCTCGCTCGGCGGCACGAAGATCACGAAGCTCGACCTTTAAACGCGCGTAAGCGCGCCCGTTACGTCCGCGGGCTCAGCTCGCGGACGTATCGATCACCTTGAAGCGCGAGCGCTTGTTCGCGCGAATCACGGCCTCATACGCCTGCACGTACTCCTGCGCCATGCGGTGCGAGGTGAAACGCTCTTCGAAGCGGCGCCGCACACCGGCACGCGCCACGCGCGAGAGGCGGTTCACCGCCGCCACGGCACCAATCTCGTCCTCGACGATAAAGCCCGTCACACCCTCTTCCACCACCTCCGGCACCGCGCCGCGATTGAACGCGACCACGGGCGTGCCACACGCCATCGCCTCGATCATCACGAGGCCGAACGGCTCCGGCCAGTCGATCGGGAACAGCAGCGCATGCGCGCCGGAGAGGAATTCGGCCTTCTGGCTGTCGTTGATCTCACCCACGTACTCGACGTGCGGCAGCGCGAGCAGCGGCTTGATGTCGCGCTCGAAATACTCGCGGTCGGCTTCGTCGACCTTGGCGGCAATGCGGATGGGCAACCCACAACGCCCGGCAATGCGTATTGCCGTGTCGACGCGCTTTTCCGGCGAGATACGGCCGAGAAACGCTAGATAGCGCTGTTCCACGGGCTGCGGCGTGTACAGCGTCTCCGGCAGGCCGTGGTAGACCGTGCGCAGCCAGCGCGCCTGCGGCATTGGCTGGCGCTGCGAGTTCGAGATCGAAATGACGGGCGCGGTGTTGAACGTATCGAACACCGGCTGCTGTTCGGGCAGGTCGAGGCGGCCGTGCAGCGTCGTCACGAACGGCGTTTCCTGGCGCTTGAACACCGAAAACGAGTAGTAGTCCATATGGAAGTGCAACACATCGAACTGGTCAGCCTGACGGCGCACCATTTCCATGAGGAGCATGTGCGGCGCGATGCGGTCGCGAATGCCGGGATCTAGCCGCAGCGCGCGCGGCCACACGGGCTCGAGCTTCGCGCTCGTGAGCGAGTCGCCGCTCGCGAACAGCGTGACGTCGTGCCCGAGTTCGACCAGCGCTTCGGTGATGTATGAAACAGCGCGCTCGGTGCCGCCATAGAGCTTAGGCGGGACCGATTCGGTCAGCGGGGCGATCTGCGCAATTCTCATCGAGTGTCTCCAGGAAACGGGGCCGCGTTGCCCGTTCTTGCGGTGCTGGACATTCTAAGGCAGCCGGACCCGGCGTCCGCGGCCCGGGCTTACCCCGGGTAAGCACGGATTGTTGCGGGGTTGGGTCCGGTCAGGCCTGCGCGACGGGGCAACTGTCCCATTCGGCTATCCCCATTATTCGGCAAGCGGGCGACGTGCGCCGTCAGTCTTTCAATTTCTATACGGTGTTACATGCCGAAACAATCCCTGCGTTTGCCCTACCGGCCTACCTGGCGGGCCATTTCCATGCCGGCGCGTCGAGCGTGTCCGGATCGGCGAATCCGGTTGCGCCGAGGCGCCGCTCGAGCACGACCGACTGGCTGCCCGCCTCGCGCTCCAGTGCCGCCACGAGCCGCGCCGCGTGCGAGACCACGATGACCTGCGAGTGCAGCGACGCCCGCGCGATGAGCCGTGCAAGCGACGGCAGCAGGTCCGGGTGCAGGCTCGTCTCGGGCTCGTCGAGCACCAGCAGGCCGGGCGGCCGCGGGCTCAGCAGCGCCGCCGCGAGCAACAGGTAACGCAAGGTCCCGTCCGAGAGCTCCGCGCCGCGCAGCGGCCGTAGCAACCCCTCCTGGCGCAGCGCCACCTCGAAACGGCCCTCGTGATTCACGATCTCCACGCGCGCGCCCGGAAAGGCGTCGCCAATGGCGGTGTCGAGCGCCTGCCCGTCGCCGATCTCGCGGATCGTTTGCAGCGCGGCGGCGAGGTTGGCGCCGTCGTCGGCGAGCACTGGCGAATGCGTGCCGATCTGCACCTGGCGCGCGCTCGCGTGTTCGTCGGTGCGGAAGTGGTCGTAGAAGCGCCACGAGCGGATCTGCTCGCGCACGGCGATCATTTCAGGCGCGCTGCGCGGGTCGGCGTACTCGGTCATCATGCTGTCGAAGCTCGCCACGGGCTGCGCGAGCGTCGTCCATTCGCCCGATGCGTCGCGGATGCGGATCATCGGCCCCTGGCGGTCCACGAGCAGCGCCGAAGGCCGCAGGATCGGTCCGCTCCAGATGCACTCGCGCTTGATGACCGGGTCCAGCGAAAACTGCGAGGTGGACGAAGGCAACGGCAATCCCAGATCGATCGCGTAGCCGAAGGCGTCGCCCGCGAAACCAAGGTGCAGGCTCACCGCATCCTTGCGCACCGTGCCCTGCACTGCGTACTCACCCGCTTCGACCGCGCGCGAGAAGCGCTCGGGGCCCGCCCATAGCGTCGATTGCAGGCCGCCTTCGCGCGCCAGCGACGGAATCACGCCGCCGCGCGCCGTGAGCGCGAGCAGGCGCAGCGCGCGATAAAGATTCGACTTGCCGCTGCCGTTCGGGCCGGTCACGACGTTGAGCGCGCCCAGCGGCACGACGAGCTCGCGCAGCGAGCGGTAATTGGCGATGGCGAGCGTAGTCAGCATGAACGTGCGTGGCGAGTGCCTTGGGTGATGCCGTGGTGGTGCCTTGGTGGTGCCTCGATAAGCCACGCATCATACGCAATCGTGCAGCCGCGCGAACCGCCTGTGCCCTGCAGCCGTCAGCGCGGCTGGGGCACTGCCGCGAGATCGCGCAGGAAGCTGTCGCGCCACACGCCCAGATCGTTGCGTCTGAGCGCCTCCATGTTGGTCTGGTAGCGCGACTGGCGCTCTTCAAGCGGCATCGAGAGCGCGCGTTCCAGCGCTTCCGACATACCGGTCGCATCGTGAGGATTCACGAGCAACGCACCGGAAAGTTCAGCCGCCGCGCCCGCGAAGATCGAGAGCACGAGCACGCCCGGATCGGCGGGATTCTGCGCAGCCACATACTCCTTGGCGACGAGGTTCATGCCGTCGTGCAACGGCGTCACATAGCCGATTTGCGACTCGCGAAAGAGCGACATCAGTTTCCAGCGGTCGTACTGCTGGCTCAGATAGCGGATCGGCGTGTAATCGAGGCTCGAATAGCGGCCGTTGATGCGCCCCGCCTCGCGCTCCAGTTCCTCGCGTATGACCTTGTAGCTCGCGACGTCCGATCGTGTGGGCGGCGCAATCTGCACGAGCGTGACCTTGCCGCGCCATTCGGGCGATGTTTCCAGCAACTGCTCGAACGCATGGAAACGCTCGACGAGCCCCTTCGAGTAGTCGAGCCGGTCCACGCTCATGATGAGCTTGCGCCCTTCCAGACTCTGCTTGAGATCGAGCACGTGCTGGCGGCTTTCGTAGCGCGCAGCCTGCTCGGCGATTTCATCGGGAAACACGCCGATGCGGTAGACACCCGTGCGCAGTTTGCGGCCGTACGCTTCGACTTCACCCTGCTCCGGATTCTCCGCGCGCGCTCCCACCTTGCCGCGCGCCTCGCGCGCGATGTAGTCGTGAAACGCCTGCTGGTCGTTCTGCGTCTGGAAGCCCAGCAGGTCGTAGCAGCACAGCGATCTGACGAGTTCTTCGTGCGGCGGAATGGTCTGCAGCACTTGCGGCGAAGGAAACGGAATATGCAGGAAGAAGCCGATACGGTTGCGCACGCCTTCCGAGCGCAGCGCTTCGGCGAACGGAATCAGGTGATAGTCGTGAACCCAGATGTTGTCGTCCGGGTGAATCAGCTTCATGAGCTTGTGCGCGAGCCACGCGTTTACGCGCCGGTAGCCCGCGTATTCGTCGCGCTCGTAGCGCGCGAGGTCGTTGCGGTAGTGGAAGACCGGCCACAGTGTGGCGTTCGAGAAGCCGCGGTAGTACTGATCGTAGTCCTTGCGCGTGAGGCCGACCGTAGCGAAGGTGACGGGGCCGTCTTCGACGAGCGTCGGCCCCGCGTTCGCCACCGTCTCGCTCACTACGTCGCCGCTCCAGCCGAACCACACGCCGCCCGAGTCCTTCAGCGCGCCGAACACGCCAACCGCGAGCCCGCCCGCCGAGCCTTTGGTTTCGGTCGGCGTCGCCACGCGGTTCGAGACGACTATCAGTCTGCCCATCTTGCCGTTCCTCCTCCTGTCCTCGCACTGCTGCATCGACTGCGCAATGAATTGCCCGAGCAGCGTGCCGCCGTTGTGCGCAGGTGACCTTCGCTGCGGTTCAGGCTCCCTCGCGGCGACTTTCAGTCGCCGGCTCACGGGCGCTGGCGGCTTCGGTCGCGTTGGCATCCGTCGCCGCCGCCTGGCGATGCACCTCCCGTTCCTCGCTATCCCCCGGCACGCGTGTGCCCGTCACGGGATCGGCCTCAGTATGAGCCGCCGTGCTCGCCGCAGCCTGCCGCGCCGGGCGCCGCACGAACGACGACACGTCGCCGGTGCTGCTTTCGAGTTCCGCGGAAACCTCGGCGCGCGCACGCGGCAGGAACTGCGGATAGTGCTCGTTGACGAAATCGAGCAGCCCTTCGCGCACGCGGCAACGCAAATCGAAGTTCAGGCCCGAGTCGCGCGAACTCACGAGCACGCGCACCTGCATGGCGCGCTCGTTGGCGTCGGTGACCTGTAGAACCTGCACGCGGCGGTCCCATTCGGGCGCGCCGTCGACGATGCGCGCGAGCGCCTCGCGCAGCGGCGCGAGCGGCATGCGGTAGTCGAGCCACAGAAACACCGTGCCGATGATCTGCGAGCTGCTGCGCGTCCAGTTCGCGAACGGATTCTCGATGAACCACTGCAGCGGCACGATGAGCCGCCGCTGGTCCCAGATCCGCACCGAAACGTAGGTACCCGTGATTTCCTCGATGCGCCCCCACTCGCCCTGGATCACGACCACGTCGTCGAGCCGGATCGGCTGCGAGAGCGCGATCTGCAAACCGGCGATCAGATTCCCTAGCACGGGGCGTGCCGCGATACCGGCGACGAGACCGGCAACGCCCGCCGAAGCGAGCAGGCTCGCACCGATCTGCCTCACGTTCGGGAAGGTCATGAGCGCCGCGCCCACCCCCACGATGATGATGAGCACCATCACCGTGCGCGCGAGCACACGGGCCTGGGTGTGAATGCGGCGGGCCTGGAGGTTGTCGGCGATGTCGAGCGGATGCGCGGCGATGATGGCCTCGCCGATCGCGGCCGCGCAGCGCACCGAAAGCCAGGTGATCGCGGCGATCAGCGCGAACGCGCACAACTCGCGCAGGCCGTCGATGTGCCTGAGCGTGTCGGGCGCCTGCCACCAGACGAACTCGATCGCGAGGATGGCGAGGACGGCCAAAGCCGGCTTGCGGATATAGCGCAAGAACACGCTGACGCGCGGATACGGGCGTGCGATGCGCAGCAGGACGCGGCCGCCGACCCAGTGCATGGCGAACGCGAGAACGAGCGCGAGCGCGCTCACGAGCAACGTGCCGAGCCAGTCGTGCAACGGAGCGTCGGTAAAACGGGAGAGATCGTCGAGTGTCGGCATCTGCGGCCAGTTCCTCCTGAGCATCCTGAGCAAAAAGGTGACTCTTGGAAACGGCACGGGCGCCAAGCCCGCGGACGGCCACGGCGACGGTTCAACTGGCCTCGCAGCGGCCTCGATGATGAGTGGCGCGGCGAGAGAAGGCGCCGCGCCGTGCTACTCGTTACGTCTACTACAACCGACCGGCCTCAACTGCCGTTGCCGGTCTTGCAGGGAAACGCCTTGCCAAGCCCGAGCGAAATGGCGGTACTGGCGTTATAGCCGGCCACGTTCGGGTTGTCGGCGATGTACTTGCGCACCGCGTCGGTCAGTTGCGCGGAGCGCGCGTCGGGCGGCAGGCAGAAGTATTGACCCACGCGCGGCCCGGTAGTGCCGCCGATGGCGTCGATCGTGTTGAAGATGCCGTCGGCGGCACCTTCGATATAGGCAGCGCACGCACTGCGCGAAGCCACGTCGGTCTTCGTGCAGAGCCGGTTGAGGTCGCTTGCCGTGAATGCGAAAGCGGAGAGCGGCAACGCCATCGCGCCCGCACAGATCAGAACCCGCAGCATGGTTCTCCTTGAATTGTCGTGGGGAGCAGCGCTGCGAGCATGTCGAGCGCTGCCGGTCGGCCGCGTTGGTCCAGTGCGGCCGCCTTCATCCCCATTATTTTGCACTGTTTTGCGGCGCTGCCGGGCTCGCCGTGGAGAGGCCAGCCTGCGTCATGCGTGCCGTCAGGTCCTTGATCGCGTCCGGCGCCTTGTACTGGCGCGCGAAATCGAGCGCCGTCATGCCGATCTGGTTCTTGGCGCCGAGCGTCGCGCCGTGCTCGAGCAGCATCTGGAGCGTCGTGAGATGGTCGCCGCGCGCGGCCATCATCAGCGGCGTCGTGCCGTTGGGCGACAGCGCGTTGACGTCGGCCGAATAGCCGATCAGGAGCTTCGCAACGTCGTCGTTGCCGTTCGCGGCGGCGTAGTGCAGCGGCGTCCAGCCCTTCTTGTTGACCTCGGCGCCCTTGGCGATGAGCAGCTTCACGAAGTCCACGTCGCCGTTGAGCGAGGCCAGCATCAGCGCGTTTTCGCCTGCGCGGTCTTCGGCGGCGATGTTCGTCTTCGGGTTGTCGAGCAGCACCGCCCCAACCTTGTCGGACTTCTCGCGCGCCGCGATCACGAGGAGCGGCATGCCCTGGTCGTCCGTGGCGTTCGGGTCCATGCCGTTTGCGAGCGCTTTTTGCACGCCCTTGTCGTCGTCGAACTTGACGCTCTTGATGAGCGAGTCGATCGGAGCGGCGTGGGCCGCGGCGCCAAACAGCGTGGCGGCGACGCCGAGCACGAGCGCGGCGGCGGTACGGCGGACAGGGTTTGCGGCGTGCGGAAGCGGTTTCGAGTTCATGTCAAGCCTTAACGTTATCTGCTATGTCGTTGATATTTAACACCATTGACAGCATGCGGTTTGCGATTCAAGCCTGAGGCTGGATCTTGAAGAGCCGGAAAAAGTTCTGTGTGGTGACAGCGCCGAGTTCGGCGTCCGGCAACCCGCGTTGCTGGGCAATGAATCTTCCGACATGGCTCACGTACGCAGGTTCATTGGGTTTGCCACGAAATGGCACTGGCGCAAGGTATGGCGAATCGGTTTCGATCAAAAGGCGCTCGATCGGCACGCGGCGCGCGACCTCCTGCACATCCGTCGCGCTCTTGAACGTCACGATGCCCGAAAGCGAGATGTAAAAATTCTGCGCAAGCGCGCGCTCGGCAATCGCCCACGGTTCCGTGAAGCAATGCATCACGCCGCCGGGCTCGCCCGCGCGCTCTTCTTCCATGATGCGCAGGGTGTCGTCGGAAGCCGCGCGCGTATGGACGATGAGCGGCTTGCCCGTGGCGTGCGCCGCGCGAATGTGGGTGCGAAAGCGCTCGCGCTGCCACTCCATGTCGGCGATCGTGCGCTCGCCCAGGCGATAGTAATCGAGCCCCGTTTCGCCGATCGCGATCACCTTCGGATGCTCGGCCAGCTCGACCAGTTCGGCCACGCTGGGCTCGCGCATGTGTTCGTGGTCGGGATGCACGCCCACCGACGCGTAGACGTTCTCGTAGCGGCTCGCAATGTCGAGCACCGAAGGCAGCGTTTCGAGGTCCACCGACACGCACAGCGCGTGCGTGACGGCGTTCTCGCGCATGTTCTCGAGCACCTGCGGGAGGCGGTCGCCGAGGCCCTCGAAGTTGATGTGGCAATGTGAATCGACAAACATGGGTGGTCCTGCGATGAAAGATTCAGGCCTGAACGCGAGCGTCAGGCGAACAGTTCACGATAGCCGAGAAAGAGTTCCTCGAACACGAGGCGCGCATTCAGCGGATGGTTTTCCACGGCGCGCTGGCGCGTGACCGTTTTCAGGTAGCGCGCCAGTGCCGCCGCGTCGAGCTTCGCGGCGCAGCGCGCGAGGCCGTTCGTGGCCTGCGGGAAATAGCGCGGACGGCCTGCGGTGTGCTGTGCGAGCAGATCGTAGACCCAGCGCTGCAGCCAGCCGAGCACGAGCGGCACCGGCAGCTTTTGCAGCGTCTCGCCGCAGGCAAAAGCGTCGCAAGCCGGGCCCGCCGCGAGCTGGGCCAGCGTCCAGTCGCGCAGCGTGCGGTTTTCGTCGTTCGCGAGCGCGAGCGCCGCGAGCGGCGCGCCGCCGGCTTCGGCGAGCAGCGCCGGCGCGTCGTCCACGCCCTGGTGCGCGAGCCAGGCCGTGGCGGCTTCGGGCGCGGGCGTGCCCATGGGCCACTGCCGGCAACGGCTGATGATGGTTGGCAGCAGGCGATCGATGCGCGCCGATACCACGAGGAACACGACACCCGCGGGCGGCTCTTCGAGCGTCTTCAGCAGCGCGTTCGCGGCGGCGACGTTCAGCGCCTCGGCCGGGTACAGCACGACCACACGCAGGCCGCCGCGGTGCGAGCCCACGCCTGTGAAGTCGAGTAGCGCGCGCACCTGCTCGATGCGGATTTCCTTGCTCGGCGCGCGGCCCTTCTTGCTCTCTTCGCCGTCACCCTTGTCTGCTTTCTCGGCCTTGGCGTCGTCGTCGCCGGCCTGGCCGATTTCGCCCGCCAGGGCCTCCGGTACGACGATCCGGTAATCCGGATGATTGCCCTGAACAAACCAGTTGCACGCCGCACAGGCGCCGCACGGCTCGCCGTTGGCCTGCGGCGCTTCGCAGAGCAGTCCTTTCGCCAGATGCTGGGCGAACTGGCGCTTGCCGATACCCGCCTGGCCGTGCAGCAGCAGCGCATGCGGCCAGTGGCTGCGCAGTTGCTGCAGGCGTTGCCAGTCGTCGGTTTGCCAAGGATAGATCATCTTTAAAATCAATCGGTTAGACGACTTTCACGAGAAGTTACACAAAAATCGTGCAGCCATATAAGAGCACCAAATATCGCCTTGAAATCAAAGCGTTGCGATCACTTGTTCGAGCTTGGCGCGAATCGCGTCGATACCCTGCGACGAATCGATGATCGCGAAACGGTACGGCGCCTCTTCCGCGCGGCGCAGGTACTCGGTGCGCGTGCGATTGAAGAACGCGTCGGATTCGCTTTCGAAGCGGTCGGGCTCGCGCGCCGCACCTCGCCGTTCGCTCGCCGTATCGGGCGGCAGGTCGAACAACACGGTGAGGTCCGGCTGGAACCCGCCCTGCACCCAGCGCTCCAGCGTTTCGAGCTTGTCGCGCGGCAGCCCGCGGCCGCCGCCCTGGTAGGCGAAGGTGGCGTCGCTGAAGCGGTCGGACAGCACCCAGTCGCCGCGCGCGAGCGCGGGCTCGATCACCTTGGCGAGGTGCTCGCGGCGCGCCGCGAACATCATCAGCGCCTCGGTTTCGAGGTCCATCGGCTGATGCAGCACGAGATCGCGGATCGATTCGCCAAGCGGCGTGCCGCCGGGTTCGCGCGTCATGACGACCGTTCGGCCCGAGGGCGCGAGTTTCTCGACGAGCTGATCGCGAAACCAGGCGAGATGCGTGGTCTTGCCCGCGCCGTCGATGCCTTCGAACGTGATGAATCGGCCCCGCGCCATTTAGTTACCCCGGATGTATTTGTCGACGGCCTTGTTGTGGTCGACAAGATTGTCTGAAAAAACGCTGCTGCCGTCGCCGCGCGCCACGAAGTACAGCGCGGCCGTCGATGCCGGATTGAGCGCCGCCTCGATCGCCGCGGCGCCTGGCAGTGCAATGGGCGTTGGCGGCAACCCAAGGCGCAGGTAGGTATTGTAAAGAGTGTCCGACTGCAGATCGCGCTTGCGCAAATGCCCCGCGTAGGTGTCGCCGAGGCCGTAGATCACGGCCGGGTCCGTCTGCAGCGGCATGCCCACTTTCAGCCGGTTCGAGAACACGGCCGCCACGAGCGCGCGGTCGGCGGCGCGGCCCGTCTCCTTCTCCACGAGCGAAGCGAGCGTCAGCGCCTCGTAGGGCGACTTGAGCGGCAAGCCAGGCGCGCGCGCGGTCCACGCTTCGCTCAGACGCGTTTGCATCAGATGATAGGCACGGCGATAGACATCGAGATCGCTCGCCCCCTTGTCGAAGAGATAAGTGTCGGGGAAAAACAACCCCTCGCCGCTGCCGTTCGGTGCCGGCGGCGCGCCGATCGCCGCAAGCAGCTCGGCATCGCTCATGCCGGCCGTGTCGTGGCGCAGCGCAGGGTTCGCGTCGAGTTCGGCGCGCATGTGCTTGAAGGTCCAGCCTTCGATGATCGTGGCCACGGACTCGTTCACGTCGCCAAGCGCCATCTTCTGGAGCACGTCATACGGCGTGACACCCGCCTTGAACTCGTAGTTGCCCGATTTGAGCTGGCTTTGCAGGCCGAGCACGCGCGTCATGAGCACGAAAAGCGGTGTCTGCACGGGCACGCCGCCGCGCCGCAATTGCAGCGTGACGCTGCGCACGGTGCTGTGCGGCTTGATGGTGACGTCGAGCTGTGGGGCGGCAAGTTCGAGGGGCGTGGTGGCCCAGCGCCATACGCCGCCCGCCGCGGCGGCGCCAATCACGACTAGCGCGGCGCCGGCAACAAGGCATTTCTTCAGGAGGGACATGGAAACACGACTCAGGGGGACCTCATATAATAACTGCTTGCCTTCGCTAAAGTCAGGATTGACTGTTCCCCGAATCCATGAACTCACCGCTCGATCCCGCTTCCACGCTCTCCGCTCCTGAATTTTCCCCTGCCGATGCGCCTCCAGGCGCGGCCGACTTCGACGCCGTTTTGCAAGGGGGCGCCTACGCGATCCTGCCGCAGTTCGGCGTGATCGACGCCAATGGTGACGACGCGGCGACCTTCCTGCACAGCCAGCTCACCAACGACGTCCAGCATCTCGACGTAGCCGGTGCGCGCCTTGCGGGCTACTGCTCGCCCAAGGGGCGTCTGCTTGCCTCGTTCCTCACCTGGAAGACGGGCGACACGATCCGCCTCCTGATCTCGAAAGACGTGCAGGCAACGGTGCAAAAACGCCTGTCGATGTTCGTGCTGCGCGCCAAGGCCAAGCTCACCGACGACACCGACAAGCTGCTCGTGGTGGGCCTTGCGGGCGACGTGCGCGGCGCGCTCGCGAGCGTGTTCGACGCCCTGCCCGACGGCGTGCACGTGAAAGTGGACGACCCCGCAGGCACGCTGATCCGCGTGCCCGACGCGGCCGGCGTGCTGCGTTATCTGTGGGTCGGCCCGAAAGAAGCCGTGCAGGCGCGCCTCGCGAAGCTCGACGGTGCGGTGAAGCGCGTGTCGCCGGCCGTGTGGGACTGGCTCGACATTCGCGCGGGCGAGCCGCGCATCACGCAGGCCGTGAGCGAGCAGTTCGTGCCGCAGATGGTCAATTACGACGTGCTGGGCGGCGTGAATTTCCGCAAGGGCTGCTATCCGGGCCAGGAAATCGTCGCGCGCAGCCAGTATCGCGGCACGATCAAGCGCCGCACCGCGCTCGCCAATGTGGCCGCGAGCCTGGACGCCGCGCACGCGGGCGTCGAGCTGTTTCATTCGGACGACCCCAGCCAGCCGTGCGGCATGATCGTCAACGCCGCAGCCGCGCCCGAGGGCGGCGTCGATCTGCTCGCCGAGATCAAGCTTGCCGCGCTCGAAACGGGCAGCGTGCATCTCGGCGCCGCGGACGGCCCCGCGCTGCGCGTGCTGCCGCTGCCGTACGCGTTGCCTGCCGAAGTTTGACGCCGCACACCGCGTCCATTGCGAGTGAGGCGCCCCGCGTCTCTCAACGCGTGGGCGCGGCCCCACTCCCGACCCTGCAAGGGCCCACCCCATGTGCCTGATCGTCTTCGACTGGCGTCCGCGCGCGAACGCTGGCGCGCTTTTCACGCTCGCGGCCA
The DNA here is from genome assembly GCF_905220155.1 of Paraburkholderia sp. J7. Taxonomy (NCBI): domain Bacteria; kingdom Pseudomonadati; phylum Pseudomonadota; class Betaproteobacteria; order Burkholderiales; family Burkholderiaceae; genus Paraburkholderia; species Paraburkholderia sp. J7. The sequence continues at coordinate 77,711 of NZ_CAJMYZ010000027.1, read as the reverse complement.
ACCGCGACGAGTTCCTGCGCCGCACCGCCGATCCCCTGCACTGGTGGAACGCCTCGGACGACATCACGTCGCCGGGCAGTTCGGCAACGGGCGTGCTGGCGGGCCGCGATCTCGTGGGCGGCGGCACCTGGCTTGGCATGACGCGCAGCGGCCGCTTCGCCGCGCTCACGAACTATCGCGCGCCGAACGACATGCGCCCCGACGCACCCACGCGCGGCACGCTCGTCTCGCGCTGGCTCACCGGCGCGCAGGATCTCCCCGATACGCCGCTCGGCTATCTCGACGAAATCGCGCGCTCGGGCGACCTCTACAACGGCTTCAATCTGATCGTCGGCGACTGGTCTAGGCGCGAGCTTGCGTGGTACTGCAATCGCGCGGACCGTGCGCCCGCGTTGCTGCCCGAAGGCACGCACGGTATTTCGAACGCCGTGCTCGACACACCGTGGCCCAAGCTCGTGCGCAAGCGCGCCGAACTCGCGCAACTCGCAGGAGGCGACGCGCAGGTGCCGCTCGCACGGCTCGTAGAGATGATGCGGGACCCGCAAGTCGCGCCCGACCGCGACTTGCCCGCTACGGGTATTTCACTGGAACGCGAACGCGCGCTTTCCGCGGCCTTCATCGAAACGCCCGATTACGGCACGCGCGGCACCACGGCGCTGCGTGTCACGCTGCGCGGCGCCCTTCTGGATGTGGAAGCGATAGAGCGCAGCGACGACGACGGCTCGCACCGCGTCGCGCGCCCGGGTGCCTTCGAGCGCCACGAGACCTATACGGTCGAAAGAGGCTAAGCGCGCTTTAGTCGAGCGTGCCGAGCGCCGCACGCAGCGCGTGGACGGCCTGCAGCTGGGCGCGCCGCGCCTCGTCGATGAATGCGCCCATCTTGATGAACTCGTGAATCACGCCGTCGAATCGTTCGAGCGTGACCTCGTTGCCCGCATCGCGCAGCTTTTGCGCATAGGCCACGCCCTCGTCCACGAGCGGATCGAACTCGGCCACACCGATCCACGCCGGCGCGACGCCGCGAAAATCCGGCTCGCCGCGCGTGCCGTCGAGCGGCGCAAAGCGCCAGTCGTCGCGATCCGAGTTGTCGCGTACGTAGTGATCGAAGAACCACTGGATAGTCGGTGCGGTCAGCAAATGGCCATCTGCAAGACGCTTGTGCGATTCGGTCTGCTGATGCGCGCTCACGGCCGGATAGAACAGCAGTTGCAGCACGGGCGCGATACCCGCGTCGCGCGCCAGCACTGCGCAGACCGTGGCGAGCGTGCCGCCCGCACTGTCGCCGCCCACGGCGAAGCGCGAGTCATCCAACGCATACTCGGCCGCGTGCGCGTGGAGCCATGTGTAGGCGTCGAACGCGTCGTGCACCGCCGTCGGGAAACGATGTTCGGGCGCGAGCCGGTAGTCCACGGAAAACACGGCGCAGCGCGCGTCGCGCGCGAACATGCGGCAAAGCGCATCGTGCGTGTCGACGCTGCCGATCGTGAAGCCGCCGCCGTGATAGTAGACGAGCACAGGCAGCGGTTCCGCCCAAAGCGGCTCGACCGGCACATAGAGACGCGCGCGGATCGTCGTGCCATCACGCATCGGCACCTGCAGGTCTTCCACGCCATGCATCGGCGCAGCGGGGATTTCGAGCACCGTGGCGCTCTTTTCATACTCGGCGCGCGCCTCCTGCGCCGTCTGCTCGTGATAGGGCGCGCGGCCGGTACGGGCCACCATGTCGAGCACGAGTGCGATCTTCGCGGTGAGAGGCATGGCACGGACCCCGTGCGCCGCTTTTATTGCGGCGCTTTCTTGACTTCAGGTTTGAGCGAGAGCGGATCGGTCGGATTGCGCAATGTTTCGATGTCCTCATGACGCAGCTTCACCGAAGCGAGAATCTGCGGATGCGTGAGAATATAGAAACACCCTTCCCGCACGGCATCGAACGTCACTTTCGCGACGTCGTCGGGCGTGAGCTTGCCGGAGCGCACCGCGCGCTGCAACTGCAGATCGGCGGCCTGCTGCGAGCGCGTGAGCGGCGTTTCGTTGCGCAACTCGTCGGGGCGGCTGCGCTCGGCATTCGCAATACCGGTCGGCACGAAGGCGGGGCACAGCAGCGAGCAGCTCACGCGGTCGCTCACGTTCTTCAGGTCGTGATAGAGCGTTTCGGTCAGCGAGACCACCGCATGCTTCGACGCGTTGTACACGCCCATGGCGGGCGGCGATAGCAGCCCCGCCACCGAAGCCGTGTTGACGATATGCGCGCGCTCGCCCTGTTCGAGCATGAGCGGCGTGAAGCTGCGCACGCCGTTGGCCACGCCCATCACATTCACGCCAAACACCCAGTCCCAATCCTTTGCGCTGCTCTCCCACACGAAGCCGCCGGTGCCAACGCCTGCGTTGTTGAAAAGCAGATGCGCTTTGCCGTAGGCTTCGAGCGCGGCTTTCGCGAGTGCGTCGACCTGCGCGGCGTCGCGCACGTCGGTGCGCACGCCGATGGCCTGCGCGCCGCCTTCGCGCAGCGCATTGACGGTTTCGTCGAGCAGCGCCTGATCGACATCGGCGAGCACGAGCTTCATGCCAAGCGCTGCGGCCTGCTGCGCAAACGCGCGGCCAAAGCCGCTTGCCGCGCCCGTGATGACGGCCACGCGGCCGTCGAACTCAAACGGTTCGGACATTGCGAATCCTGCGGTGAAGTTGCGGTGAATACTGCGCACGGAAAAGCGAAGCGCCCTTTCCGGGCGCTTGCGCTCGACAGTGAAACCGTTAAATCAGCTTGACCAACTGCTTGCCGAAGTTCTGGCCTTTGAGCATACCAAGGAACGCGCCCGGCGCATTCTCGAGCCCTTCGGCCACGCTCTCGCGATACGCGAGCTGCTGCTTCGCGACCAACGTACCCAGCTCCGTGAGCGCCTGCGGCCACACTTCCATGTGCTCGCTCACGATGAAACCCTGCACGAGCAGGCGCTGGGTGAGCAGCAGTTGCGGATACTTCAGCGGCATCGGCTCGCCGTCGTAGCCCGCGATCATGCCGCACAGCGCGATGCGCCCGAACGCGTTCATGCGCGCGAGCGTGGCGTCGAGCACCGCGCCGCCAACGTTCTCGAAGTAGCCGTCCACGCCGTCCGGCGTCGCCGCCTTGAGGTCCTGATAGAGATTGCCCGCCTTGTAATCGACGCAGGCGTCGAAACCAAGCGTCTCGACGACATAGCGGCATTTGTCCGCGCCGCCCGCAATGCCCACGGCACGGCAGCCCGCGCGCTTCGCGAGCTGGCCGACCACGCTGCCCACCGCGCCGCTCGCCGCGCTCACGACCACGGTTTGGCCGGCCTTCGGCTCGATGATGCGATTCAGGCCGTACCACGCGGTGACGCCCGGCATGCCCACGGGCCCGAGGTACGCGGAAAGCGGCACGTGGGTCGTATCGACGACGCGCAGGTCGCTGCCGTTCGACGTGCCGAACTCCTGCCAGCCGAACATGCCTACGACCTTGGCGCCCACCTTGAACTTCGCGTTGCGCGATTCGACCACCTCGCCCACCGTGCCGCCGATCATCACCGAGTCGAGCGGCTGCGGCGCTGCATACGACTTGCTGTCGCTCATCCGCCCGCGCATGTACGGGTCGAGCGAGAGGTAGTGGTTGCGCACGCGCACCTGGCCCTCTTCGAGCGGTGCGAGCGGCGTTGTGACGAGGCGGAAGTTATCGACGCTCGCGGCGCCTTCCGGGCGCGAAGCGAGCAGGATCTGGCGATTGGTCTGGGTCATGGCGTCCGTGTTGCTTCGTTGGGCGCGGCGAGGCGTTGCATGCCTGCCGCGCAAGAGAACCGCGATCGGGTGCGCACGAGCAAAGCCCTCGCCCGCGCCCGATCGCACGTATTAACCGTCGCTCGGGCCCGGCCGCGCGCTGGGGTCGCTGCGCAAACGCTGACGCGTCACGTCGCGGCCCACCGCAAGCCGGCGCATGTACTTGAAGGTGCCGAGCGCCTTGGCGACGAAATGGCCTTCGCTGTCGCGAATCTCGCCTTCGCAATAGGCCATGGTGGTGGAACGGTGCAGCACGCGGCCGCTGGCGCGCAATTCGCCGCGCCCCGGCTGCATGAAGTTCACTTTCATTTCGACGGTGACGACACCCACGCCGTCAGCGGCCACGCTGCGCGCCGCCATCGCAAGTGCGATGTCGGCAAGCGTCATCGTCACGCCGCCGTGCGCGACGTCCCACGTATTCAGATGCCGCTCGGCGAGCGGCAGCACGACTTCGCTTGCCCCGTCGCGCGCGCTCACGAGTTGCGCGCCGAGATGCTCGACGAAGGGACTTTCGATGATCGTGAGCGATGTTTGCGGGTGTTGCTGAGCTTCGCCTTCCGGCACGCCGCCGCCCGGGGATTGATCTGCGGTACCGATCATGATGGGCTTCAGACCACGTAGTCCACGCACTGGCGCGACTCGACCACGAGCTTCGCGAACTGCTTCACAACGAGATGCTCAGGGTGGTCCTGATAGCCGTCGAGTGCGGCCTGATCGGCGAAATCGGAAACGAGCACGAGGTCGAACGTGGAAGCGAGACCCGGCGCCGCCACACCGACTTCGAGGTGCAGCGTGCCCGGCACGAGGTTGCGGCAGCCTTCGAGCAATGCCTTGAACTTCACGACATTCTCGGCACGCGTCGCACCTTCGGCCGACTCCTTGAGCTTCCACATCACGATATGACGAATCACGAACTCACCTCTTCTGTCTGCATGGGAACAGGCGCCGCACCGTGCGTGCGCCGACAGCCGTCATGATACCTGCAGCGGCCTGTGCGCGAGGGCGGCCCGGCGCCCGCCAACGCGCGCAAAGCATTGGCGTGACCGAGACAGCGGCGGACGCTTGCGAGTCCGCCGCGCCCTGCGTCAAACGACTTCGAAGAGGCCGGCAGCACCCTGCCCGCCGCCGATGCACATCGTCACCACGACGAACTTCGCGCCGCGGCGCTTGCCTTCGATAAGCGCGTGGCCCGTGAGGCGAGCGCCCGACACGCCGTACGGGTGGCCGACGGCAATCGCGCCGCCATTCACGTTCAGGCGGTCGGCGGGAATGCCGAGCTTGTCGCGGCAATACAGCACCTGCACCGCGAACGCTTCGTTCAACTCCCACAGGCCGATGTCCTCGACCTTCAGGCCCGTCTGCTTGAGGAGCTTGGGCACCGCGAACACGGGACCGATGCCCATCTCGTCCGGCTCGCAGCCCGCCACGGCGAAGCCGCGGAAAATGCCGAGCGGCTGCAGGCCTTCGCGCTCCGCGACCTTCGCGTTCATCACGACGCAGGCGCTCGCGCCGTCCGAGAACTGGCTCGCGTTGCCGGCGGTGACGACGCCGCCCGGCATTGCCGTGCGGATCTTCGACACGCCTTCGAGCGTGGTGTCGGCGCGGATGCCTTCGTCGGCGGCGATCGTCACTTCCTTCGTGACAAGCTGGCCCGTGGCCTTGTCGGCCACACCGGCGAGCACCGTCATCGGCACGATTTCGTCGTTGAAGAGGCCCGCGGCCTGCGCGGCCGCAGCACGCAACTGCGATTGCACGCCGTATTCATCCTGGCGCTCCTTCGAGATCTCGTAGCGCTTCGCGACGTTCTCGGCCGTTTGCAGCATGCTCCAGTAGATTTCGGGCTTGTGCTGGTTGAGCCAGCCTTCGGCCATCATGTGGCGGTTCATCTCGTTCTGCACGCACGAGATCGATTCCACGCCGCCCGCGACGAACACATCGCCTTCGCCCGCGATCACGCGTTGCGCGGCGAGCGCGATCGTCTGGAGTCCGGACGAACAGAAACGGTTCACCGTCATGCCCGCCACGCTCACGGGCAGGCCCGCGCGCAGCGCGATCTGGCGCGCGATATTCGCGCCGGTCGCGCCTTCGGGGTTCGCGCAACCCATGATCACGTCTTCCACGCGCGCGGGGTCGATCTTCGCACGCTCGACGGCGGCTTGCGTCACATGGCCGCCCAGCGTGGCGCCGTGCGTCATGTTGAAGGCGCCCTTCCAGGACTTGGCGAGGCCCGTGCGGGCGGTCGATACGATTACGGCGTCAGTCATGCGATGTCTCCCACTACGAATATTGAATCCAGAGGATGTCTTTGATCGAGCGTTCAAGCGGACAATGCCAGCACCTCGGCCGACTGCGCGCGCTTCACGCCGGCGGCGAGCAGCTGCTCCCACGCGGCGGCAAGCGAGCCGTTCAGGTCGATGGCGCGCGAAGCGTCTTCGATCAGCACGGTTTCGAAGCCCGCGGCGCGCGCGTCGAGCGCGGACCACGCCACGCAATAGTCGGTCGCGAGGCCGCAGCAGTACACGCGCTTCACGCCCACGTCGCGCAAGTAACCCGCGAGGCCCGTGGGCGTCTTGCGGTCGGCTTCGAGAAACGCGGAGTAGCTGTCCACGTCGGCGTGATGGCCCTTGCGGATCACCGCGCGCGCGTGCGGCACGTTCAGGTCGCGATGCAGCGCCGCGCCTTCGGTGCCCTGCACGCAATGCACGGGCCACAGCACCTGCTCGCCGTAGGGCAGCGTCGTTGTCTCGAACGGCGCGCGCCCCGCGTGGTTGGCCGCAAACGAAACGTGCTGCGCCGGGTGCCAGTCCTGCGTGAGCACCACATGGCTGAAGCCCTGCGCGAGCCGGTTGGCGACCGGCACGACTTCATCGCCCTGCGCGACGGCAAGCGCCCCGCCCGGCATGAAGTCGTATTGCAGGTCGATCAGCAGGAGCACGTCGTCTGCGCTTCTCATGATGTTCGTCCGCATGTTCGCTCTCGATGAAACTTAGTTGAACGTACCGCCCTTGGCAGCCAGCTCGACGATCGAAGGCGCGACTTCCCACGCCTCGCCATTGCGCTGCTGCGCATAGCGGCGAATGGCGCGCTCGACGTTGTAGAGGCCCACCGTGTCGGCGTACAGCATCGGGCCGCCGCGCCACAGCGGGAAACCGTAGCCCGTGAGATAGACCATGTCGACGTCGGACGCCTTCGAGGCGATGCCCTCTTCGAGAATCTTCGCGCCTTCGTTGACGAGCGAGAACACGAGACGCTCGACGATTTCCTCGTCGCTGATCTTGCGGCGCTCGACGCCGGCTTCCTTCGAGTACGCCACGATCATGTCGTCCACGAGCTTCGAAGGCAGCGCGTTGCGCTCGCCCGCCTTGTAGTCGTACCAGCCCGCGCCGGTCTTCTGCCCGAAGCGGCCGGTTTCGCACAGGCGGTCGGCGATCTTCGAGTACTTCATGTCCGGATGTTCCTGATAGCGGCGCTTGCGAATCGCCCAGCCGATATCGTTGCCGGCCAGGTCGCTCATGCGGAACGGGCCCATGGCGAAGCCGAACTTCTCGATCGCGCGGTCCACCTGCGCGGGCAGCGCGCCTTCTTCGAGCATATAGAGCGCCTGGCGCACGTACTGCTCGATCATGCGGTTGCCGATGAAGCCGTCACACACGCCCGACACCACAGCCGTCTTGCGGATCTTCTTCGCGACCTGCATGACGGTGGCGAGCACGTCCTTGGCCGTTTCCTTGCCGCGCACGACTTCGAGCAGCTTCATTACGTTGGCAGGGCTAAAGAAGTGCAGACCCACCACGTCCTGCGGACGCTTCGTGAAGGCCGCGATCTTGTCGACGTCGAGCGTCGAGGTGTTCGAGGCCAGAATCGCGCCGGCCTTGGCGACTTCGTCGAGGCGCTTGAACACCTGCTCCTTCACGCCGAGTTCTTCGAACACCGCTTCGATGATGAGATCGGCTTGCTTGAGGTCGTCGTAGGAGAGCGTCGGCGTGATGAGCGCCATGCGCGCTTCCACCTTCTCCTGCGTAAGCTTGCCCTTCTTGACCTGGGCTTCGTAGTTCTTGCGGATCGTGGCGACGCCGCGGTCGAGCGCTTCCTGCTTCGTTTCGAGCAGCGTGACCGGCAGGCCCGCGTTGAGGAAGTTCATCGTGATGCCGCCGCCCATCGTGCCCGCGCCGATCACGGCCACCTTCTGGATGTCGCGCGTGGGCGTGCTCGACGGCACGTCGGGAATCTTGCTCGCGGCGCGCTCGCCGAAGAACGCGTGGCGCAGCGCGCGGCTTTCCGGCGTCTGCACGAGTTCGAGGAAGCATTCGCGCTCGAACACGAGGCCCTTGTCGAAGCCCTGCTTCACGCCTGCCGCGATGGCATCGACGCACTTCACCGGCGCGGGATAGTTCTTCGCCATCGCGCCAACGGTGTTGCGCGAGAACTGCAGGAAGCCTTCGGCGTTCGGATGCTCGATCTTGCGGTTGCGCACGAGCGGATGCGGTCCTTGCTTGTCGGCCGCCTTGCGCGCGAAAGCGATGGCCTCTTCGAGCAGATCGCCTTGCGCCATCGCGTCGAACAGCCCCGAATTCGCGAGCTTTTCGCTCATCACCGGGGCGCCCGTCACGATCATGTTGAGGGCCGCTTCGAGGCCGATCGCACGCGGCAGGCGCTGCGTGCCGCCCGCGCCCGGCAGAATGCCGAGCTTCACTTCCGGCAGCGCGATCTGCGCACCCGGTGCCGCGATGCGGTAGTGCGCGCCGAGCGCCAGTTCGAGACCGCCGCCCATGGCCACGCTGTGGATCGCGGCCACGACCGGCTTCGCGCTCTTCTCGACTTCCTTGATGACGGTGTGGAGCGTGGGCTCCTGCATCGCCTTGGGCGTGTTGAATTCGGTGATGTCCGCGCCGCCCGAGAACGCCTTGCCGGCGCCCGTGATCACAATGGCCGAAACGGCCGGATCGCTCGCGGCGCGTGCGAGGCCCTCGACAATGCCCGCGCGGGTCGAATGCCCGAGGCCGTTGACGGGCGGATTATTGAGCGTGATGACGGCAACGCCGTCGCGAGTCGTGTAGTCCACTGCCATTTGCCTGCCTCCATGCTTGCGGGCCGCGATGTGCGTCGTCGGCCTCATTGTCCGACATTCCCGGTCAGCAGGCAGAATACCCAAAAAAGAACGTTCGTTCAATTTTTTGCTGCGCTGCGCGTGCCAGGGTTTGTACTGAACGTACGGATCTCGCGGGCCGGCGGGTAAAGGTCGGAAGAAAAAAAACGCAGCCAGAGGCTGCGCCGGAGAACCTTGCGCGGTTGCGCGCCGTGGTTTAGTCGTGTTTCGCGACGTCTTGCGCCGGATCGAACGGGCAACCTTCCACCGCAAGCGCAGTCGACAGCACGTACGAGCGAAACTGCTCGCGCAGCTTGAGCTTTTGCAGCTTGCCCGTTGCCGTGTGCGGCAATTCGTCGACGAACACGGCGTCGTCGGGCAGCCACCATTTCGCGACCTTGCCTTCGAAGAAGGCCAGTAGTTCCTCGCGTGTGACCGCAGCGCCGGGCTTCTTCACGGCGACGATGAGCGGCCGCTCGGTCCAGCGCGGATGCGCGCACGCAATGCACGCGGCCTCCGCAATGGCCGGATGCGCCACTGCGATGTTTTCGAGGTCGATCGAGCTGATCCACTCGCCGCCCGACTTGATCACGTCCTTGCTGCGGTCGGTGATGTGCAGGAAGCCGTCGGGGTCGATCGTGGCGACGTCGCCGGTGGGGAACCAGCCTTCCACGAGCGGCGAGCCGCTGTCCTGCCGAAAGTAGCGGTCGATCACCCACGGCCCGCGCACATGCAGGTCGCCGAACGTCACGCCGTCCCACGGCAGTTCCCGCCCGTCCTCGCCGACGATCTTCATGTCCACGCCGAAAATCACGCGCCCCTGCTTTTCGAGCAGCGCTTGCTGCGCTTCGCGCGGGCGCTTCGACTGCTCCCAGTTGAGCTTCGAAAGCGTGCCGAGCGGCGACATCTCCGTCATGCCCCACGCGTGGATCACCTGAACGCCGTAGTCGTCCTCGAAGGTGCGCAACATGGCGGGCGGGCACGCCGAACCGCCAATCACCGTGCGCTTGAGCGTGGAAAAGCGCACGCCCGCGCCGCGCATATACGCGAGCAGGCCGAGCCAGACAGTCGGCACGCCCGCCGAGGCGGTCACGCCTTCGGCCTCCATGAGTTCATAGAGCGACTTGCCGTCGAGATCCTTGCCGGGCAGCACGAGCTTCGTGCCCGTGAGCGGCGCGGCATGAGGAATGCCCCACGCATTCACATGGAACATCGGCACGACGGGCAGAATGGCGTCGAGCGCCGATAAACCGAGCGCGTCGGGCAGCGAGCCGGCGTAAGCGTGCAGCACCGAAGACCGGTGTGTGTAGAGCGCGCCCTTCGGATTGCCCGTGGTGCCGGACGTGTAGCAAAGATTCGACGCGCTGCGCTCGTCGAGTTCGGGCCACGTGTAGTTGCCGTCTTGCGCCGCGAGCAGCGTTTCGTAGCAGAGCACTTCCGTGCGCATTGCCGGCCGGTGCGACTCGTCGCACAGCGCGATCCAGCCGCGCACGTTCGGGCATTGCGGCGCGAGCGTATCGACGAGCGCGGCGAACGTGGTGTCGAACAGCACGTAGCGGTCGTCGGCGTGATTGACGATCCACGCGATCTGTTCGGGAAAAAGACGCGGATTGATGGTGTGGCACACGGCGCCGAAACCGGTCACGCCGAAATACGCTTCGAGATGCCGATAGCCATTCCAGGCCAGGGTGCCCACGCGCTCGCCCGGCGCCACGCCAAGCGCGATGAGCGCCTGTGCGAGCTGCTTCGAGCGCACCTCGCACTCGCGGTAGGTGTAGCGATGAATATCGCCCTCGATGCGGCGCGAGACGATCTGCGCACTGCCATGATGGCGCGCCGCATGCGCGATCAACGACGAGAGCGTGAGCGGCACATCCATCATCTGTCCCAGCAGCGGCGCACTCATCGTTGGCGGTCTCCTCGCGTTGATCGGCGTTATGTGTCGTTGTCTTTCGCGCGTTGGTCGCGCGTTGTACTTTCGCGTATCGGGCGGCGCGCCGGCAGGCTTCGAACGCGCCCCAGCACGCCGGCGGGCGCGGAATTACAATATCGACTATTCAACAGGCCCTCAATATGTCGTTTTCACCAGGCACACCCGAATCCCAAGGCGGCTCGTCCGCTACGCACACGCCCGCCACCGGTCCGCTCGCCGACCTCGAACGCGCCTTGATCGTGCCGCGCGACGACGCCTTTGCCGCGCTCGGCGCCCGCTTCTATACGCGGCTGCCGGGCGCACCGCTGCCCGCACCGTACGTCGTCGGCGTTTCGAAGAGCATGGCCGCGCAACTCGGGCTCGATCCATCCGCCGCTGCCGATCCCGCGTTCGCCGAGTTCTTTTGCGGGAATTTCACGCGCGAGCGCTCGCCATCGGCCATGTCGTACGCAACGGTCTACTCGGGCCATCAGTTCGGCGTATGGGCAGGCCAGCTCGGCGACGGCCGCGCACTCACGCTCGGTGAAGTCGAACATGAGGGCAAACGCAACGAGATCCAGCTCAAGGGCGCGGGGCGCACGCCCTACTCGCGCATGGGCGACGGCCGCGCGGTGCTGCGCTCGTCGATCCGCGAATTCCTGTGCTCGGAGGCCATGCATCATCTCGGCATTCCAACCACGCGCGCACTCACGGTCACCGGCTCCGACCAGCCCGTGCGCCGCGAAGAGATGGAAACGGCCGCGGTCGTTACGCGCGTGTCGCCGAGCTTCGTGCGCTTCGGCCACTTCGAGCACTTCTACTCGCACGACGACGTCGATGCACTGCGCGCGCTCGCCGATCACGTGATCGCGCGCTTCTATCCGCAACTGCGCGAAGCCGACGACCCGTACCTCGCCCTGCTCGACGAAGCCGTGCGCAGCACGGCCGCGCTGATGGTCGAGTGGCAGGCCGTGGGCTTCTGCCACGGCGTGATGAACACCGACAACATGTCGATTCTCGGCCTCACGATCGACTACGGTCCGTTCGGCTTCATGGATGGTTTCGACGCGAACCACATCTGCAATCATTCGGATTCGCAGGGCCGCTACGCGTACCGCATGCAGCCGCAGATCGCCTACTGGAATCTCTTTTGCCTCGCGCAAGCGCTCGTGCCGCTGTTCGGCGCGCACTACGAGATCGCCGACGAAAAGAAGCGCGGCGAGCGCGTGGTGGCCGACGCGCAAGGCGTGCTCGAGCGCTTCAAGGGGCACTTCGCACCCGCGCTCGAAGCGCGCATGCGCGCGAAGCTCGGCCTCGCGCATGAGCGCGAAGGCGACGACGCGCTCGCGAACAAGCTGTTCGAAATCATGCATGCCAACCGGGCCGATTTCACGCTCACGTATCGCAATCTCGCGCGCGTGTCGAAGCATGACGCGAGCGGCGACACGTCCGTGCGCGACCTCTTTCTCGATCGCGCCGCCTTCGACGCCTGGGCGGCCGACTACCGCGCGCGCCTTGCGCACGAAACACGCGACGACGCCGCGCGCGTCGAGGCGATGAACCGCACGAATCCGAAATACGTGCTGCGCAATCACCTCGCGCAAACCGCGATCGAGCGCGCCGCGCAAAAGGACTTCAGCGAGGTCGAACGGCTCGCGAAGGTGCTGGAGCGGCCATTCGACGAGCAGCCCGAGCACGCGTCGTACGCGGGGCTGCCGCCCGACTGGGCGAGTTCGCTCGAAGTCAGTTGCTCTTCGTAAGCGCGCCCCCATCTACGTGATCCGTGTTTCCCACCCGACAGGAACCCAACATGAGCCAGGACGACCATAACTCCACCGCCTACCCGGGCTACAAAGCCGACGAGCAATGGCGGGAGCAGCTCGACGAAACGCAGTACCAGGTCACGCGCCACGCCGCGACCGAGCGCGCGTTCACGGGCAAGTACTGGGACCACTTCGACCGGGGTGTGTACGACTGCGTGTGCTGCGGCACGCCGCTCTTCGAGTCCGACACGAAATTCGACGCGGGTTGCGGCTGGCCGAGCTACTTCCGCCCGATCAACGGCGAGGTGATCGAGGAGAAAACCGACCGTACGCACGGCATGCTGCGCATCGAGGTGCGCTGCAAGAACTGCGGCGCACACCTCGGCCACGTGTTCGAAGATGGTCCGGCCCCAACGGGCCTTCGGTATTGCATCAATTCGGCTGCGCTACAATTCGAGCCCAAGTGAACGCTGGCAAGGCAGCCCCGCGCCCCGCGCGGGGCCCCATCGGGTGAAACAGGGCCTTGAAAGCGACGTGCCCTCTTTTGCACGGGGCTCATTTTGTAACCTCTCAGGCCGATAATGAAATTCCTGTTTGATCTGTTCCCGATCATCCTCTTTTTCGTCGCATTCAAGCTGTGGGGCATCTTCACGGCGACGGCCGTGGCGATCGGTGCGACGCTCGTTCAGATCGCCTGGGTGGCGTTCCGCCACCGCAAGGTCGACCCGATGCTGTGGCTTTCGCTTGGCATCGTCGTTGTGTTCGGCGGCGCCACGCTGATGCTGCACGACGAAACCTTCATCAAGTGGAAGCCCACGGTGCTCTACTGGGCGTTCTCGGTCGTGCTGCTCATTTCGCAAGTGGCCTTCGGCAAGAACCTCATCGAAGCGATGATGGGCAAGCAGATCACGCTGCCGCCGCGCATCTGGACGCAGCTGAACTTCGTGTGGTCGATCTTCTTCGCGCTGCTCGGCATTCTCAATCTGTTCGTGGCGTTCCACTTCTCCACCGACGCGTGGGTCGACTTCAAGCTCTTCGGCGCGACCGGCATCCTGGTGGTGTTCATCGTCGGCCAGAGCCTGTGGCTTTCGCGTTACATGAAGGAAGAAGAATGAGCGACGTCTTTCTCAACGCGAGCCCGGCTGAGCGCATGGCGCTCATCGAAACGCGCCTGACCGCTGCGCTCGCACCCGTTTCCATCGAGGTGCGCGACGACAGCGCGCAGCACGCCGGACACGCCGGCGCCTCTGCCGGCGGTCACTATCATGTCACGATCGTTGCGCCCGCATTCGCGGGGAAAGCCCGCGTGGCAAGGCATCGCATGGTGTATGATGCGCTGGCCGAAGCCATGCAGCGCGGCATTCACGCACTCGCGATCACGGCGCTCACGCCCGAAGAAGCCGCGGCGCTGCCCCGGTAAGCCCCACGTTAGATTTCGATTTGCTTGATTCTTTTGTTCGCCATTTTGGTTCGCCCCGTTAGGACTTTCCGATGACCTTGAAGAAGACCCATCTCTGGGTGTTGCTGGCTGCGTGCGCGGCGGCCCCCGCCTTTGCGCAGAACATCGCCGTCGTGAACGGCACGCCGATTCCCAAAGCGCGCGCCGATGCGCTGGTCCAGCAACTCGTCCAACAAGGCCAGCAGGATTCGCCGCAACTGCAAATGGCGGTGCGTGAAGAACTCGTGAACCGCGAAATCCTCATGCAGGAAGCCATTCGCGAGGGCATTCCGAACAACCCCGACGTGAAGGCGCAAATCGCCGTTGCCCAGCAGACCGTCGTGCTGCGCGCGCTGATTCAGAACTTCGTGAAGAACAACCAGCCGACCGACGCCGAAGTCAAGGCGCGCTACGACCAGCTCACGAAGGACGCGGGCGGCAGCGAATACCACCTGCACCACATCCTCGTGGACAACGAGCAGCAGGCCAAGGACCTGATCGCGAAGATCAAGGCCGGCGCCAGCTTCGAAGACCTCGCGAAGCAATACTCGAAGGACCCGGGCTCGGCCAAGAACGGCGGCGACCTCGACTGGTCGGACCCGAAGGCGTATGTACCGGAATTCGCGGCCGCGGCCACGCATCTGCAGAAAGGCCAGATGACCGATACGCCGGTGCACACGCAGTTCGGCTGGCACATCATCCGCGTGGACGATATCCGCCCGGTCACGCCGCCGCCGCTCGAGCAGGTGCGCCCGCAGATCGTTCAGCAGATCCAGCAGGAAAAGCTGCAGGCGTTCGAAGAGAATCTGCGCAAGCAAGCGAAGATTCAGTAAGGCTGCATCGCGGCGCATGGGTCACTTGCGCCGCTCGTAAAAACCCCGCGACCTTTCGAAGGCGCGGGGTTTTTGTTTGTGCCTACGCGTTGAGCTCGTAGCTCGTGCTGCGCCCGCCGCCCTGCGCTTTGCGCAGCGCGCCGCGCGCCACCAGATCGTTGATGTCGCGTAACGCCGTATCGGACGAACATTTGGCGATGGCGGCCCACTTCCCGCTCGTGAGCTTGCCGTCGAAGCCGTCCAGCAGACGGTTGAGCAGCTTGACTTGCCGCTCGTTGAACGGCGTCGTGGCCCAATCGCGCCAGAAACGCGCCTTGGCGAGCACCGCGTCCAGCGTGATCTGCGCCTGATCGACCGCGCGATGCAGCGTGTCGAAGAACCAGGCGAGCCAGAGCGTGACGTCCATTGAGCCGCGCTGCGTGCGCTCCAGAATGTCGTAATAGCCCTTGCGCTCCCGCTGGATCTGCGCGGAGAGGCTGTAAAAGCGCTGCGCACTGCCGTCCGCGCGCGCGAGCAGCAAGTCGCCGATGGCTCTCGCCACCCGGCCGTTGCCGTCGTCGAACGGGTGCAGCGTGACGAACCATAGATGGCCGAGGGCGGCCTTGATGAGCGGCGGCTCCTGTGCCGGGCCGTTGAGCCAGTCGAGAAAGCGCCGCGTCTCGGCCTCCAGCCGGTTCGCGGGCGGCGCCTCGAAATGCACGCGCTGACGGCCAATCGGCCCCGAGATCACCTGCATGGGCCCGCTCGCATCGTCGCGCCATGCGCCGACATTGATTCGCGAGAGACCCGCGTAGCCCGTAGGAAACAGCGCGGCGTGCCAGCCGAACAGGCGCTCGCGCGTGACCGGCGCGCGGCTGTTGGTGGTCGCGTCGAGCACCATTTCCACAACGCCTTCAACGTGGCGATCCACGGGCGCGAGCGCCCCGATGTCCACGCCCATTCGACGCGCAATGGACGAGCGCACGGAGGCGACATTGAGCTGTTCGCCTTCGATCTCGCTCGTCTTGAGCACGTCCTCCGTGAGCGCCGCGAGGCTCGCCTGATCGCGCAACGCCATGCCGACATCGGCCAGCCGGCCCACCAGCAAGCCTTGGGCGCGACTGACCTCGGCCATGGGCTCGGCGAGCGCCGTCAGATCGAAGCGCCACTGAGGCCAGTCGCCGGCTTGCCAGATGTAGGTGTATTCGCCGCTATTCATGCGGCGATTATGAGACGTATTCGCCGCACGCACAAGCTAATCGCCGCGAAAAATGCGGCGATTAGCGCCGGTATTCGCCGCAAGACTCACCGGTCGGCGTCCGAAAGGCAAAAACCCCGGCCCGCACTCGCAATCGAGGCATGGCCGGGGTTTTCAGTCGAGGCGAACGCGTTGGCGTGCCCCGGCGTCAAACGTCCGCGCGCGGTCCGCTCAGCGTGTTAGCCCACCCATTTGCGCGCGTTCTGGAACGCACGCATCCACGGGCTCGCCTCGCCCCAGGCTTCGGGGTGCCAGCTCATCGTCACCGTGCGCTGCACGCGCTCGGTGTGCGGCATGAGCACCGTGAAGCGGCCGTCGGGCGTCGTGACCGACGTGATGCCTTGCGGCGAGCCGTTCGGGTTGAACGGGTAAGCCTCGGTCGCCTGGCTGCGATGGTCGACGTAGCGCATCGCCACGGCCACCTTCGAAATGTCGCCCTGCTGCGAGAAGTCCGCGAAACCTTCGCCGTGCGCAACCGCCACCGGAATGCGCGAGCCTTCCATGCCGTTGAAGAAGATCGACGGCGAGCTCTCCACTTCCACGAGCGAGAAGCGCGCTTCGAACTGCTCCGACTTGTTGCGCGTGAACTTCGGCCAGGCTTCGGCTCCCGGGATCATCGAGGCGAGGCTCGACAGCATCTGGCAGCCGTTGCAGATGCCGAGCGCAAACGTGTCCTGACGTGCGAAGAACGCCGCGAACATGTCCGCGAGCTTCGCGTTGAAGCGGATCGTCTTGGCCCAGCCTTCGCCCGCGCCCAGCACGTCGCCGTACGAGAAGCCGCCGCAGGCCACCGCGCCCGCGAAGTCGGCGAGCGTGGCGCGGCCTTCGAGCAGGTCGCTCATGTGGACGTCGTGCGCGTCGAAACCGGCGCGGTCGAATGCGTACGCGGTTTCGAGGTGCGAGTTCACGCCCTGCTCGCGCAGGATCGCCACGCGCGGACGCGCACCCTTGCCGATGAACGGCGCGGCGATGTCCTCGGCCGGATCGAACGTGAGATGCGGCTGCATGCCCGGATCGGCGGCGTCGAGCAGTGCGTCGTATTCGGAGTCGGCGCAGGCGGGGTTGTCGCGCAGGCGCGCAATGCGCCAGCTCACTTCGCTCCACACACGCTGCAGTTCGGCGCGCGGCGCGTCGTAGATGCGCTTGGCGTCACGGTAGATTTCGATCGAGTCGCGCGGGTTCAGCGTGCCGATCACGTGCGAGCAGACCGACAAGCCGTGCGTGCGCAGCACCGCCATCACGGCATCGCGCTGCTGTGCCGGCACCTGGATCACGGCGCCGAGTTCTTCGGAGAAGAGCGCGCGCAGCGTGCGGTCTTCGCGGCGGCCGCTCGTTTGCTTCGCCCAGTCCTTGGCGTCGCCGTAATCGGACTCGTGCTCGCTATCGAGCGTGAGCATGTCCACATTCAGCGACACGCCCGTGTGGCCCGCGAAGGCCATTTCGCAAACCGTCGCCCACAGGCCGCCGTCCGAGCGGTCGTGGTACGCGAGCAGCTGCTCGTTCGCGTTCAGCTGCTGGATGGCCGTGAAAAACTGCTTGAGGTCTTCGGCGCTGTCCACGTCGGGCACCGCGTCGCCCACCTGCTGCGTGACCTGCGCGAAGATGCTGCCGCCCATACGGTTCTTGCCGCGGCCCAGATCGATGGCGATCAGGACCGACTCGCCCACTTCGTCAACGCGGCGCAGTTGCGGCGTGAGATGGCGACGCACATCTTCGACCGGCGCGAACGCCGAGATGATGAGCGAAACCGGCGCGACCACTTCCTTCGCCACGCCCTCCTCGTTCCACTTCGTGCGCATGGAGAGCGAATCCTTGCCCACCGGAATACCGATGCCAAGCGCCGGGCACAGATCCATGCCGATCGCCTTCACGGTGTCGTACAGCGCGGCGTCTTCGCCCGGTGCGCCGCACGCGGCCATCCAGTTCGCGGAAAGCTTGAGCTTGTCGAGCGACAGGATCGGCGCGCTCGCAATATTGGTGATCGCCTCGCCCACGGCCATGCGGCCGGATGCCGGCGCGTCGATCACGGCGAGCGGCGTACGCTCGGCCATCGTCATCGCTTCGCCCTTGTAACCGGCGTAGTCGAGCGCGGTGATCGCGCAGTCGGCCACCGGCACCTGCCACGGGCCGACCATCTGGTCGCGCACCGTCGTGCCGCCCACCGAGCGGTCGCCGATGGTGATGAGGAACGACTTGCTGCCCACGGTCGGGTGACGCAGCACGCTCTTCGCGACTTCGTCGAACGAGATGCCCGTGACTTCGACCGGCGAAAGCGGCACGCTCGCGTGTTCGACGTTGCGATGCATGCGCGGCGGCTTGCCGAGCAGGATGTCCATCGGCATGTCGACGGGCTGGTGGCCGCCGTTGGCTGCGAGCGCGTGCTCGTCGGTGTCGATGAGCTTCAGGTCGCGCGCGTCGGTTGCGACACCCACGACGGCGAACGGACAGCGCTCACGCTCGCAGATCGCCTTGAACTCGGCCAGATCGGCTGGCGCGATCGCGAGAACGTAGCGTTCCTGCGATTCGTTCGACCAGATTTCGCGCGGCGAAAGCCCCGACTCTTCGAGCTGGACCTCGCGCAGCTCGAAGCGCGCGCCCTTGTCCGCGCCGTCGACGAGTTCCGGGAACGCGTTCGACAAACCGCCCGCGCCCACGTCGTGAATGCTCAGGATCGGATTGCGCTCGCCCAGTTGCCAGCACGAGTTGATGACTTCCTGCGCACGGCGCTCGATCTCGGGATTGCCGCGCTGCACCGAGTCGAAGTCGAGTTCGGCGGTGTTGGTGCCGGTCGCCATCGAGCTGGCCGCGCCGCCGCCCATGCCGATGCGCATGCCCGGGCCGCCGATCTGGATCAGCAGCGTGCCGGCCGGCAGGTCGTGCTTGTGCGTGTGCTGCGCGCTGATGTTGCCGAGGCCGCCCGCGATCATGATCGGCTTGTGATAGCCGCGCACGGTGCCCGCAACGTTCTGCTCGTAGGTGCGGAAGTAGCCGCCGAGGTTCGGGCGGCCGAATTCGTTGTTGAACGCGGCGCCGCCGAGCGGGCCGTCGATCATGATCTGCAGCGGCGAAGCGATGCGGTCCGGGCGGCCATAGGCGCCCTGCGTGTCGGCGGGATTGCGCAGCGTGAGCGGCACGGCCGCGTCGCGGGCGTCTTCCCATGCTTCGCGCGCGTCGGGCAGATCGAGGTTCGAGACCGTGAAGCCCGTGAGACCCGCCTTCGGGCGAGCGCCGCGGCCCGTCGCGCCTTCGTCGCGGATTTCGCCGCCCGAGCCCGTGGCCGCGCCGGCGAACGGCGAGATCGCCGTGGGGTGGTTGTGCGTCTCCACCTTCATCAGCGTGTGCGTGAGTTCGGTGTGGCGGCCGTACTGTTCGCCAGGCGTGCCGTCGGCGTTGGTCTTGCGCGGGAACCAGCGCTCCGCGACCGCGCCTTCCATGATCGACGAGTTGTCCGAGTACGCGACGATCGTGCCTTGCGGGCTGATCTTCTCGGTGTTGCGGATCATCGCGAACAGCGACATGTCCTGGTCCTGGCCGTCGATCGTCCAGCTCGCATTGAAGATCTTGTGGCGGCAGTGCTCGCTGTTGGCCTGCGCGAACATCATCAACTCGACGTCGGTCGGGTTGCGCTCGAGCTTCTTGAAGTTCTCGACGAGGTAGTCGATTTCATCGTCGGCGAGCGCGAGGCCCAGTTCGCCATTGGCCGTTTCCAGGGCCGCACGGCCGTGGCCCAGCACGTCGACCGTCTGCATCGGGCGGGCCGGCAGTTCGTCGAACAGGTGCAGCGCCGCGTCGCGCGAAGGCGCCACGCTTTCCGTCATGCGGTCGTGCAGCGCCGCCGCGACGGCCGCGTGCGCCTCTTCCGAAAGCGTCTTCTTGCCGCCGAGCAGACCCGACTTGAGCACCACGGTGTACTCGACGCCGCGCTCGATGCGGCGCAGGTGCTCGAGGCCGCAATGGTGTGCGATGTCCGTGGCCTTGCTCGCCCACGGCGACACGGTGCCAAAACGCGGCACGACGAGGAACGTGAGCGCGCTGCCGCGCTCCTGCGGGGCCGCGAAGGGCGCGCCGTAGTGCATCAGCGCTTCGATCTTCGCGCTGTCGTCAGCGCAGAGCGGCGTGGCCGAGTTGACGAAATGCAGATACTGGCCGTGCACGCCGACGATGTTGGCGTCGATACGCTGAAGCGTCTCGAGCAGGCGGGTCTGACGGAAGTCGGAAAGGGCCGAAGCGCCGGGGAAACACGAGAAGTGGGCCATGGACTGGGGCGTTGCGTCGAGGTTGCGTCAGAGTTGCGTCGCGGCTTCGCCTCGCGCGAAACACGTCGCAAGGTGGCGATGCGTCGCGCGGGGATGGCGACGGTCAGGCGAAGGGAGACCGCGATTATAACCCGGAAGGACTGTCCTGGCCGCCCCTGCGGCCGCTCCGCGGACGGCTTTGCAGGCGCATCGCACCGTATTTCGAGACAGTCATGACGGACGGCAACGCAAACCGCACGCGAAAAGCACTGAATTTGCGATATGCCGGGCGCATCGATGCATGCGCCTCGACGTGCCCGAGGCTTGGCCCGCAAGGCGTCGGCGGCCTCGCAAGACGCATGTGGCACCCCGGCCTCGCGCATGGCGACGCGGGCGCTTTCGCTGCTATGATTGCGCGTTTCGTCTGATCGGCGCACCCGGGCATGGTTTCGGCGCGCCGCACGCCCCACCTTCGCAGGACGCCCTCACCTTGGCGCGTCACCTGCCTGCAGATCGTATCGTCATGGATGTCATCGTCATCGGCGGCGGAATCGCCGGCATCGCCACCGCCTGGCAGCTGCGCGCGGCCGGGCACCGCGTCTGCGTGATCGAACGCCACGCCACCGTTGCGCAAGGCGCGACCTACGGCCATAGCGGCATTGCGCTGCCCACGCCGCTCGACGTCTGGTTCGGCCCCACCTTCCTGCGCAACGGCCGGCAATCGTCCGGCGGTGTGATCAGCAAGACAGGCTGGCGCGGCCAGGCGCATGGCTTCGTCAAGCGCCTCGCCACGTTGCATGGCTCCGAGGCGTTCGCCGAGCGCTATGCGCTCCTGCGCCCGCTTATCGAGTCCGCGCAAGCGGCACTCGCCGACATCGACGCCCGCTTCCAGCTCGACTACGAGCAGCGCGACGGCCTGCTCTATCTCGTGCGCGGCAGCGATGAATGGTCGCTCACCCAGCCGGCTCTTGAACAGCTGCGCCGCTTCGAGACGCCTCACCACGCGCTTTCGCCCGCGGAATGCGTGGCGTTCGACCATACCATCCCCGCCGATCCGCCGTTTGCGGGCGGCGTGCACTTCGAGACTGGCCGGGTCGCCAACTGCCCGCTCTTCGTGAAGCTGCTCAAGCAGGTGCTCGACGCCCAGGGCGGCGTGCAGTTCGAAACGAGCCGCGAAGTCAGCGCGATTCGCCTGGAAGACCGGCGCGCGGCAGTAGAACTTGCGCCGCCTGCGCACGAAGCGGGCCGCTCGCACGACGTCGAGGTGATCTCGGGCGACGCCGTCGTGGTCGCCGCGGGTGCGCAAACGCCAGGGCTGCTCGCGCCGCTCGGCCTCAAGATGCCGTTCTATCCGCTGCGCATGCACACGCTCAATTCGCCGGTGGCGCGTGAGGAATGCGTGCCGCAGACCACGATCGTCGATGCAGGCAAGCGCATCGCCATCGCGCGTATGAATCACCGGCTGCGCATATCGGGCGCCGCCGTGCTGCTGCGTGCGAAGGAAGTCGACGACGCACTGCCGGAGGGGCTCACCGAGGACGCCCTCGCGCTGCTCGGCGAAGCGTCGCGCGACTGGGCGCCGGGCGCCGCGCGCATTTCGGCCGCGCTTGCGTGGGAAGGCATGAAGCTGCTTTCCGCCGACGGCCTGCCGGCGGTCGGCAACGTGGGCCACCCGCGCCTGTTCGTCAACGCAGGCCACGGGCCGGCGGGCTGGGCGCTTTCGCTCGGCTCGGCGCGCCTCGTCGCCCAGCAGATCTCCAACACGGCGCCGGACCTGCCGGCCGATACCATCAAGGCGCTCTGGCCAGGCCGCGATTAAGCGGCGCGTGCGTGCGCGGCGTCGCCTTGCCGCCGCGCCGGTCCGCCGCGCATCTGAGGCGTGCCGTCTGACGGCATGCTCGGGTATCGTTGCGATGTCGCTTCCCAGAACCGCATCGCCATGACGCACGCTCCCCACTTCTCTGGCGCCGGGCAACCGGTGCTCGTCAATCCGCACGATCGTGCGGTGCCGCTTCTCACCGTCGAAGCGTTGCGCAAGACCGAAGTCGCCACGCAGTCGGCCTTGCCTGCTCACACACTGATGGCGCGCGCAGGCGCCGCCGCCGCGCACTTCCTGAGCGAGCAGCTCGCGCACGCGCCCTCGTGGGCGAGCGACAAACCCGTGTGGCTCGTCGCGGGGCCCGGCAACAACGGGGGCGACGCGCTCGTCGTCGCCACCGAACTGCATCGCGCGGGCGTCGCCGTGGAAGTCTGTATGCCAGCCGAGGTCAAGCCCGACGACGCGCGCTGGGCGCTAGCCGAGGCGCGCGCGGCGGGCGTGCCCCTCGCTTCGTCCGTGCCCGCGTCGTTCGACGCTTACGGCTGGCTCGTCGACGGGATGTTCGGCATCGGTCTCGCGCGCGGGCTCGAAGGCGTGTTCGGCGAACTCGCCGAAAGACTGTCGGCACGCGCGCGCAGCCATGGCCACGTGCTCTCGCTCGACGTGCCGAGCGGCCTCGACAGCGATACGGGCAACGTGGTCGGCAGCGGCCCCGCCGTGCGCGCGACACATACCGTCACGTTCATCGCCGCCAAGCCCGGCCTGTACACGGGTGTCGGGCGCGACTACGCGGGCGCCGTCGCGCTCGCCCCGATCGGCATCGACACCGAAAACACCGCGGGCGCCGCGCGCCTGAACGCACCGTCGCTCTTCGCTGCCGCAATGCCCGCGCGCGACTTCGCCACTCACAAGGGCACGTTCGGCACACTGGCCGTCGTGGGCGGCGACACCGGCATGTGCGGCGCGCCGATTCTCGCGGCGCGCGCGGCGCTCCTCACCGGCGCGGGCAAGGTTCACGTGGGCTTTCTCGGCAACGACGCGCCGCCGTACGACGCCCCGCATCCCGAACTCATGCTGCACGCGGCGGCCCGGCTCGCGCTCGATGCGATGGACGCCGTGGCGGCAGGATGCGGCATGGGCGGCAGCGCGTCCGCACGGCAGCTGGTGGACGCCATCCTGCGCCTCCAGGCCCCCGTGCTGCTCGATGCCGACGCGCTCAATCTCGTCGCGCGCGACGAAGCGCTCGCGGCGCACGTCGTACAGTCGGCCACCACGCGCGGGGCGCCTTGCGTGCTCACGCCGCACCCGCTTGAAGCGGCACGGCTGCTGGGCTGCGATACCGCCGCCGTGCAGCGCGACCGAGTGGCCGCAGCGCGGACACTCGCGGCCCGCTATGCGGCGGTTGCAGTGCTCAAAGGCAGCGGCACCGTGATCGCGGCACCCGACGGCCGCGTGGCCGTCAATCCCACCGGCAATGCCGGCCTCGCCACGGGCGGCACCGGCGACGTGCTCGGCGGCATGATCGGCGCGCTGCTGGCCCAGCGCCTGCCGCCCTACGAGGCGGCGCTCGCGGGCGTCTATCTGCACGGCCTTGCCGCCGACACGCTGTGCGCACAAGGCGACGGCCCCGCGGGCCTCACTGCCGGCGAACTCGCGCCGGTCGTGCGCAAGCTCATGAACCGGCTCTTTTATGCGCCGGGCTTCACTGTCTGAACGCGGCATGAAAGGAGCCTGAGCGCAGCCCGAAGCCTCACGCCGCACGTTCGCCCGCGCGGCACGCAGTTTGCTTCGCCAGGACCTTCGCCCCGCCTCTCGCGCACATTGCCGCCGCAAGCGCCAGAACGCTGCGCAGTGTCGCGCGGGGCCGCTATACTGATCCTCCGCACGCCGCCTCTCACCGGAGGCGGCCCGTGCTTTCTCCGCGGCGCGCGAAGCGCGCGTTCGGCCAGACCGGCGAACCGCACCTGCCGCCCTCCTATTCGTGATCCCTCGCTAGACGAACATGACGAATCCGCTCCCCGCCTGGTCCGCGCTACAGACGCATTACGAACAGATCCGCGACGAAAAGCTGCGCGACTGGTTCGCTCCCGCCAACGACCCTGCGCCGACGCGCGCCGAACGCTTCACGTTCGCAGGCGCCGGCCTCGGCGCCGACTTGTCGAAGAACCGCATCACCGACGCCACGCTCAAGCTGCTCGTGCAGCTCGCTCGCGAGGCCGGCGTGGAAGCGCGCCGCGATGCGATGTTCAAAGGCGAAGTCGTCAACCCGACTGAAGGCCGCGCGGCCCTGCACACCGCCTTGCGCGCCACCGAGCCCGACGCCCCGTTCCACGCGCAGATCCTCGCCGAGCGCGCAAAGATGGCGAAATTCGCCGACGCCGTGCGCAGCGGCGCATGGACCGGCTACACCGGCAAGCGCATTCGCCACGTCGTGAACATCGGCATCGGCGGCTCGGACCTCGGGCCGAAGATGGTCGTGCACGCGCTCAAGCATCTCGAACTGCCCGAGATCACCTCGCACTTCGTCTCGAACGTCGACGGCGCGGACCTGTGGCGCACGATCGAAAACATCGACCCGGAAGAAACACTGGCAATCATCGTTTCGAAGACGTTCACGACGCTCGAAACCATGACCAACGCGCTGTCCATGCGCGACTGGTTCGTCAAGCACGGCTGCCCGCAGAGCGAACTCGCGAAGCACTTCGTGGGCGTCTCGGCCAATCCGGCCGAAGTCGTGAAATTCGGCATCGCCCAAGAAAACGTGTTCGAGATGTGGGACTGGGTCGGTGGCCGCTATTCGCTGTGGTCGGCTGTGGGCCTCTCGATCATGATCGCCATCGGGCCGCAGCAATTCGACGAACTGCTCGCCGGCGCGCACGACATGGACAAGCACTTCCGCGAAGCGCCGCTCGAGAAGAACCTGCCCGTGCTGCTCGGCATGATCGGCGTCTGGTATCGCAACTTCTTCGGCTCGCAGAGCTATCTCGTCGCGCCCTATTCCGAAGCGTTGCACTACCTGCCCTCGTATCTCCAGCAGCTCGAAATGGAGAGCAACGGCAAGCAGGCGCGCCTCGACGGCAAGTTTGTCGATTACGCGACCTCGGCGATCACCTGGGGCGAGCCGGGCACGAATGGCCAGCACGCGTTCTTCCAGATGCTGCACCAGGGCACGACGATCGTGCCGATCGACTTCATCGCCGTGCTCACGCCCGAGCATCCGCTGGCCGATCATCATCCGAAGCTGCTCGCGAACTGCTTTGCGCAGAGCGAGGCGCTGATGCTTGGCCGCACCGAGGAAGAAGCGCACAAGATCGCGGGCCCGGACAAGCCCGAACTCGTGCCGCACATCATGTTCCCCGGCAACCGGCCGACCACCACGCTGCTCGTCGACGCGCTTACCGCGCGCGCGCTCGGCGCGATCATCGCGCTGTATGAGCATAAGGTGCTCGTGCAGGCTTGCGTGTGGGACATCAACCCGTTCGACCAGTGGGGCGTGGAGCTTGGCAAGATCCTCGGCAAGGTGGTCGAAGCCGACCTGAACGCGGCGAGCGGCAACGTGAAGCCGCACGATTCGTCCACGGCCGCGCTGATCGCGCGCGCCCGTGCGGCGCTCAAGCGTTAAATCGCGTCGATCCGGCGTGCGCATGGGCTGCGCACGCCGTTTATTGGTTTGCTGGTTGCTCGCGCACTAGCGCCCGGCTTCGACGTTGCTTGCGCTGCGCGAAGCGGCCGCGCCATGCGGCGTGTTGGCCACGCGGCGGCCCGCTTCGATCGTGATGATCGCATCGCAACGCTGCGCAAGATCGACATCGTGAGTGACGAGCACGAGCGTCGCTCCGTTGGCGCGATTGAGCTCGAACATCAGGTCGATGACGGCGTGGCCCGTGGCGGCGTCGAGGCTGCCGGTGGGCTCGTCGGCAAACAGCACGGCCGGGCGCGTCACGAATGCGCGGGCGAGCGCCACGCGCTGCTGCTCGCCGCCCGAGAGCAGCTTCGGATAGTGGCCCGTGCGCTCGGCAAGACCCACGCGCTCGAGCAACGTACGCGCGCGGGCGAAAGCATCACGCGTCGACATGCCGCCCTGCAGTTCGAGCGGCAGCGCGACATTTTCCAAAGCGGTGAGATGCGGCATCAGCTGGAACGACTGGAATACGAAGCCCACCGAGCCGTTGCGCAGCGCCGCGCGCTGATCTTCGGCCATGCCGGTAAGCTCATGACCGAGCAGGCGCACGGAACCCGCGCTCGCACTGTCGAGGCCGGCCAGCAGGCCGAGCAGCGTCGACTTGCCGGAACCGGACGCGCCGACGATCGCAACGCTCCCGCCCGCCTGCACGGTGAGGTCGATGCCGTCGAGGATCGTCAGCTCGCCGGTGGCGTCGGTCACCCGCTTGCACAAACCCCGTACTTCGATGACTGGATCGCTATTCATTCGCACATGATGACGCACAGGTTAGCCGTGAACCAGAAGCGCGCCGCGCGGCGCGCCACCCTCTCCCGCACCGGGTCCCGCTTCAGCGCGTTTGTCTCCGCATTTGCCTCGCTCACCAGCTTAACCGCCGCTGCGGTGCTTGGCACATCGTTTGGCATGACCGGCGCCGCGCTCGCGGCTACGCCCGCGCCCACTGCCAACGCGGCGACGAGCCCCGCCGCCATGGCAAAACCCAATATCGTCGTGCTCGGCGACAGCCTTTCCGCCGAATACGGCCTGCCCCGCGATACAGGCTGGGTGGCCCTGCTGCGCCAGCACCTGGCCAGTGAGCGCATTGATTATAACGTTGCGAATGCGAGCATCAGCGGGGACACGACAAGCGGCGGACTCACCCGCCTGCCGCTCGTCATGCAGCGCATCAAGCCCTCGATCGTGGTCGTCGAACTGGGCGCGAACGACGCGCTGCGCGGCGTGCCGCTCACGACAACCGAGAGCAATCTGCGCGCCATCGTCGCGCAGATCCGCAAGGGCGGCGCGAAGCCCGTGCTGATCGGCATGTACGTGCCGCCCAACTATGGGCCCGACTACACGCGCGATTTCCACGCGATCTACGAACGGCTTGCGAAGGAACTGAACGTGCCGCTCGTGCCCTTTCTCCTCGCCGGCCTCGCCGACAAGCCCGAACTCTTCCAGGCCGATCAGATCCATCCCACCCAGCAGGCACAGCCATTGCTGCTCGACAACGTGTGGCCAACGCTCAAGCCGTTGCTAGGCGACAGCGCACGGCGCTGAGGCGGCAACAGGACAATCTGCGGGCGTCCTCACCGGGCGCACGGCCGCAAGGCCCCGCCTCTGGCGCGTTCAGGCCGCTCTCGCCTTGGGCGGCGTGGCGGCGGGTAAGCGCGTCTCGCCATTGGCCACCGTTTGCGTCAGACACGCGAGCCCGACAAGCTGCGTCGTCTGAATCCGACCGACCCTGACTGGAGGGAAGAAGCGTGAAATATTTACCTCTCATTGTCGTTACGGCAGCGCTTGCTGCCTGCGCCAATCAGCCGATGCCGAGCGGAGCGCAGTCCGTCGGCACCAGCCAGCAACCGCCCACGGCGGTTGCGCAATGCATCGCCCAAAAATGGGCCGACAAGTCGCAACAGCAAGTCGTCTCGCAGTCCGTGCTCGCCAACAACCAGGCTGTCGACGTCTACGTCCCTGGCCAGCAGCCGCCCAACGGCGCAGCCGCAACGGTGCGCCCGGCGTGGAGTGCCAGCGCGAAGACGTGGGTTGGCTTCCGCTCCGGCGGCAGTGGGGGCGCAGACGCCACCGGCGACATCAACGCCTGCCTCTGATTTCGCGCTCGCCAAAACGCAAAAGCCCCGCGATGCATCGCGGGGCTTTTTTTGCTGCGGCGTTCTCCGCTAACGGGCGGATACGCGGGTCGCGCTTACTGACCGCTGTCGCCGTCGCCTGACTGGCTGGCCGAGCCGAGCGAGCCGTAGAGCTTGACCTTCGAGCGGTCGCGCAGTGCGTCGAGATACGACTGCACCTGCGACTGCCCACCCACCTGGGCAAGCTGTTGCTGCGCGGCGGCCAGACGCTGGCCGTCAGCGGCCGGACCGTTCGTCACGCTGTTCACGCGGTAGATCGCATAGCCGTCTTTGCCGAGGTCCACGCCCACGTAGGCGGGCAGCTTCTGCGAATCGACCTTGAAGACCGCCGAGAGCGCGCCAGGCGGCAGACCCTGAGCGTCGTTACGCGACACCTTGAGCGCCGACGAGAAGCCATCGGTCGACTTCGACTTCTGGAATTCTGCGAGCTTGGCCTCACCGTCCTTGCGCGCCATGTCGGCGGCAAGTTGTGCGACAACCTTCTGGCGCACGGCATCCTTGACCGCGGCGAATGCAGGCACGGCGGCCGGCTGGTAGTTCGTCACGTGCGCGGAAATCAGCGTGTTGTTGCCGACGTCGATTGCCTGGGTGTTGTTGTGCTGATTCACCGAGTCGCTCGCGAATACGGCGTCGAGGAACTTCTGATTGTTCAGCGGGCTATCCGGCGGCAGCGTTGCATTGGGCTTCGGCGTGACCGTGGCCGTCTGGATCGTCAGCTTGTACTTGTCCGCGGCCGGCTGCAGGCTCTTGGCCTGCTCGTAGACCACCGACGTGAAGCCGTCGCTCGCTTCGGCGAGCAACTTCGCGGCCTGCTGGGCCTTCACGTCGTTCGCGATCTGCGCCTTCACGTCGTCGAACGGCTTCGTGACCGCCGGCTTCAGGTCGGTGACCTTGACGATGTGATAGCCGAAGTCCGACTGGATCACGCCGCTGATCTCGTCTTTCTTGAGCTTGAAGACCGCGTCGTCGAACGCCTGGCCGCCCGCGATCATGCCGGGGCCGAAGTAACCGAGATCGCCACCCTTCGAGGCCGAACCCGGGTCCTGCGATTCCTTCTGCGCGACCTGTGCGAACTGATCCGGATGCGCCTTGACTTCGGCGAGGATCGATTCGGCCTTTTGCTTCGCGGCGTTGCGCACGTCGGCGCTCGCGTTCTTCGGCACCGTGATCAGGATATGGCTCGCGCGCACTTCTTCCTGCGTACGGTAGTGCGCGATGTTGTCGTCGTAGTACTTCTTGAGATCGGCGTCGCTCGGCTGCACGCCGGCGGCCACCGTAGCCGCCGAGAGCACGAGATACTGGATCTGCGCCGTGGCCGGCGTGGCAAAAGTATTCTTGTTCGCGTCGTAGTACGCCTGCAGTTGTGCATCGGTCGGCTGGACCTTGGGCGCGTAGTCGCTCGCGTGGAACGCCAGGCCCTGCACTTCGCGCTGCTGCTCCGAGAGGCCGGTGAGCTGCTGCGCGAGCGCCTTCGGCGTGAACGCGCTGCTGATGATCGATGCCGGCAATTGCTGCATGGCCAGGCTATAGCGCACGCGCTCGTCGTACTGCTCGGGCGTCATGCCCTGCATGGCGAGCAGTTGCTTGTATTGGTCGAGATTGATCGAGCCGTCGGGATTCTTAAGCGACGAGATCACCGGGTCGGCGAGCAGCGCGCGGCGCACGGCGTCGTCCGAGGCGGTGAGGTGCAGGCGCTGCGTTTCGTCCACGAGCACGCGCTGCTGGATCAGCCCGTCGAGAATGTCCTTTCGATGCTGGGGCGTGTCGAACAGGCTGGCATCGAATTGCGCACCGAGGACCTGGCGGGCCTGGTCGAGTTGCTGGCGCGCAGCGTTGTCGTATTCGACACGCGTGATCTTGTGGCCGTTGACGCTTGCGACGTTCGCGCTTTCATCGAAGAAGCCGCGGAAACCTTGAATACCGACGAAGCCCAGCCCTGGCAGAATGACCAGGAGCAGCATGAACATCATCAGGCGTTTGTGATTGCGGAAAAAGTCGAGCATGCGTGACCAGACGTTGAGGGCGCCAAAAAATGGAACGCCCGATATTACAACAGCGGCCAACAAAAAAGGCGAACCGGAGTTCGCCTTCTTGTCGAGATATCCTTGGCGGAGCGGACGGGACTCGAACCCGCGACCCCCGGCGTGACAGGCCGGTATTCTAACCAACTGAACTACCGCTCCATGCGGTTTGCGCGCTTTTGTGTTTCCACTCGCGGCGCAAGGTACCGGAACTGAAGCTGTGGTGGGTGCTGAGAGGCTCGAACTCCCGACCTACGCCTTGTAAGGGCGCCGCTCTACCAACTGAGCTAAGCACCCAGCTTCATGCTTTCCTGCGCTGCTTCCGGCACTGCGACTTCTGCTGCGCTACCCTTATCAGGTAGCGAGCCCGCTAGTTTAGCGCATCCTTCAGCGCTTTGCCAGGCCTAAATTTGGGCACCTTCGCCGCCTTGATCTTGATCGCGTCGCCAGTGCGCGGATTGCGGCCCGTGCGCGCCGTGCGTTTGCCGACGGCAAACGTGCCGAAGCCGACGAGCGTGACCGAGCCGCCCTTCTTGAGCGTGCCTTTGACGCCGCCGATCACGGCGTCGAGTGCGCGTCCCGCAGCCGCTTTCGAAATGTCGGCTTGTTGCGCGATATGGTCGATCAGTTCCGTTTTATTCATTCCAGCCCCCGAGAATGTGTTTGGGCAATCGTAAGAAAGAAGGTCAACTTATTGGATAGACGTCCCCGGCGTAGCGCGGGGACCGCTCATTTAACGGGGCCGAAAGGCCCGTGTCAAGCGGGGTTCAGCCTGATTTGGCGGGCGATTCGAGGGAATATTCGAGGGATTATTCGAACAAGTGGGAAATCGCGGAAAAGACCGCTGGTTGTCACCGCAACGTCATGGATTGTGACGTGCAAAAAAAAGCCCGCGGACCATGCCGCGGGCTTTTCGGGGTGGATTACGCTGCGCTTGAGCGCTTACAGAAGGCTTAGTGCTTGACGACTTCCGTCGCGCCGGCATCCTTCGATTCGGCCACGGGCGCCTTGGCGTCCTCGGCCTTCACTTCTTCTTCCGGCAGCGGCTGCGGCACGCGTTCGAGTGCGAGTTCGAGCACCTTGTCGATCCAGCGAACCGGCACGATCTCGATCGAGTTCTTCACGTTGTCCGGAATCTCGGTGAGATCCTTGACGTTCTCTTCCGGAATCAGCACGAGCTTGATGCCGCCGCGATGCGCTGCAAGCAGCTTTTCCTTCAGCCCGCCGATCGGCAGCACTTCGCCGCGCAGCGTGATTTCACCCGTCATCGCGACATCGGCGCGCACCGGAATGCCCGTGAGCACGGACACCAGCGCCGTCGTCATCGCACCGCCTGCGGACGGACCGTCCTTCGGCGTCGCGCCTTCCGGCACGTGGATGTGGATGTCCTGCTTCTCGAACGCTTCGTCCTTGATGCCAAGGCGACGCGAACGCGAACGCACCACCGAGCGTGCCGCTTCGACCGATTCCTTCATGACGTCGCCGAGCGAACCCGTGCGGATCACATTGCCCTTGCCGGGCATAACCGCCGCTTCGATCGTCAGCAGATCGCCGCCAACTTCCGTCCAGGCGAGGCCCGTGACCTGACCGATCTGGTTTTCCTTCGCGGCCAGACCGAAGTCGTACTTGCGCACGCCAAGGAAAGTGTCGAGGTTCGCGCTGTCCACCGTGACGGCCTTGTCGGCCTTCTTCAGCAGCAGCATCTTCACGACCTTGCGGCAGATCTTCGACACTTCGCGCTCGAGCGAACGCACGCCCGCTTCACGCGTGTAGTAGCGAATGATGTCGCGGATCGCGTCTTCGGTCACGTCGATTTCGCCCGGCTTCAGCCCGTTGTTCTTCTTCTGCTTGGGCAGGAGATAACGCTGGGCGATGCTGACCTTCTCGTCTTCCGTGTAACCCGAGAGGCGGATGACTTCCATCCGGTCGAGCAGCGGCGGCGGGATGTTCAGCGAGTTCGACGTGGCGACGAACATCACATCGGAGAGATCGAAATCGACTTCGATGTAGTGGTCGGCGAACGTGTGGTTCTGTTCCGGATCGAGCACTTCGAGCAGCGCCGACGACGGATCGCCGCGGAAATCCATGCCCATCTTGTCGACTTCGTCGAGCAGGAAGAGCGGATTGCGCACGCCGACCTTGGTCAGGCTCTGCAGGATCTTGCCCGGCATCGAACCGATGTACGTACGACGGTGGCCGCGGATCTCGGCTTCATCACGCACGCCGCCCAGCGCCATGCGCACGAACTTGCGATTCGTTGCGCGCGCAATCGACTGGCCGAGCGAGGTCTTGCCGACGCCCGGAGGGCCGACGAGGCACAGGATCGGCGCCTTGACCTTTTCCACGCGCTGTTGCACCGCGAGATACTCGAGAATGCGTTCCTTCACTTTCTCGAGACCGAAGTGGTCTTCATCGAGCACGGCTTCGGCGTTCGAGAGGTCGTTGTTGACCTTGCTCTTCTTGCGCCACGGCAGGCCGATCAGCGTGTCGATGTAGTTGCGCACGACGGTGGCTTCCGCCGACATCGGCGACATCAGCTTGAGCTTCTTGAGCTCGGCGTCGGCCTTCTTCTTGGCTTCCTTCGGCATGCGCGCGGCCGTGATGCGCTTCTCGAGTTCTTCGAGATCCGCACCCTCTTCGCCTTCGCCCAGTTCCTTCTGGATCGCCTTGACCTGCTCGTTCAGGTAGTACTCGCGCTGGCTCTTTTCCATCTGGCGCTTCACGCGGCCGCGAATACGCTTCTCCACCTGGAGAATGTCGATTTCGGCTTCGAGTTGCGCGAGCAGATGCTCCAGACGCTCCACGACCGGGAACATCTCGAGGATGTGCTGCTTCTGGTCGAGCTTGAGCGGCAGATGCGCGGCGATGGTGTCAGCAAGACGACCGGCTTCGTCGATGCCCGACAGCGAGGTCAGGATCTCCGGCGGGATCTTCTTGTTGAGCTTCACGTACTGGTCGAACTGCGAGACGATCGCGCGGCGCAGCGCTTCGGTTTCTGCGCTGTCGGCGTGGTCCGGCTCGAGCGGCATCACTTCGCACGAGAATTGCGTTTCCTGCTCTTCGATGGAAAGCGTCTTCGCGCGCTGCAGGCCTTCCACGAGCACCTTCACGGTGCCGTCGGGCAGCTTGAGCATTTGCAGGATGTTGGCGACACACCCTACTTCATACATATCTTTTTCGGTCGGCTCATCCTTCGCGGCAGTCTTCTGGGCGACGAGCATGATGTGCTTGCCACCTTCCATTGCCGCTTCGAGGGCCTTGATCGATTTCGGTCGGCCCACGAAAAGGGGAATCACCATATGCGGGAAGACTACGACATCTCGCAGCGGCAGCAGCGGGAGCGTGGTGCGTTCCGGCGGGAGGAGTTGGGTTCCTGACATTTCATTTCCCCATGAGTGGAATCAATTGTTCGGTAATTGAGGCCTGAGATACCGATTGCAAGCCTCGCGCGTGTGGGAAAAGTTCAGTGACTCCAAAATAGTGCGCCATCGACCACAAGATAAACGAAAAAGCCGTTCATCCCATTGTATGAACGGCCTTTTTCCGGAACTCTTTAGCCGATCACCACCATCAGTTCGACCCAGCAACCTTCGGAGCGTCTTCGTAGATCAAGAGCGGTTTGCCGTCGCCGTCGATCACGTTGTCGTCGATGATGACCTTGCTCACGCCCTTCATGGCCGGCAGCTCGTACATCACGTCGAGCAATGCCTGTTCCAGGATCGAGCGCAGGCCACGCGCACCGGTCTTGCGGCGGATCGCCTTGCGGGCGACAGCCTGCAATGCGGCCGGACGAATTTCCAGCTCCACGCGCTCCATGTTGAAGAGCTTGTGATACTGCTTGACGAGCGCATTCTTCGGCTCGACCAGAATCTTCATGAGCGCGGCTTCGTCGAGCTTGCCGAGCGTCGCGACCACCGGCAGACGGCCGATCAGTTCGGGAATCAGGCCGAACTTGATCAGGTCTTCCGGTTCCGTTTCGCGCAGCACTTCGCCCGTGTCGCGCTCCTGCTTGCTCTTCACGCTCGCGCCGAAACCAATGCCGGTCTTTTCCGTGCGGTCGGTGATGACCTTTTCCAGGCCGTCGAACGCGCCGCCGCAAATGAACAGGATATTGGTCGTGTCGACCTGGATGAAATCCTGGTTCGGATGCTTGCGGCCGCCCTGCGGCGGCACCGAAGCCATCGTACCCTCGACGAGCTTGAGCAGCGCCTGCTGCACGCCCTCGCCCGACACGTCGCGTGTGATCGACGGGTTGTCCGACTTGCGGCTGATCTTGTCGATTTCGTCGATATAGACGATGCCGCGCTGGGCCTTGTCGACCTCGTAATTGCAGTTCTGCAGCAGCTTCTGAATGATGTTCTCGACGTCTTCGCCCACGTAACCGGCTTCGGTCAGCGTGGTGGCGTCGGCGATCACGAACGGCACGTTCAAAAGGCGCGCGAGCGTCTGCGCGAGCAGCGTCTTGCCCGAGCCCGTGGGCCCGATCAAGAGGATGTTGCTCTTGGAGAGTTCGACGTCGTCCTTCTTGTCGAGGTGCTTCAGACGCTTGTAGTGGTTGTACACCGCCACTGCGAGGATCTTCTTCGCGCGTTCCTGCCCGATCACGTACTGGTCGAGGATGTCGCGGATCTCCTGCGGGCTCGGCAGGTCCGAGCGCGACAGCGCCGCGTCGACGCCCGCACCGGCGGCTTCGTCGCGAATGATCTCGTTGCACAGGTCGATACATTCATCGCAGATGAAGACCGACGGACCAGCGATGAGCTTTTTCACCTCATGCTGGCTCTTGCCGCAAAACGAGCAATACAACAGCTTCTCGCTGTTAGAACCTTTCTTGTCCGCCATGGATAAATGAGCCTCCGGACACTCTGTTACATGATACGCCGTTTCCCCCGGCGAGGCCGGAGGGTGCGTGAACCGCTTGCTGTGACGGCGTTGGGGGCCGCAGGCCGCGAAGCGCGTTTGCCGATTATTCCACAAGGTCTGCGCGGCGTCGGCTATCCCCTTTTGTACGGGGGCCGAGCGGATCCTTCAGGACTGCGCTTGCGCGTCGCCCTTCGCAGGGTCGGACGCGCAAAACCGCTCACGCAGCTTAAGGACGCTTGTGCAGAACCTGGTCGACGAGACCGTATGCCTGAGCGTCGTCACCCGACATGAAATTGTCGCGATCCGTGTCGCGCGCAATGCGCTCGACCGGCTGACCCGTATGGTGCGCGAGCAACTGGTTCAGGCGCTCCTTCAGGTACAGGATTTCGCGAGCCTGGATTTCGATGTCCGAAGCCTGGCCGCGCGCGCCGCCGAGCGGCTGGTGAATCATCACGCGCGAATTCGGCAGCGCGAAACGCTTGCCCTTGGCGCCCGACGCCAGCAGGAACGCGCCCATGCTGGCCGCGAGGCCCATGCAAAGGGTCGAAACGTCCGGCTTGATGAACTGCATCGTGTCGTAAATCGCCATGCCGGCCGAGACCGAACCGCCCGGGCTGTTGATGTACAGGCTGATGTCCTTGTCCGGGTTTTCGCTTTCGAGGAACAACAGCTGGGCGACCACGAGGTTCGCCGTCTGGTCGTTCACTTCGCCGACCAGGAACACCACGCGCTCCTTGAGCAGGCGCGAGTAGATGTCGTAGGAACGTTCGCCGCGGCCGCTCGTTTCGACGACGATCGGCACGAGGCCGAGCGCCTGCGGGTCGAAGTCTCGCGACGAGTGGGAGGTCAACGTATCCAGCGATTGAGCGCGAATGGTCATGCGGTGCATCCTTGTCTGGAAAAGTTCTTCTGATATACCGGTATGGCGACGGACCCTGGTTAAATCAACCACACGGGCAGCATGGCTAAAACCTGCGGATACAAAAACGGCGTGCTGGCCGTCGGTCGCTCCGACAGCCGGCACGCCGTAGCGGGCAGATTTAAGCCTGCGCCGTCGCGCTTGCCAGTTCTTCGAAGCTAACTTGCTTGTCCGTCACCTTGGCCTTGCCGAGCACGAAGTCCACGACGTTCGATTCGACGACGTAGGCTTCCATTTCGGCCAGACGCTGCTGGTTGGAATAATACCAGCGCACGACCTCCTTCGGGTCCTCATAGCTTTTCGCGAATTCGTCGACTTCAGCACGGATCTGCTCCGGCTTCGCCTCGAGGCTGTTGGCCTTCACGAGTTCGGCGAGCACGAGACCGAGCTTCACGCGGCGCTCGGCTTGTTCCTTGAACATTTCGGCCGGGATCGGTGCGTCCTTGGCGTTGGGCACGCCACGCTGCGCGAGGTCGGCGCGCGCCATTTCGACGAGGCGTTCCTGATCCTGCTCGACAAGTGCGTTCGGCACGTCGAGTTCAGAGATCTTCAGGAGCGCGTCCATCACCTGGTTCTTGACGATCGACTGCGTGCGGCGCTTCGCTTCACGCTCGAGGTTGTCCTTGATTTCGGCGCGCATCTTCACGAGGTCGCCGTCGGCGATGCCGAGCGACTTGGCGAATTCGCCGTCGATTTCCGGCAGGTGCGGCCACTCGATCTGCTGCATCGTGATCGTGAACTTCGCCGTCTTGCCGGCGACGTCCTTGCCGTGATAGTCCTCGGGGAACGCGAGGTCGAATTCGCGTGACTCACCCTTCTTCAGGCCGATCGCGGCCTTTTCGAATTCCGGCAGCATGCGGCCTTCGCCCAGCACGAAGGCGAAGCCTTCAGCCGTGCCGCCCTGGAACGCGACGTCGTCGATCTTGCCGACGAAGTCGACCGTCACGCGGTCGCCTTCCTTCGCTTCGGTGTCGGCGCCGCCGTCACCGTGCTCGCCGGCTTCGCCGCGAGCGTGGAAGTGCACGCGCTGCTTGCGCAGGATGTCGAGCGTGCGGTCGATTTCGGCTTCGGTGATGGTCGTGGTCGTGCGCTCGATTTCGGCCGTTGCGACGTCGCCGAGCTTCACTTCCGGGTAGACCTCGAAGGTCGCGTCGAATGCGTAGTCGCCTTCAGCGGCTTCCGACTTCGGCGCGAAGCTCGGCTGGCCGGCAACGCGCAGGTTTTCGGCGCGGCTGATGTCGAAAAATTCCTTGCCGACCTTGTCGCTCAGGACTTCAGCTTCGACCTGGCCCGAATACTGCTGGGTGACCATCTTGAGCGGCACCTTGCCCGGGCGGAAACCCGGCATGCGCACGTTCTTTGCGAGTTTACGGATGCGCGAATCGATTTCTTTCTGCACGGCGTCCTTCGGCAGGGAAATCGTCACGCGGCGTTCGAGCTTGCCGAGGTTTTCAACAACGTTAGCCATGGCTTCAATCGTCCTAAAATTGTTCGAGCGAATCAGTAATCTGTGGTCTTTGCGTGCCGCAGTCCGCTGGGGCCCCGCCGGGGTCCAGCAACCCGCTTTGGAGCTGAACGCAGGCGCCTCGTGCGCCGCTCAACAGCGCCGAAACGGGCGGCTTGCGGTGCGGTTCCGTCAAAAGAGCCAAGTATTTTAGCAAACTATTTCCCGGTACCAGTGGAATTGCCGTTTGCGTGTGTTATGTGCCTGTTTTTGACCTGATTTCGGCCTGCTTTTGAACCGCTACGCGCCTGAAGCGCGCTCCAATGCGTGCTATCGCAACGCCGTTATCCAGCCCACGCGGCGAGGCTGTTAAGCTTACGCTCGCGCCGGACGCCCCGCCGGCCGCAGCCGCTCCCAACACAATTCTTCCAGCAGAGACACCATGCCGAATTCGTCGACTGACGCTCCCGTTATCGTCATTGCTCCAGACTCTTTCAAAGGCTCGCTCAGCGCGGACGGGGTCGCCGCCGCGATCGCCGAGGGCATCCGCCGCGTGCGCGCCGACGCCGACATCCGTATCCGTCCCATGGCCGACGGCGGCGAAGGCACGCTCGACGCGATGTTGTCGATCGGCGGCGAGCGCCGCGTCATGACCGTGGAAGGCGCAGCGGGCCCGAAGCGCGACGCCGCGGTCGGGCTGCTGAGCGACGGCAGCGCGATCGTCGAAACCGCCGAGATCGTCGGCATCACGGACGCGGTGGGCATGGGCGTGCCGGTGGACGCGCGCAGCACGCGCGGCATGGGCGAAGCGATCCGCGCGCTGCTCGACGAAGGCGTGCGGCGCTTTTACGTGGCGCTCGGCGGCAGCAGCACCAACGACGCAGGCGCCGGTTTGCTCGCGGGTCTCGGCCTGCAACTCTTCGACGCCGCTGGCAAGCCGCTGGCGCCCACGCCGCAAGCGCTCGCGCAAGTCGCACGGGTGGACGTTTCCGGGCTAGACGCGCGACTTCGCGAAGCGTCGTTCGTCGGCATGTCGGACGTGGACAATCCGCTCACGGGCGAGCACGGCGCGACTGCCGTGTTCGGTCCGCAAAAAGGCGTGACGCCGGAGCAGGTCGCGCCGATCGACGCGGCGCTCGGCCGGTTCGCTGACCTGCTCGAAGCGGCGCTGGGTCGCCGCGTGCGCGACGAAGCCGGCTCCGGCGCGGCCGGCGGCCTCGGTTTCGCGCTACGCATGCTCGGCGCGAGCTTCGAGCCCGGCGCCGAAGTCGTTGCGCGCACCATCGGTCTGGACGAAGCACTCGATCGCGCCGACTGGCTCATCACCGGCGAAGGCCGCTCGGACGTGCAGACGCTGCACGGCAAGGCGCCGTTCATCGCCTGCCGCCATGCCGCAGCCGTGGGCGTGCCCGCCACGCTGCTCTCGGGCGCCGTGGACGCAGCCGCCCTGCCGCGCCTCGCCGAGCATTTCAGCGGCTGCTTTTCGCCTGCGCCGGGCCCCATCACGCTCGAAACCGCGATTCGCGACGCCGCACGCCTGCTCGCCAACGAAGCGGAGCAACTCGCCCGCCTCAAATACGCTGCGCGTACATCCAACTAGGCAAATTCGCCGGGGCACGCCGCCCCGGCTTTGGCGATGCCCCCGGGATTTCGCAGTCCGATCTGTTGAATACGCGCGCCACGCATTCCGCAGTAAGCGATTAATAGATTCGTGCACCGAACCGAACGAGCCGCACAAGGGTTCGGATGCGTTGACCCGCGCGCAAGATGGGGCAACAATCATGGAATCGCGACACGATCGCGCCCTTCCCAAGCGACCAGACCAGGACTCCCATGAAGGCAAGCAAAGCCGGACTCGAACAATTCCTCACCTATCGGCTGCATGTCCTGAACAAACTCTCCGAACGGGGCGCCAGCGAACGCTACCAGGCGAAGCTCGGCATCACACTTCCGGAGGCTCGGCTCATTGCAGCTGTGGGGGCGTTCGGCCCGTTTTCCGTGATGGAGCTTGCGCGTCACGCGAATCTCGACAAGAGCCAGGCAAGCCGTGCAGCCGAGGCGCTGATGCGCCGCGGCCTCATGCAGCGCGACACGAGCGAGGAAGACGGACGCCTCGTGCTCGTTTCGCTCACAACCGATGGACGCGCGCTGTATCGCAAGGTCATGCCCATCGCGCGCAAGTGGAATGTCGACCTCTTCGCGAGCCTCGACGACAAGGAGCGCGACGCACTCGCGCGTGCGCTCGACAAGGTGATCGACGCCATGCAGACCGAACTGTAAGGCGGTCCGCGCGAGCAGAGGCAATAAGCTAAACAGATGGCGGGCAGGATCGGGCAACATCCAGGCCGCCATCGCGAGTGCATCGCGCAAACGTCACACAAACAAAAAGGCCATGTACCTGACGGTACATGGCCTTTTTACTTTGGTGCGTGAGGCCGGACTCGAACCGGCACACCCTTGCGGGCGTCAGGACCTAAACCTGGTGCGTCTACCAATTTCGCCACTCACGCGAATTCTTTGCGCTTCTGTTCTTGCGCCCGGCAGGACCGCTGCGCTTCACTCCAGAAAACGCGTGCGATACAACCCTGTGCGACATGCCGACTGATCGAGTCCTCGTGAGACGCCGGGCGATGTTGTCCACCTCGCCCGCAATCCAGCCTGCTTTCTGACTACGCCTGCCGGCGGCGCTGCTTCATTATGTGCCGGCTGCGCGCTTCCAGCTAAGCGTCCGAAAGCGCAAGCGCGAGATTCTAACCGATTGCCTGGCGCTTGTCTGCATCCTGAAAACAGTGCGCGAGGGGTCATGACGGCGCATCGTCGAGAGCGCAGGCGAGCCCCGCCCGGCCGGCCCGAAGCCGCGCCGATGCTAGAATCGCGGCTCTACCGTCGCGCCGCGCTCTGGCCGCCGCGCGAGCCGCTTTGCCCCACATCTCCAAACGCCGTGAACTTCGACGAATACTGCCTGCAAAAGGCGGCTCCCCCTGGTTCGAGCACTTACTACGCGCTGCGTCAGGCCCGCGCCGCACGCCAGCCGCTCTTGACCGCGCTCTTCGCGCTACGCCGCGAACTCGAGGAAACCGCGAAAGAAACGAGCGACCCTACCGTCGGCCGCACGAAGCTCGCCTGGTGGCAAAAGGAACTGGCCGCGCTCGCCGCGGGCAATCCCGCGCATCCGGTCACGCAGGCGCTCGCCACGCATCTCGACGATTCGAAGGCCGTCTATCCTGGCTTGCAGGCGCTGCTCGCTGGCTTCGAGATGGATTTCGAGCAGGCGCGCTATCTCGATCTGCCGAATCTGCGCCGCTATATGGACGGCGTGGGCGGCACGTTCGCCTCGCTCGTGGCGCAACTCAGCGCGCGCACGCAAGAGGACCGCCAGGAGGCCGCGCGCTGGGCCGCGCCGCTTGGCAACGCGCTCATGCTCGCCCAGTTCGTGCCGGAGATCGGCAACGACGCGCGCCATGGCCGAATCTACGTGCCCATCGACGAATTGCAGCGCTATAACGTCACCGCCGCCGATCTCATCAACCGGCGCTACAGCGCAGAGTTCACGGAACTGATGCAGTTCCAGACCTCGCGTGCGCGCGAAGCGGTGCACGCCGCGCTCGACGCCATTCCCGCCTCGGCGCGCCGCGACCAGCGCACCTTGCGTGCGCTCGCCGCGCTCGAACTCGCGCTGCTCGACGAAGTTGAGCGCGAAGGCTACCAGGTGCTGCATCAGCAGATCGTGCTCACGCCCGTGCGCAAACTGTGGATCGCCTGGCGCGCCGCGCGCCGTAGCTGAGGCTCGCGCTTACGTTACGCGCGCAGCAACGGCAGCGGCTCGAAGCGCTGCTGCAGGACGGCCTGTGCGTCGAGCCCCCACCAGGGGCCTAGCACGGTCGCGTAGATCTGCCTGAAGTCGACGCTTACGGGCAAATTGCCATTGCCATCGAGCTGCGAGAGTTGCGGCGCCTGCCCATAAAGCCCGCCCGCCACCCGCCCGCCCGCGACGAAGTGCGCCGAAGCCGTCCCGTGATCGGTGCCGCGACTTTGGTTCTCGCGCACGCGCCGCCCGAATTCCGCATACGTCACGATCAGCGTGCGATCCCAACGCCCAAGTTCCACGAGCGCCGAGCGCATCGCCTCCATGC
Organism: Paraburkholderia sp. J7; assembly: GCF_905220155.1. Taxonomy (NCBI): domain Bacteria; kingdom Pseudomonadati; phylum Pseudomonadota; class Betaproteobacteria; order Burkholderiales; family Burkholderiaceae; genus Paraburkholderia; species Paraburkholderia sp. J7. The sequence continues at coordinate 36,408 of NZ_CAJMYZ010000027.1, read as the reverse complement.
CCGAGGCGAACTGGCGCAGCAAATCGGCGTGACGCTGCGGCTGGTTCTGGTGCGTGTCGAAGCCGTTCAGCGTCAGACGAATCACCGCGACGCCGCGCCCCGCCACCGGCGCGCCTTGCGCGGTGTCGCTCGATGCGAGCGCCTGCATGGCCGTCTTGATCGAGGCGCCGAACGCTCCCGACGGAAACGCTGTCTTCAGCGCGTAGTTGCCCGGGCGTGGCCGCAGGGCATCGGCGGCATGCACGATGTCGTTCTCGACATCGAGGATATGCGCGAGCGCCGGGTTGCGCTCCTTGAGCGAGACCGGCGTGACGAGGCGCGAAGCGCGCGCGAACTGCGCCGGATTCACGAGCGCGATGGCACGCGCGCCGTTCGAGAGCGGACCCATCTCGGCGCTGCCGAGCACGAGCGCATCGGCGGCAAATCCTGGCGGCACAGGCTCGCGTGCGAACGCGCGCGTGAGCCAGCCTTCGCGCAGATATTCATTGGAGCGCGAAGCCGTGTCCCAGATCTCGATCGAACGAAAGTGCGACAGATTCGGTTGCGCGTAGCTCACGCCCTGCACGATCGCAAGCTCGTGCGCCCGCCACATCGGCATGAGCGGCGCGAGCGCCGGATGCAGCGCCGTGCGCTCGTCCAGTTGTATCGCCTGCGCGCGTGGCACGCCAATGGCTTGCCGGTAGCTGTAATAAAGCGGATCGGCAAAAGGCACGACCGTGTTGAGGCCGTCGTTGCCGCCCTTGAGCTCGACGAGAATCAGCAGGTTCTCGTAGCCGCTAGCAAGGCCCGGCGGCACGGGCGTTGCCCCTTGTGCGCGCGCGGCGCCAGGCAGCCATAGCGCCGAGCCCGCCATCGCGGCGGCGGCCGTCGCACCGGCTGCAAGAAAGTCGCGTCGCTTCATGGCTTGCCTCGCTTGTCAGTGCGGCGGCATACGCTGCCGCCAGGGATTCGGCCGTTCATGCCCATGCGTCACTTCAATTGATACACCGGATCCATCAGCAGTGCCTGGAGATAGGAACCCGCACTGCTGCCAACCGCGATCGCATCGACAGGCGCGAGCGGCAGGATCGCGTGCTGCATTTGCAACTGCGCTGAAAGACCGGGCGTGGCATCGGCAGTGAGACCGTAACGCGAAAGCCAGCCATCCAGATCGAAGCGCATACCGCCTTGCAACACATCGCGGCGCATTGCGTTCGCCACGTTTCGCATGCTTTGCGGCATGCTTGCCGCGACCTTGGCGGGTGCGCCCGACGCATGCGGCCGCCCCGCTTCCGTCGCACGAAACAACTGCTCGACGAACTGCTTGCGTGCGAGCAGCGTCGCGCTGTTGATCCACGACACCCCGCCTGGCCACCCCTTCACGTTTGGCGGGTAAAACAGATTCTCGCCCAACGCCGCCGAGCGGCGCGCAAATGGCAACGTGTCGCCGTACACCACGTCGAACCGGCGCACCGTGCCGACGATGAACTCCACCGGCGAACTCACGAGCACGCCACGGTTGCGCTCATCCCAGAACGCTTGGGTCACGAGTAGCGCGCGAAGCGCATCGTCGACCTCATAGCCGCTCGCGCGAAAACGATCGGCGACGTTTGTGAGCTGCGCCTCGTCAGGCGTCGAGGAAATGAACTCGCGCCACAGCTTGCCCGATACATATCGGGCAGTTTGCGGCTGCGCGAGCAGGATGTCGAGCACCTGATCGCCGTCGAACGCCCCGCTGCGGCCAAGCACGGTCTTCTCACCACCGTCGTGCAAGTCGGCGCGCCAGACGAACGCCTGAGTGTCGGGATCGAGACTCCAACCCGTATACGCGCGCGCCGCTTCGGCAACGTCGCGCTGCGAGTACTGGCCTTCGCCAAGCGTGAACAACTCCATCACTTCGCGTGCGAAATTCTCGTTGGGCCTGCCCTTGTGATTGCTCGCGCCATCGAGGTAAAGCAGCATCGCGGGGTCCTTCGCGACGGTATGCAGCAGGTTCGCGAAACTCCCCAGTGCATCGCGCCGCAAGAGCGCGTTTTGCGCGGCCATCAACTGCGGCTCGCCAACCTTGTCCTGGCCCGAGGTGAAGTGGTTGTGCCAGAAAAGTGTCATGCGCTCGGTCAACGGCGACGACGTGACGAGCATCTCGCGCAGCCACCACGCGCGCAATTCGTCGTAGCGCGCGCCGCGCTGGCGCTGCGCTTCCTGGCGCTCTTCCGGGGTCCGTGCATTGCGCTGCGCCCGGCTCGGCGGCACTTCGGCGGTCCATGCGGGAAGCGGCGTGAGCGCGTCGCTGCGCGCGCTGCCGACGAGTCGCGCGACAGCCTGCTCTCGCGTGAGCCCCACAAAAGGCGCGACTTCGCTCTCGCGCGGCGCGAAGCCTGTGCGAACGAGAAGATGGCGGGCGTCGTCGGCGTCGAGCAGCGCATCCGCGCCAGTGTCTGGCGCCGACGCGTGCACGTCGGACTGCGCGTTTGGCCTCGACCGTCTGGAGTCGCTCATGATGAACGGGCGCACGACGAAACCGCCGGCGCAGTCAATGAATGTACCGGCTTAACGGCTGTGGCAAAACGGATGTTGACTACGCAATTGCTACGGTTTTTTTCAGCGCGTTTGCACGGCGCGAATGCACGATGGCATGCCGATAAAATCGTGAAAGGCGCGAGAAAGGCGTGAACGCGTCGCGAATTGAATATTGCGTAAACGTTATCGCCGCGCAGCGGCGTTGACGCACGCCGAAAGCAGTATTAGCGCTTGTACAGTTCGCGCACAGCGTCTTCGATATGCTGACGCAAGAGACGTCGCTCGTCGGGCGTCATATGGCCGTCGCGGCGGCGCTGATCGAGGTCGGGGGGAACGGCAGGACGCTGGTTGATGTCAGACGCTGGACGCGGAACCGTATCGCTGCGTATGCGCCGCATTGATGGCTTGCCGCCCTGAGAGCGGGCAAAGGACTGCGGGTTCTCGTAGCGGTCTGCGGAGGGCTGGGCCCGGGCCGGCAACGACTCCAGTGCAGCCGCCACGCCACCGGCTAGCGCCAGTGCAAGCATGGTGTGGCGCATTGTCGGCCTGACCCCTCCCATCGTTTTGTTCCCTTCTTGACGCGGCAAACGGCTACCTCGAATACATGTGCGAACCCGGCTCGGCGCGGGCATGAATTTTAAAGTCGAATGAAGTATCTACCGAACAGCCGCTTTACGTAAAGAAGTCTATCTGTCAGTGCTTGCCGTCGTGGCACAGCACGGGTAAATTTTGTAACTGACTGTAACCTGATAATTGGTGCAAACTCGCATCAGTATCCAATCGCGCTAAGATGCCAGGCATGGAAACCAAAAACCCGTCCAAAATTCTCGTTGTCGATGACGATCCCCGACTCCGGGACCTGCTGCGCCGCTACCTCGGCGAGCAGGGCTTCAATGTCTACGTGGCCGAAAACGCCCCCGCCATGAACAAGCTGTGGGTGCGCGAGCGCTTCGACCTGCTCGTGCTCGACCTCATGCTGCCAGGCGAAGACGGCCTGTCGATCTGCCGCCGTCTGCGCGGCAGCAACGACCGCACGCCCATCATCATGCTCACCGCCAAGGGCGAGGACGTGGATCGCATCGTCGGGCTCGAAATGGGCGCCGACGACTATCTGCCCAAGCCCTTCAACCCGCGCGAACTTGTCGCACGTATTCATGCGGTGCTGCGCCGTCAGGCGCCGTCCGAACTGCCGGGCGCGCCTTCGGAAACCACCGAGGTGTTCGAGTTCGGCGAATTCGCATTGAATCTCGCCACGCGCACGCTCACCAAGGCCGGCCAGGAAATTCCGCTCACCACGGGCGAATTCTCGGTGCTCAAGGTGTTCGCGCGTCATCCGCGCCAGCCGCTCTCGCGTGAAAAGCTCATGGAGCTTGCGCGCGGCCGTGAATACGAAGTGTTCGACCGTAGCCTCGACGTGCAGATCTCGCGCCTGCGCAAGCTCATCGAACCCGATCCGGGCAGCCCGCGTTTCATTCAAACGGTTTGGGGCCTCGGCTACGTGTTCATCCCCGACGGCGCCGCCTGATCCTGGATGGAGTCTCGTTGTCTGCACTGCCTCTGTTGAAACGGGAAGGGTCCATGCGGATTGACCGGCGTTTGCTCACGCTCGCGTTCGGCGATCTGTTCTGGCGCACCTTCCTGCTGATCGCCCTTCTCATCGCGGTGAGTCTCGCCGCGTGGTTCCAGAGCTTTCGCGTGATCGAGCGGGAGCCGCGCGCGCAGCGCGTGGCGCTCCAGCTCGTCGCGATCGTGAAGCTCACGCGCACGGCGCTCCTCTACTCCGATCCCGATCTGCGCCGCGCGCTGCTGCAGGATCTCGAGAGCAACGAGGGCGTGCGTGTGTACCCGCGCGAAACCACCGACAAGTACAAGCTCCAGCCCGACGAGTCGCTCAATCGTCTGATCGAGCATGACATTCGCGGGCGTCTTGGCGACGACACGATCATCGCGCAGTCCGTGAACGACATTCCGGGCGTGTGGATCAGCTTCAAGATCGACGACGACGACTACTGGGTCGCGCTCGACCGCGACCAGCTCGACAACGTCACAGGCCTGCAGTGGGTCGGATGGGGCGTTTCCGCGCTCGCGCTATCGCTCTTCGGGGCGGCCTTCATCACGAGCCTCGTGAACCGGCCATTCGCGCGTCTGGCCATGTCGGCGCGCATGCTGGGCTCCGGGCAGCCTCCCGCGCCCTTGCCCGAGAGCGGCATGGGCGTCGCCGCCGAAACGAATCGCTCGTTCAACCAGATGGTGCGCGACCTCGAGCAGCTGGAGGCCGACCGCGCGCTGATGCTCGCGGGCATCTCGCACGATTTGCGCACGCCGCTCGCGCGCCTGCGGCTCGAAACGGAGATGAGTCCGTCCGATCAGGCGACCAAGGACGCGATGATCGACGACATCGAGCAGATGGACATGATCATCGGCCGCTTCCTCGATTACGCGCGCCCTGCCCAGCGCATGCCCGAGCGCGTCGATCTCTCGGTCATTGCCGGCGAGATGGCCGCGCGCATGGCGAGCGAAGACGGCGTGCGCCTCATCACGCGGCTCGCGCCTTCGGCCATGATCGAAGCCGACGACACCGACATGCGCCGCGTGGTGGGCAATCTGATCGAAAACGCACGCAAATACGGCGCTAGCGAGACTGACGGCATTCCGCACATCATGCTCGAAACGCGCGTCTCGCACTCGCGCGTCGAACTCTCGGTGGTCGACGAAGGTCCTGGCATTCCCGAGGACCAACTCCCGCTCGTCACGCGGCCGTTCTACCGCGTCGACACGGCTCGCACGCAGGCGAACGGCACCGGCCTTGGCATGGCCATCGTGCAGCGCCTCGTGGGCCGCTATCGCGGCGCGCTGCGCCTGCGCAACCGGCTGCCGGGCCCCGGTCTCGAAGTGACGATCGAGTTCCCGCTCGCCAAGGGCGCCTGAGCCGCTTTCCCCTCGCTTGACCGAAAGCCGGCGGCGGCGCACCCTCGCATCACGCGCCGCCCGCACCTGCGACAATCGTTTTCATCGGCATGCCGCGTTGCGCTCTCTCGCGCGCGGCGTCAAAGCGGGCTGCGCTGCCCGCCTCTCGTCTGAGGAGCTGCCCCATGAAAACCGTCGGCGACAAACTCGAGGCCTTCACCGTCACCGCCGCGAAGCCCGGCTTCAACCATCCCGTGGAAAATGGCGAATCGGCGTTCATCGAGATCACCGAACAGACCTTCGCCAACAAGTGGAAGGTCATCTACTTCTACCCCAAGGATTTCACGCTCGTTTGCCCAACCGAGATCATCGCGTTCGCAAGGCTCATCAAGGAATTCGATGACCGCGAAACGGTCGTCATGGGCGGCAGTTGCGACAACGAATACGTGAAGCTCGCGTGGCGGCGCGAGGACAAGACGCTCGATCGCCTCAATCACTATTCGTTTGGCGACGTGAAGGGCGAGCTCATCGATCAGCTCGGCATACGCGACAAGGAAGCGGGCGTGTCGCTGCGCGCAACGTTCATCGTCGATCCCGACAACACGATCCAGCATGTCACGGTGAACAACCTGAACGTCGGGCGCAGCGCCGAAGAAGTGCTGCGCGTGCTCGACGGGCTGCAGACCGGCGAATTGTGCCCCGACGGCCGCGTGGTGGGCGGCGAGACGCTCTAGACGTCGTGCTGTTGCATCAAGTCCGGCTCGCCGCTGCGCGCGTGGGCAGGCGGTTGCGTATTGCCGCTTCGAGCGGTCGCTTCCACTCGAGCACGCGTTTTTCCAGAACCTGCCACGACAGGTGAGCGAGCAGCACGGCCAACGCGAACTGCAGCACGAGCGCAAGAACGGGCTGCGCACCATCGGGCACATGGAGCCGCGCGTAAAACCCCGGCGCCACGCCAAGGCGCGACGGCACGAGGTTGTGAAACAGATAGAAGCCGTAGCTGATCGTGCCGAGATACGCGAGCGGCCGCACTTCCAGCACCGCAACGACCATGCTGTCCTGGCGACGCACGAGCCACAGAAACAGCGTGCCGAGCGCGAGCGCGAGTCCGATGTCGAAGAAGCCCGGCTGTATCGTCGCGCCGTTCACGCATTCGGCACAATCGGCGCGCGCCAGCGCGAAGCCGGCGATCGCCGCACACGCCCCGACGAACCACACCGCACTGAACACCCCCGGGCGCAACGGCACGCGCGCACCGCCGATCGCCAGTGCGCCGCCGAGCGCGAGCATGGCGAAATTCCATGGCGAAAACGCGTAAATCAGCGGCGCGATCGCCCCTTCCTCGTAGAGCGCGAGGTGCGCGAACGCAGCCACCGCAATGACCACCGCGCAAAGCGCGAGATGGCGCGACGCGCGCATGAACAGCAGCGCAAACGGCGCGACGAGATAGAACTGCTGCTCGACCGCGAGGCTCCAGAAATGTGAAACGGTGCCGGGCCAGCCATCGTGCACCACGCCGATCCAGTAATTGGAGAGGAATACGAAATGCCACGCGAGCCCGAGATCGACCTCGCGCTGATAGAAGCTCGCATGCGCGATAGTGAGCGCAACGAGCAGCAGGTAGTACACCGGAAAAATGCGCAGCGTGCGCTTCATGAAGAAAACGTACAGCAGCGCGGCCGTGCGAGCGCCGTGCTGTTCGATGCGAACCCGATTGCGATGCAGTTCTCCAATGATCAGATAACCGCTGATCAGAAAGAACAGCCAGACGCCGATCTTGCCCGCATCGATCGCGTCGACGTGGGCCTTGTGCGAGAGGAACACGAGCACGACTGCAAGCGCCCGCAGGCCGTCGAGGCCTTTCACGCGTTTTTCAACTCCCGCCATTGCCCTCCCCGCTTCCGGATAGCGGTTCAGTATGGGACGAAAAAAACGGAAATTAATCGACAAGAAAAGCAACGGCGATGATTGCAACTGCAATCATCGCCGTAAGGCGCAGAGCAGGCACGCGCCCTGCTCTGCGCCGTTCAGCCCTTCAAAACAAGGGCTGAACGGAAGATCACACGCGCAACAGCAGTACAGCCGCCTGCGCTTCGATCCCTTCGCTGCGGCCGAGATAGCCGAGCTTTTCATTCGTCTTCGCCTTCACGTTCACGCGTTCGACCGGCAGGTTCAGGTCTTCGGCAATCGTCTTGCGCATCGATTCGATGTGGGGTGCGAGCTTGGGCGCCTGGGCGATCACCGTGGTGTCGACGTTCATGAGCGAGAAGCCCGCCTCCTGCACGCGGCGCAGACATTCGCGCAGCAGCACGCGGCTGTTGGCGCCGTAGAACTGCTTGTCGGTGTCGGGGAAATGGCGTCCGATGTCGCCGAGCGCGGCGGCGCCGAACAGCGCGTCGGTAATGGCGTGCAGCAGCACGTCGGCGTCCGAGTGGCCGAGCAGGCCGCGATCGTAGGGGATCGTCACGCCGCCGAGCACGAGCGGGCGGCCGGGCACCAGCGCGTGCACGTCGTAGCCTTGTCCGATTCTGATGTCCATGTGTGGGGTTCCAGGGGTTTCAGGTGTAGGGATTGCGGTGCGCTTATTCTGCGGGCCGGCTGAGGATCGCTTCGGCGAGCGCGAAGTCTTCGGGGTACGTCACCTTGAAGTTGCGCAGACTGCCCTGCACGAGACGCGGCGCGTGACCTAGCCATTCGATCGCGCTCGCTTCGTCGGTGAGATCGTGACCGTCTTGCTGCGCGCGCTCGATGGCCGTGCGCAGCATGCCGATACGGAACATCTGCGGCGTCTGGGCCTGCCAGAGTCCGTCGCGCGATTCGGTGCGCGCGATGTGTACGCCGGGCGCCGCGGGGTCCTTCGGGGCGACGCGCTTGAGCGTGTCCGCCACCGGCAGCGCCATGATGCCGCCCACGGGGTCGTCCTTCAGCGACTCGACGAGCGTGCGAATCAGCGCGGGCGTGATGCCGGGGCGCGCCGCATCGTGCACCAGGACCCAGTCGTTGTCGGTTGCGCCGAATTCGGCGAGCGCGGCCAGGCCGTTGTAGACCGAGGCCTGGCGCGAGGCGCCGCCGCAGCGGCGCACGGCAAAGCGCAGGCCGCCGAAGCGCCGGGCGTCGAAGTGGTTATCGTCGGGAGAAATCACCACGAGGGTTTGCGAGAATTCGTTGCAGGCGTCGAAAGCGGCGAGCGTATAGTGCAGGAGGTCGCGTCCGGCAACGATTCGATATTGTTTCGGCATGGCCGAGCCCGAACGGCTGCCGGTGCCGGCGCACGGAATCAGGGCAAAAAGGCGTGAAGTCACGGTGTCGCGAGCCGCATGAGTCAAAGTAAAGGACGGATTTTATAATAGGTCCCTTACCCGCACGCCGGACGCCCGCAAAACGTCGGCGAAACGTCGTCGAAACGCGCCGGATTCACTTGAAGACCAGTAACCGGCCCCCATATTCTGGCGCTGCACTCCGCCCGAACTGAACTGGCCACCCTACCGACACACGCGTCGGCCACCCTGTTGCCTATGTCCGATATCGCCGCTTCCTCGCAATCTCCGTCCCCCGTCGCCGTCGTCAAGCCGGGGCAGCGCTACGCGTTCGACGGCACGTACGGCTCGTCCGACGCGCTCCTGATCGCCCGCTACCGCGAGGCCGCGCGCGCCAGCGCACGCCAGGCGCCGCTGCTGGCCGTGATTTGCGCCAGCGCCGTGGATGCCCAGCGGCTCGCTCAGGAGATTCCGTTCTTCGCGCCGGAGGCGCGCGTGCGCCTCTTGCCCGACTGGGAAACGCTGCCGTACGACACGTTCTCGCCGCACCAGGACCTCGTTTCAGAGCGCCTGGCCACGCTCCACGATCTCGGCGAAGGCCGCTGCGACATCCTGATCGTGCCGGCCACCACGGCGCTCTACCGCATGCCGCCCGCGTCGTTTCTCGCGGCCTATACGTTCTCGTTCTCGCAGGGCGAGCGCCTCGACGAAGCGAAGTTCAAGTCGCAACTCACGCTCGCGGGCTACGAGCATGTGAGCCAGGTGGTGCGCCCCGGCGAATACTGCGTGCGCGGCTCGCTCATCGACCTCTTTCCGATGGGCTCGCCGCTGCCCTACCGCATCGACCTTTTCGACGACCAGGTCGACTCGATTCGCGCGTTCGACCCGGACAGCCAGCGCAGCCTGTACCCCGTGAAAGACGTGCGCCTGCTGCCTGGCCGCGAGTTTCCGTTCGACGAAGCCGCGCGCACGGCGTTTCGCAGCCGCTGGCGCGAGGTGTTCGAGGGTGACCCGAGCCGCGCGACGATCTACAAGGACATGGGCAATGGCGTGCCCTCGGCCGGCATCGAATACTACCTGCCGCTCTTTTTCGAAGAAACGGCTACGCTCTTCCACTATTTGCCGGAAAACGCCCAGCTCGTGTTCTCGGGCGACCTCGACGCGTCGATCCGCCGCTTCACGAACGACACGAAGCAGCGCCACAACTTCCTCTCGCACGACCGCGAGCGGCCGATCCTGGAGCCGCAGCGCCTCTTCCTGACCGACGAGGACTTCTTCGCGTTCGCGAAGCCCTTCGCGCGCCTCGTGCTGCCCGCCGCGAGCGCGGGCGGCTGGGCCACGGCGCTGCCGAATCTCGCGATCGACCGCCACGCCGACGACCCGCTCGCCTCGCTGCGCAGCTATCTCGACACGACGAAGAACCGCGTGCTGTTCGCGGTGGAGTCGGCGGGCCGGCGCGAAACCATTGCGCAACTGCTCGCCGACAACCATCTGCGCCCCACGGGCGCCGACAGCTTCGAGGACTGGCTCACCGGCGACGAGCGCTTCGCGCTGGGCGTCGCGCCGCTTTCCACGGGCTTCTCGCTGCCGGGCGAGGAGCTTGCGGTCATCACCGAGACCGAGCTTTACGGCCCGCTTGCGCGCCGTGCGGGCCGTCGCCGCCAGGAGCAGGCGAGCAACGTCGATTCAATGGTGCGCGACCTCTCCGAACTCAAGGTGGGCGACCCGGTGGTCCATGCGCAGCACGGCATCGGCCGGTATCACGGCCTCGTGACGATGGACCTCGGCGAAGGCGACACCGAATTCCTGCACCTCGAATACGCGAACGGCAGCAAGCTCTACGTGCCGGTCTCGCAATTGCACGTGATTTCACGCTACAGCGGCGCCGATCCGGATAGCGCGCCGCTTCATGCGCTGGGCTCCGGCCAGTGGGAAAAGGCGCGCCGCAAGGCCGCGCAGCAGATCCGCGACACCGCGGCCGAGCTGTTGAATCTCTACGCGCGCCGCGCCGCGCGCGAAGGCCACGCGTTCGCGCTCGAACCGCGCGACTACGTCAAGTTCGCGGAGAGCTTCGGCTTCGAGGAAACGCCCGACCAGGCCGCCGCGATCGCCGCCGTGATCGGCGACATGACGAGCGGCAAGCCAATGGACCGCCTCGTGTGCGGCGACGTGGGCTTCGGCAAGACGGAAGTCGCGTTGCGCGCGGCGTTCATCGCCGTGATGGGCGGCAAGCAGGTGGCGATTCTCTCGCCCACCACGCTGCTCGCCGAGCAGCACACGCAAACCTTCACGGACCGCTTCGCCGAGTGGCCCGTGCGCATTGCCGAACTCTCGCGCTTCAAGTCCGCGAAGGAAGTGAGCGGCGCGATCCAGCAGATCAACGACGGCAGCGTCGATATCGTGATCGGCACGCACAAGCTGCTGTCGTCCGATGTGCAGTTCAAGCGCCTCGGGCTCGTGATCATCGACGAGGAGCACCGCTTCGGCGTGCGTCAGAAGGAGGCGCTCAAGGCGCTGCGCGCGGAAGTGGACGTGCTCACGCTCACCGCCACGCCGATTCCGCGTACGCTCGGCATGGCGCTCGAGGGCCTGCGCGACTTCTCCGTGATCGCGACCGCGCCGCAGAAGCGTCTCGCCATCAAAACCTTCGTGCGCCGCGAGGAAGACAGCGTGATTCGCGAGGCCATGCTGCGCGAACTCAAGCGCGGCGGCCAGGTGTACTTCCTGCACAACGAAGTCGAAACCATCGAGAACCGCCGTGCGATGCTCGAAGCGCTGGTGCCCGAAGCGCGCATCGCGGTGGCGCACGGCCAGATGCACGAGCGCGAACTCGAAGCCGTGATGCGCGATTTCGTGGCGCAGCGCGCGAACGTGCTGCTCTGTACCACGATCATCGAGACCGGCATCGACGTGCCGACCGCGAACACGATCCTGATTCACCGCTCCGACAAGTTCGGTCTGGCGCAGTTGCACCAGTTGCGCGGCCGTGTCGGGCGCTCGCACCACCAGGCGTACGCGTATTTGCTCGTGCACGATCCGCAAGGGCTCACGAAGCAGGCGCAACGGCGGCTGGAAGCCATCCAGCAGATGGAGGAACTCGGCTCGGGCTTCTATCTGGCGATGCACGACCTCGAAATTCGCGGCACGGGCGAGGTACTCGGCGACAAGCAGTCGGGCGAGATCCAGGAGATCGGCTTCCAGCTCTACACGGACATGCTCAACGACGCCGTGAAGGCGCTCAAGGACGGCCGCGAGCCCGATCTGAACGCACCGCTTGCGGCGACCACCGAGATCAATCTGCACGCACCCGCGATCCTGCCCGCCGATTATTGCGGCGACGTGCAGGAGCGCCTGTCGCTCTACAAGCGCCTCGCGAACTGCGAGCACGACGATTCGATCGACGGCATCCAGGAAGAACTGATCGACCGCTTCGGCAAGATGCCGGCACAGGCGCACGCGTTGATCGAAACGCATCGTCTGCGACTGGCGGCAAAGCCGCTCGGCATCACGAAGATCGATGCGGGCGAAGCGGTCATCGGCCTGCAGTTCGTGCCGAATCCGCCCGTGGACGCCATGCGCATCATCGAGATGGTGCAGAAGCACAAGCACATCAAGCTCGCGGGTCAGGACAAGCTGCGCATCGAAACGCGCAGCCCCGACCTCGCCGTGCGCGTGGCTACTGTGAAGGAGACGTTGCGCGCGCTCGGTGCGCCCAATCGCGCTGGCGCGGCGCGCTAAGCGCTCTCGCCGCCTCTTCGGACGCCCGCGCGGTTTGCCTTCCGCGCGGGCGTTTTCACGTCATGCTGCGGCGCGCCATGCACGCCACGATCGTCGGCAACGTGTGACGCCGCACTGCCCTTAGCTTTGGCTTGCCGCATTCTTTTTGGGTAAGATGAAGAATACAAGCAAGCTGGAGCCCAATATGTCCCTCGCCGCTGAAACAGCGCAGTCGTCTACGCCTTCCGACTCCCTTCCCGCCTCGCTCCCCTGGGTCACCCGCCTCGTTTCGATGGATACGGTCAGCCGCCATCCGAATCTCGGCCTGATCGAGACCGTGCGCGACGATCTGCGCGCGCGCGGCATCGAATCGACGCTCACCTATGGCCGCGACGGCAAATGGGCCAACCTGTTCGCCACGATCCCCGCGCATGACGGCGAAACGAACGGCGGCATCGTGCTCTCCGGCCACACCGACGTGGTGCCCGTGGACGGCCAGAAATGGGACAGCGACCCGTTCAAGCCCGAGATCCGCGACGGCCTGCTCTATGGCCGCGGCACCTGCGACATGAAGGGTTTCATCGGCGCGGCGCTCACGCTCGTGCCCGAGATCCAGAAGACGAAACTCGCCAAGCCCCTGCACCTCGCACTCTCGTTCGACGAGGAAGTGGGCTGCGTGGGCGCGCCGCTCATGATCGAAGAGCTCGTGAAGCGCGGCGTGAAGCCCGAAGGCTGCATCGTGGGCGAGCCCACGAGCATGCGCCCCATCGTGGCGCACAAAGGCATCAACGCGTACCAGTGCTGTGTGCGCGGCCAGGCCGCGCATTCGTCGCTTACGCCGCGCGGGCTGAACGCGATCGAGTACGCGGCGCGTCTCATCTGCTACATCCGCGACATGGCCGACGAATTCCGCGCGAACGGCCCGTTCGACGAGCTCTACGACGTGCCGTTCACGACCGCGCAAACCAGCACGATCGAAGGCGGCAATGCCATCAACACGGTGCCGGCCGAATGCCGTTTCGCGTTCGAGTTCCGCAATCTGCCGACGCTTAACCCCGATACGATCTTCGCGCGCATCGAACAGTACGCGCGCGAAACGCTCGTGCCGAAGATGCAGCGCGAGCACGCGGTGGGCGCGATCGAGTTCACGAAGATCGCCGCGGCCCCCGGCCTCGACGCCACCGAGCAGGCCGCGATCACGCAACTCGTGCGCGCGCTCACCGCCGATGACGCGCGCCGCAAGGTCGCCTATGGCACCGAAGCGGGCCTCTTTGCTCGCGCGGGCATTCCGAGCGTGGTGTGCGGGCCCGGCGACATCCAGCAGGCGCACAAGCCGAACGAATACGTCTCGCTCGAACAGCTCGCGGCGTGCGAAGGTTTCCTGCGCAAGCTCGTGCACGGCATGTCCGTCGAAGCCCTGGCGCAGTAATCTCGCTGGACGCGCACCATCATGTCCACCGCCTCGCCGCTTCCCACCAGCCACACAATAGACGGTGAGGCGATCCCCACCCTCGACGAGATCGCTTCGCAGCATTTCGCGCTCGCGCCGTGGGTGTTGCGCACGCCGGTGTTCGACCGCCACGATCTGTCCACGCTCGAAGCGACGCTCGTGAACTTCAAGTTCGAGCTGCTGCAGTCGAGCGGCAGCTTCAAGGTGCGCAGTGCGTTCACGCATCTGCTCGCGCTCGATGCCGCGCAACGCAGCGCCGGCGTCACGTGCGTGTCGGGCGGTAATCACGCCATGGCGGTTGCATATGCGGCGATGCGTTTGGGCATCAGCGCGAAGGTCGTGCTCTTGCGCACCGCGAGCGCGGCGCGTGTCGCGCAATGCAAGCGCTTTGGCGCGGAAATCGTCGTGGCAAGCAACAGCAGCGAGGCGTTCGACATCGTGCGCCGTATCGAGACCGACGAGGGACGCTATTTCGTGCATCCGTTCAACGGCTATCGCACGGTGCTCGGCACGGCCACACTTGGCTATGAATGGGCCACCCAGGCGCCCGATCTCGACGCGGTCGTCGTGCCCGTCGGCGGCGGCGGGCTCGCTGCGGGCGTTGCCACGGCGTTGCGGCTCGCGAACCCGCGCGTGCGCGTGTATGGCGTCGAGCCCGAGGGTTCGGACGTGATGAGCCGCAGCTTCGCCGCGAACCACACGGTGCGCCTGACGCATATGCACTCGATCGCCGACTCGCTCATGGCGTCGCATGCAGAGCAATACAGCTATACGCTGTGCCGCCGTCATCTCGAGCGCATCGTCACGGTCTCCGACGACGCGCTGCGCAGCGCGATGCGCGTGCTCTTCGAGCAACTCAAGCTCGCCGTGGAGCCCGCTTGCGCCGCAGCCACGGCGGGGCTGCTCGGGCCGCTGCGCGACACGCTGCAAGGCAAGCGCGTAGGCGTACTGCTGGGTGGCAGCAACACCGATCCAGCAACCTTTCACGAGCAGATCTCGCTCGCGCACTGAAGTCGAAAGCAGGCCAAAGACGGGCTTCAATCAGCGCGGTGGGCACGCCGCGTGCGTCCGGTAGAACTTCGTCGCCAGTCCCCGGAGAAACGTCAGGGAATGTCAAATTGCTACCGCGATACGGATGCGTTCGCTATGATTGCGCCAATACGCCGTATTGACCCCAGCCCCGTGCCGCGCCATTCAGGGAGAGCCCGCTCATGAGCATCGTCCAGGAGTTCAAGGAATTCGCCGTCAAAGGCAACGTGATGGATCTCGCCGTCGGTGTGATCATCGGCGGTGCGTTCTCGAGCATCGTCAACTCAATCGTGAAAGATCTCATCATGCCGGTCATCGGCGTGATCACGGGCGGCCTCGACTTCTCGAACATGTTCGTGCGGCTCGGACACATTCCGGCCAGCTATAAAGGCAACCCCGAGTCGTACAAGGATCTGCAGACTGCGGGCGTGGCCGTGTTCGGCTATGGCTCGTTCATCACCGCGGTGATCAACTTCGTCATCCTCGCGTTCATCATCTTTTTGATGGTGAAGTTCATCAACAAGCTGCGCCAGCCGCAGCCCGCTGCACCCGCCGAGCCGGCGCCCACGCCTGAAGACGTGCTGCTGCTGCGCGAGATCCGCGATTCGCTGCAGAACAATCCGCGCTGATCCGCGCGAGCGTCCAGACATAAGCCCGCGCCGCCGCAAGGCCGCGCGGGCTTTTTTATGCCCGGTTCAAGCGAGGCTCAAGGAAGACTCAGGGAGCCGGCGCGGCGGAATCGGGCGCGGCCGACGCACTGCGCGCGGCCGCAGCCTCTTCGATCAGCCGTTCGAGTTGCTCGAAGTTGACGGGTTTCGTGAGATGCGCGGTGAAGCCCGCTTCGACGCTGCGGCGCACGTCGTCGTCAGTGCCGAAGCCGGTGAGCGCGACGGCAGGCGCCGTTGATTGCGCACGAAACGCGCGGATGAAGTCGATGCCCGAGCCATCCGGCAGACCGATGTCGCTTACCACGAGGTCGAAAGCCATGCTGGCCGTGAGCGCGAGCGCGCCGGCCACGCTGCCCGCCACCGCCACCTCGTGGCCGCCCGAGCGCATCAGTTGCGACATGACCTCAGCGGTATCCTCGTGATCCTCGATCAGCAGGATGTTCAGCGCGCCCACCCGATGCGGCCCGCGACGCTCGGCGACCGCGGCGGCGCCCTCGCCTCGCGCGGCGCTCGGCAGCACGATGGTGAAGGTCGCGCCGCAATGCGCACCGGGGCTTCTCGCGCTCACGCTGCCGCCGTGCGCCTCGGTCAGCGCCCGCGTCACGGCGAGGCCTAACCCGAGCCCGCCGAACTGACGCGTGAGATTGTGGCTGCCCTGTTCGAAGGCATGAAAGAGCTTGCCGATCTGCTCGGGCGCGATGCCGATGCCCGTGTCCTCGACCTCGATCTCCACGTGCGTGCGCTCGTCGCGCGTGCGTACGTAAATGTGGCCGCCGTCGGGCGTGAACTTCGCGGCGTTGCGCACGAGATTCCAGAGCATCTGCTGCAGGCGTGCGCGATCGCCGCGCACATAGTGCTGCTGCGCGCGCAGGTCGACATGGACATCCTGCTGCTTGATCTGGATTTCGCTATGGAAAAGCTCGAGCACGGCCTCGATCACCTCGTGCACGTCGACCGTGTCGAGCGCGAGGCTCAGCTTGCCATTGGCCACGCGTGTGAGATCGAGCAGGTCGTCGATCAGACGTGCCTCGAGCTCGATATTGCGGCGGATCATCAGTACGCCCGAGCGCGCTGCGTCGGGCAGCGCCGGGATCTGCTCCAGGAGCCGCGTGCCCGCGAGCACCGGTGTGAGCGGCGTGCGCAACTCGTGCGAGAGCATGGCGAGAAAGCGGTCTTTCGCGCGGTTGGCCTCTTCGGCGGTCTGACGCGCTGCCTGCTCCGAGGCAAGGAGGCGCTCGCGCTCCTCGGTCGCTTCGCGTTGCGCGTCGATGTCGGTGCAACTGCCGAACCATTTGTTCACGCCGCCTCGCGGGTCGCGCATCGCAACGATTCGGACATCGAACCATCGATACACGCCATCGCGGCGGCGAATACGCAACTCATGGCGATAGTCGGTGGCGCCGCTGCCCACGGCTTCGAGCCAGGTGTGGCGAATCTCTTCGCGATCGTCGGCGTGCACGGCGTCGAGCCAGGCGAGACCGTGCGACTGGCCGGCGTCGAGCCCCGTGTAGTCGAGCCACTGCTTCGAGACAAAGTCGCAATTGCCGTCCGCACCGCAGGTGAGCACGAGGTGCGGCAACGCTTCGGAGAGCGTACGGTAGTGTTCTTCGCGATCGCGCAACAGGAGCGCTTCGTCGGAGGCGCGCTGCAGCGCCACCTGCGAGAGCACGCGCGCGACGGCTTCCGGCAGATAGTCGAGATAATCGCCCGACTTCGGCACCACGTCCGAGACGCCCGCGCGTAGCGCGGCGATCACGCGGGACTCGTCGGTGAAGCCCGTCACGAGGATCGCCGGCACGCGCACGTCGTCGGCACGCAGACGGCGGAAGAAGTCGAGGCCCGTTTCCGCGCCGTCGAGCTGATAGTCGAGTACGAGCACGTCGGGCGTCTGCACGGCGAGCAACGCGCGCGCCTCCCCCACGCCCGTGCAGGTGTCCACGCGCGCACCCGCGCGCAGAAGCGATTTGCGGGCGAGGCGCAGGATGCCTTCGTCGTCGTCGACGACGAGCACGCGCGCGCCGTCCAGCATCGTGGGTTCCTCCGTCATGCGCGAAGCGTCCCTTCAGGCATGAGTCGAGCGTGTCGCCTTGCTTTCATTCGGTTGCCAATGCGTGATGTTTCCATGCGCGATGCCCGCGCGATCCGTTACTGGGCGCCGGCCGGTCGCGCCTGGACGAAGCGATGTCCCGGCGGCAGCTTGACGACCTGGAGAAAGAAGCCGAGTCGGCGCACGGCCTCGATAAACGCGTCATATTCGACCGGTTTCGTGATGTACACGTTGCAGCCGAGCTCATAGCAGCGTTCGATCTCGCGAGGGTCGTCGGTGGTCGTGAGCACGATCACCGGCACCGACGCCGTGGCGGGCTCCGCTTTCAGGCGCCGCAGCACTTCGAAGCCGTCCACGCGCGGCATGCGCAAGTCGAGCAGCACGACGAAATTGCTGAGCGCGTCGCGCGACGCCCAGTTCGCCGCCGCTGCCGGATTGTCGCCCGGCGTGCCGAAAAAGTAATCGAGCGCCTCCTGGCCGTCGCGAAAGCGCAGGAAGCTGTTCGAAATCCCCGAACGCCGCAGGTTGCGCTCGACCAGCGTGGCGTGCCCGTCGTCGTCTTCGATCAGCACGATGCTGACCTGTTCCCCGTTCGTCATCTCGACTCTCCTACGTACCGCATGAACTTTTCGAAACTTGTTGAAAGCTTGCCGGCAGGCGCGCCCGAGTGCCCGCTATGTGGTGCGCAACGGCTGGTCAGGCAGCGCGACGAAGAACGTCGAGCCCGCGCCCTCGGTCGATTCCACCCAGATGCGGCCGCCGTGGCGCTCCGCAATCCGCTTGGCGAGCGCGAGGCCCGTGCCCTGCCCGGGCGATTCGCCGCCGTGCAGCCGCTGAAACGCGCGGAACAGCTTGGGCAGATACGCTTGCGCGATACCAACGCCATTGTCGCGCACAAAATAAGTCCGCGTACGCTCGAGAGGCTCCGCGGCTCCTGTTTTTCCTGCGTCCTTGCCCGCGCTTTTGCCGGCTTCGTCGGCGGATTCGCTAGCGGCAACGAGCGCACCGATCTCGACCCGGCCCGGGCGCGCGGGATCGAGATGGTGCAACGCATTCTCGATGAGGTTGTCGAATATCTGTTCGATGGCCGCCGGATCGCCCCAGGCGGGCGGCAGCTCGCCCACCTCGATGCGCGCCGCCTGCGCGCGTTCCTCGGGGAGGCCGCCCAGCACGCGCTCGACGAGCCGCGCCACGTTCACGCGCTGCCAACGGTATTCAAGGCGCCCGGCGCGCGAGAGACGCAACAGCGCGTCGATGATCGCCGCTGCGCGCGCCACCGCCTGCCGCAGAAATTGCAACGACTCGTCGACGTCGCCGTCGAGCACTTCGGCCATCTCGCGATGCTCGTGCTCCGGCAAGCCCGCCGCGTCGACCTGGGCGCGCAAGTCGTCGCACGAAACCTGCAGCTCCTTCGAAAAGCCCTGCAGGTTCACGAGCGGCGAGCGCAGATCGTGCGAGACGCTGTAGATGAACATCTCGTTGTCCTGACTCTCCTGGCGCAGATGTTCGTTGGCGCTCGCGAGGTCCGCGGCGCGCGCCTGAAGCTGCGCCTTCAGCGCGGCCTGCTCGCGCTCGGCCACGCGCAGCTGCGCGCTCGTCTGATGGAGCACCGCATCGAGCGCGGCGATTTCGTCGTTGCCCGTGAGCGGCGGCGCAAGCGGCGCACTTTCCCCAAGGCGCTCGGCGTTCGCGCTGAGCGCGGCAAGGCGCACGCCCACGTTGCGCGCGAACGCCATGGCCGTGAACCCCCAGATCAGCATCGAGCCCACCACCGCGAAGATCAGCGCGTCCTGCTGGCGCTCGCGCGTCTCACGCAGCATGGCCGCGCGGGCCTCGTCGAGCCGCGTTTCCTCGGCGATGAAGTCGCCGAGCACTTCGCGCACCGTCTCGATCTCCGGAGGCATGCCGTTGCCCGCCACCTGAGCGAACGACGTGCTGCGGCCCATGCGCAGTGCATCGGCAATTTCACCCGCTTCTTTGCGCCATGCATAGGCGGCGTTGCGCATATGCTCGACGCGCGCGAGTTGGGGAGGATTGTCGGCGACCATACGCGCGAGCAACGTAATGCGGTCGGCGAACTCGGTCCAGACGGCGTGGCGATCGATGAATGAAGGATCTTCGAGCACGATGCCCGTGCGCACGCGCGCGGCTTCGCGCAGCAGCGGGTCGACGAGACTGTTGGCTTGCCAAAGGATTTGCTGCGTGTTTTCGGCGCGTTTGGCCGCGAGCGCGGCCTTCCCCTGGGTGTCGAACACGACGCCGAGCAGCGCCAGTTCGACGACGCTCGGAATCGCGATCAGCAAGAGCCCCTTGGCGAAGAGTTTCATGTTGGCCTGCTTCGGTGGCGGGTCTGGGCGGCGCGCCGTGCTTTTCGCCAGTTTTTTTGCAATACGTCCCGCGGCATGCGCCCACGCAACGCCAATCGGCCCGAGGCGCCCCGGACAACCGCGGGCAACAGAACCGCAACATTATCTGCGCGATTTTTCAGGATGACAATGTATGTGACACCACACACGTTGAGTCGCGGAAAACCCGTTTTTTTGCGGCAATTCGCCACACCGAGCGCACACACAGGTCTATCATTGAGACGGAGACGAGCGAGAGAGCGCCGGGATATCTACATGAGCGCGACGTGCGATCCGGCATGGCGTTTGCGAACGCAATGAGGGTTTTGAAAGAGGGGCAGCAGGCGGGCCGCGCAGGTCCGGATCGCTTCAGGCGCTCCGCGCGCCGCAAGAGCGGACCGTCCCCATCTCTATCCTCGTGAACGCAGCAAATCCGTGTGCTATAAAGGATCGACGTGCGGCGCACCAGTCCGGGAGTGGTCGCATGGGAACGCTGCGTGTACTGCAATCCACCTTTTTCAGGCGAATTTTTATGTCCTTCCCGAAAAAGCGCAAACGCGTCAAGGCTGACGGCGACGAGTCATTTCTCGCCGTGCTGAGCCACTTCAAGCCGTTCGGCCAACTCGATACCAAGATCGCGCGAGCACGCGCGCAGGACGAGCCCGTGCTCTATGCGCATATCCTGCCGGGGCTCGATGTGCTCCTGTGCAGCGTGCGCGGAGCGCAGCCGCCGTATCCGGGCACGAGTGAATTGCGCAAGCGCTGCATCGAATCGATCGCGCACGCGCTCGAGCAGCCGATCGAAGGCCTCGAGAACGGCGGTTACTGGTATGAAGCGGACGGCTTCGGTTTTCTTGTGTTCGCGAGCCGCGCACGCAGCCGGGTCCTGCCCGAGTTCGGTGCGGCACGTCCGACCATGACCACCCGGCGCGTGACGCGCCGCCAGGACGCCGCCGGCGACACGGCGCCGCGCTCGTTGCGCTAGTCGTTGCGCCAGGTCGGCGCGCTCAACGAAGTTCACTGCACCGCTGCGCCGGGTCGATTCACCCGGCGCAGCGGTTTTTCCGCTTCAGCTTCCCGACTCAGCTTCCCTTGTAGAGCGGCTCCTGCCCTTGCGTCGGCTTTGCAGTCGAGGCTGGCGACGGCGCGTTGCGCGTGGCCGGGCTCGCTTTCACGCCCCCTTCCCCCTTATTGCCCTTATCCGTCGCCGCAGCGGCGCTCGCGCCCGTGCCTGCGCTTGCGCTTGCGAGGTCCGGCTTCGGCAGCGCGCGCATTTTCTGGCCCGGCGGCGGCGCCACGGGATGTTCACGCATCTGCGCGAACAGCGCGTCGCACGGCAGCGGCTTGTTGTTGCTCGGCGCGATGAGCGGAATCAGCGCGGCGAACGGGTTGATGAGTCCGAGCCCGATCATCGCGCCGCCGCGCAGCGCGAGCGCTGTGGCATCCACACCCACGCGCGGATTCTTGAAGGTGCCCCTCACGTAGAGCGGCGAGCGCAGCGTGAAAATGCGAAAGCCCTTCGTATGCGGATGGACTTTCATGTTCATCGATTCGTCGCGCAGGTCGATCGGGCCGTCGATGTTGATCACCGCGTCGTCGGTGTCGAGCGCGAACACGCGCGGATCGAGCACGCCGTTGGAGCCGACGAAGTCGGCCGCCGCACAGTTGATATTCACGTCGCGCGTGCCGAACAGCTTCTCGTACACCACGTTCGCCACGTTCAGGCCCGCCGCCTCCATGAGCAATCGGCTGATCGTGCCCTGCGTGACAAGCAGCTTCACCTCGCCGTTCGAGGTCGAGGCGAGCGCCGCCGGCGAGTTGCCGGTCGCCGTAAGCGAAGCGTCGCCGTTGATCTCGCCGAGCGCCGACTGCATCGTCTTGAAGTTAGGGAATAGCTGCTTGAGCTTCAGGTGACGCGCCTCCAGCGTGCCGCGCGCCTTGAGCGGCGCGCCGCTACCGTCGAGCGAGACACGTGTGCCGAGCGTGCCGCCCGCCACACCGAACTGCAGCGGATCGAGCACGAGCACGCCGTTCGTCAGCACGACGTGCGCGTAGAGGTCCTGAACCGGCAAACTGCCCTGCTTGATGATGCGCCGGCCCGTGAACTTGACGTCGGCGTCGATGGCGCTCCAGCGGTCGGTGCGGAACGGCTCGACCGGGATCACGCGATCGGCCGGCTGCGCAACGGTATCGCCGCGCTTTGCCTTGCTCGCCGTGCTGTCTGCGCCGATGATCGGCGCGAGGTCCGAGAACTGCAGCAGGTTCGAAACCAGTTCGCCGCTCAGGAGCGGCCGCGGCGTGCGCTGCTGGTAGACCACCGTGCCGTTCAGGTCGCTGCCGCCCACGCGGCCCGTGAAGTTCTCATAGCGGAACACGCTCGCCCCGCGCCTGAAATTGCCGACGAAGTGGCCTTCCGTGGCATACGGCGGCGTTTCGGGCAGCGTCACGCCGGTGAGGTTGTACAGATGCGCCAGACTTTGTCCCTGCAGCCACAGGCGCAGATCAACGGCGGCCAGGTGCATCGGGTCGGTGAGCGTGCCGACCAGCGCGATGTGCAGGTCGCCCGCGCGCATGTCGGCCTGGATCGGGAACGGCCGCTTCGCATCCTGCAGGGCGAGCACGCCGCTGAGCTTGCCGCTGCCCGCGAGCGCCGTCTTGCCGTACGTGCCCTTGATCGTCCAGCCGATCGCGTAGAACGGCTCTTGCGTGAGCGACTGTGCGGGCGGGGTGCCCGAACCGGCGATCGGACCGCTGGCGCCGCTGGCACCGTTCGCGGCGAGCGTCTGCGAGCCCGTTGCAGGCGCGCTTGTTACCGCCGTCGTGCCCGAAGCCGCCGCTGCGCTCGCCTCGCTGGTCGCACTAGCCGCGCTGGCGGCCGCCGCCTCCGAAGCCTGCTTGTTGACCTGCTGCGTCAGCCGGTTGGCGCCCGCGCGCCCTATGACCTGCGCGGAGCCCTCGCGCGACGCCGCTTCCTGCTCCTCCATCACCTTGCCGATCGGGATGCCCTGCCCAAGCAGGCTCACCGCGATCTTCACGTCGGTTTTCGTCTGCTGGTCGCTCACGGCGATATTGCCGCTCGAAAACGTGATGTCGTGCAGGTCGAGCCGCCACGTTGAAGGCCCGCTCGAGGCGGGCAGCTTGAAGGTCCAGTTATTGCGCCCGTCGACAAGACGCTCGGCGTCGATCGATGGATTCACGAGATTGATCGCCGGAATCACGATGTCGTGAGCCAGCAGCGGCAGCACGGCCACCTCGAAGTCGATTTCGTCGAGCGTGGCGAAGTGCGGGGACTTCGTCCAGTCGGGATTGGCGATCGAGATCTGCGTGGCCGAAAAGCGCGGCCAGGGCACCCACGCGCGCCAGCCCGTTTCGCCGGGCGGCCTCTGCCAGCCCACCTTGAGATCGCCTTCGATCGCAAACGGCCGCCCGATGGCCTCGGTGACCTTGTCGTTCACGTAGGGTTTGGCGTGGTTCCAGTCGAACGTCAGGATGAAAACGACGAGCACGCCAATCAACACGACGACAACCGCGGCGAGCCATGCGATGATCCTGGCGAGCGTGCGGCCAAGGTTAAAGGGCTTGGGCTGCGGTGACGTCATGCGTACTCCACGTTATGCGTTGTTGGCCTGCCATGTTGCAATACCGCAAGAGCAGTCAGCGTGCCCGGTTACATACTGTTTCGCACGACTCGCCGTACCCGCCGCACCCGCCATGTTTGCAATCTTTCGATGCTCAAGCACAACCAGTCCCCCCCACCCCACGCCGATGGCGCGCCGCTCGTCGAGGCCCGCCAGATCGCCCGGCGCGACGCGCAACGCGGCCAGTGGCTGCTGCATCCCACCGATTTCGCGCTGCTAGCGGGCGAGCGCGCCGTGCTGACGGGCCCGTCCGGCTCCGGCAAAAGCGTGTTCCTGCGCGCGCTCGCGCTGCTCGACTCGCTCGACGGCGGCGAGGTGCGCTGGCACGGCAAACCGGTCACACGCGGGCGCATCGCCCAGTATCGGCGGCATATTGCGTACCTGCGGCAGCGGCCCGCGCTGCTGGACGGCAGTGTCGAAGACAACCTGCGCTACCCCTATACGCTAGCGGCTTACCGCGACGCGCGATTCGACGCGGCACGCGCGAACGCCCTCTTCGCCGCCATTGGCCGTTCCAGCGACTTCCTCGCGCGCGATACCTCCGAGCTTTCGGGCGGCGAAGCGCAAATCGTGGCACTCGTGCGCGTGCTCCAACTCGATCCCGAAGCGCTGCTGCTCGACGAGCCGACCGCCTCGCTCGACCCCGAATCGGCGCGCGCCGTCGAGGCTCTGGTGGCCGGCTGGTTCGACGAGGCGCGCACAGCGCGCACCACGGTCTGGGTTTCGCACGATCCCGCCCAGGCACAGCGCGTGGGCGAGCGGCATCTGACCATGCGCGCGGGCGTGCTCGAAGAACCCGCCACGCGCGCGGCACTCACTCAGGGAGCCGCACAATGAGCCCCGGCGTACTGCAGAACCTCGGCATCGGCGACGTCGCCATTGCGGCGCTGCTCGTGTTCGTCAACGGCGCGGTCTCCGTGCTGCTCAAGCTCGACCTCGAGCGCAAGCTGGCGTGGGCCGCCGTGCGCACCGTCGTGCAGCTGCTCGCGATTGGCTATGTGCTCGGCTGGGTGTTCGCATTCAACCGCTGGTACGTCGTGCTGCCGCTGATGGCGCTCATGACGCTGATCGCCGGTTTCGCCGGGGCGCAGCGCGGCGCACGCACGTATGGCGGGCAACGCGCGGACAGCATCGTGTCGATCTGGGTGAGCGCGTGGCTCGTGGCGGCAGTCGGGCTTTTCGTGGTGATCCGCATCCGGCCGTGGTACGAGCCGCAATACGCGATTCCGATCCTCGGCATGATTCTCGGCAACACGCTCACGGGCGTATCGCTCGGCGTGGAGCGCATGATGCAGGAGCTGACCGCGCGGCGCGACCGTGTGGAGAGTGCGCTCGCGCTCGGCGCGACACGCTGGGAGGCCGCGCAGGCTAGCGCCCGCGAGGCGGTGCGCGCCGGCATGATTCCAACGCTCAACCAGATGGCCGTGGTCGGTGTGGTGAGCCTGCCCGGCATGATGACGGGTCAGGTGCTCGCGGGACAATCGCCGCTGCAAGCCGTGCGCTATCAGATCGTGATCATGTTCCTGATCGCGGCTTCGTCGGCGCTCGGCACGGTGGGCGCGGTGCTGCTCGCGTACCGGCGGCTCTTCTCGCCGGAACACCGCTTTCTCGCGGCGCGGCTTATCGAGCGCAAGGCACGCGCCTAGACGTGCGCGGCCGGCCCGCGCTCGATGCTTTACGCGCTACGCCGGCCATCCCGCTCACGGCGCGCTTTAGCGCTGCGCCGAGATCGTGATCTGCGTGCCGTCGCTGAGCTTGAGCGTTTTCGCAGTGCCATTGGTGGGCATCGTGAGGTGCGCGACCTCGCTATGCGCAACCACAGCAGGACACGTAAGCGATGCGCCGTTGCTCGACACCGTTTGCGTACCGTGCGGCGCCTGGGCGCGGAAGCTCACCTGCACGGTGGCCGTGCCGTTACTCGCGACGATTGGCGCAAGGCGAACCTGGGTCTGCCTGACCATCGCGCCGTTCGCGTCGAGCGGCAACGAGGCGTAGTCCGGGCAGCCTTGCGGCGTCGCGACTGCGCCGCCTGGCGGCGTGGTGCGCCACGTGAAGTCGTCGGTGTCGCCCGAGCGCAGCGTGCGGGTCTCCTGAGCGTCGCCGAACGCCTTCGACACGACCCGTACCGTGTAGCGGATCGGCCCGTCGGTCGCGGCCTTCGAGGTGACTGTGATCGGCGTGGCCGCGAGCGCGGGCAGCGCGATGACGCAAGACGCGGCTAGGACGAACGGGACGAGCGCCGCGCGACGGCGGCGAGTATGGCGGGAGCTGCGGCAAGGCATGCGTCACCTCCTGGCGGGAACGGCCGCGCCCGTGGGCAATGGCGGCGTACGCAACGAACGCGGCAAGCCGCGAAAAGCCGGTACGACGCACCGCTCCCGTGCGGCGGATGGTCTGTTACCAGTCTAGCGCGCTGCGCGCTGCCTTGCGCCGAGCGCATGCATCGAACGGACCAGGTTTTATCCTGCTTGTCATCGCGAGCAATTTGCTTGCTGTCCGTCTGCGCGCGGTCATGCGCCGGACTTCATCGGCATCGACGATCCGTTGTGCATAGGCGGCGCGCAAAACATCCTCACACTCACGGCGTCACTACTTGCCGGTCGCCTCCAGACTCAGCGTCAGTTCCGCCGTCAGCTTCTGGCGCACGCTTGCATAGGCTGCCCATGGATCGGCCTTCTCGATCTGGGCAAAGCGCGCGTCGATGGTCGCAAGCGTCCATTGCGCGCCACCCGTTGTCGCCTCCAGTTCGTCCCAGCCGATCGGCACGGATATGCCCATGCCCGGGCGCGCCCGCACGCCATACGCGAGCGCCGTGCTCGCGCCGCGCGCATTGCGCAGATAGTCGATGAAGATCTTCTTCTTGCGGTGCTCTGGGCCCATAGTGGCCGTGATCTGCGTGGGCCAGACCGCGGCCAGATGCTGCGCAACCGCACGGGCGAATGCCTTCGCGTCCTCCCAGCCCGCCTCGGGCGTGAGCGGCACGACGATATGCAGCCCCTTGCCGCCGCTCGTTTTGCA
Organism: Paraburkholderia sp. J7; assembly: GCF_905220155.1. NCBI lineage: Bacteria > Pseudomonadati > Pseudomonadota > Betaproteobacteria > Burkholderiales > Burkholderiaceae > Paraburkholderia > Paraburkholderia sp. J7. The sequence continues at coordinate 9,833 of NZ_CAJMYZ010000027.1, read as the reverse complement.
GAATGACTCGAGCTTGAGTTCCGCAAGCAGTGCACGCGTCGACTGCGCCACCTCGATCACGCGGTCCCAGCCCAGCGCCGGGTCGGGGTCGAGGTCGAAGACAACCCGATCGGGCCGCTCGATGTCGTGGACGCTGGCGTTCCAGGTGTGCAACTCGATGACGTCCATCTGCGCGGCGCTCACCAGCGCGCGCGCTGTATCGATCGTGAGCAGCGGCGGATGGCCCGGGTCGAGCCCTTCGTGTTCGGTGAGTTCGGGCAGCGGCGCCCGCCCACAGTGGCGCTGGAAGAACATCTCGCCGCTCAAGCCGCGCGGTGCGCGCACGAGCGACACGGGGCGATCGCGCAGTTGCGGCAGAATCCAGCCCGCAGCGCGCGCGTAGTAGCGCACGAGTTCGAGCTTGTGCGTGCCGCTGTCGGCATCGATAACGCGTCTCGCACTCGTGATGCGTATACCGTCGATTTCGGTTTCGGCCGAGTCGTCACGCCGACGCCGTGTGGTTCGAGGCAAGCGGTGCACGGACGCGGCAGGCGTGGCCGGCGCGGCGGCGTCCGAGTTCGAGGCCCGCTCGCCGCGCGGCGTTCGGGCAGATGTCCTGGTTGGGGCCTTGCGAGCGTCCTGCATACCGGTTCCCCTGGCGCCCTCGCGCACATGACGCGTCGCGCGACGCGAGTCGCGACACGTTCGGTTGACGGCACGCGGCAGCCGCCCCCGTCAGACTGCCGCATGAGCTTTCATTGTGCCTCGAATGGGCGCTTTCGTCGCTGCAAGGTGATCGCAAGCGTGTGCCGAAAAACGGGGAAATATCGGCCCTGAGGAAAAGCGCGACGAAAGTGGCAGACGACCGTTGCGATCGGCGGGAAGTTACAATGACGGGCTTTGCCGCGCACTGCAGAGCGCAATTCCGACTCTTGCACGCGCGACTGCGCCCTTTTTCATCCGATTTCATCCGATCAATTCGATCAATCCGACGACGCCGTGCGTCGGCTTTGCCCGTCCTGCCATGAACCTCGTCATCCAGAGTCCCGCCCCGCTCGACACCGTCCATCACAAGCCGCTTCTCGGCCTCGCCCGCGGCAGCCGCCTCACGCCGATCGACGCTCACGCGGTTCGCATCGAGCATGCCGAGCCGGCCCAGCGCGCCGACCTCGAGGTCTACTGCGGCACGCACCAGCTCGACTACGCATTCGTCGAAGCGGAGCGCACGCTGGCCGATTTCGGCCTCGTGGCAATGGACATGGACTCGACGCTCATCACGATCGAATGCATCGACGAAATCGCGGACTTCTGCGGCCTCAAGGCCGAGGTCGCGGCGATTACCGAAGCCTCGATGCGCGGCGAGATCAAGGACTTCAACGAAAGCCTCACGCGCCGCGTGGCGCTCCTCAAGGGGCTCGACGCGAGCGCCCTGGAGCGTGTGTATGAGGAGCGCCTGCAGCTCTCGCCGGGCGCCGAGCAGATGCTCGCGGGCGCGAAGGCAGCGGGCCTGAAAACGCTGCTCGTGTCCGGCGGCTTCACGTTCTTCACCGAGCGCCTGAAGGCGCGTCTCGGGCTCGACTACACGCGCGCGAACTCGCTCGAAATCGTCGACGGGAAACTCACGGGACGCGTGACCGGCGAGATCGTCAACGCCGACGTGAAGGCGCGCACGCTTGCCGAAACCTGTGCGCAGATCGGCATCGAGCCAGGCCGCGCAATCGCGATGGGCGACGGCTCGAACGACCTCAAGATGATGGGCGTAGCGGGTTTGTCGGTTGCGTTCCGCGCGAAGCCGGTGGTGCGCGAGGCCGCGAGCGTCGCGTTCAACTTCGTCGGGCTCGACGGCTTGCTGCGTCTGTTCTGATCGGGCTTGCGCCGCGGTTAGAAAAGACAACGGCCGCTCGTGTCCTCGTGGACGCGAGCGGCCGTTGTTGTTTCGCGCGGATTATTCAGGCGTACTTGCTTTTTCCGCAAGCCTTGCGAGCGCGCGCTCGATGTCGGCGCGCAGATCGGCCTCTTCTTCGAGACCGATGTAGAAGCGCACCAGCGTGCCGCGATGCGGCCAGCTCGCTGCCGTGCGCATCGAACCGACGTCGTACGGCATGGCGAGGCTATGCGCCCCGCCCCAGCTCCAGCCCAACGCGAAGAGTTCGAGCGACTCGCAGAACGTGTCGATCTGCGCCGCACTGTAGCGCTCGTCGAACACCACGGAGAAAAGGCCGCCCGCGCCCGTGAAGTCGCGCTTGTAGAACTCGTGGCCCGGGCAGTCTTCGAACGCCGGGTGCAGCATCGCCGCGATTTCGTGGCGCGACTTGAGCCAGCCTGCGAGCGCGAGCGCGGTGCGATCGTGCGCCTCGAAGCGCGCCTTCATGCTCGGCAGCGCGCGCAGCACGAGCGAGCAGTCGTCGACCGAAACGCCGATGCCAAGTCGCATGCGCGCGGCCTTGAGCTTGAGATAAAGATCGCGGTCGGCGGTGATGGTCGCGCCCATCAGCACGTCACTGCCGCCCGACTGATACTTGGTGAGCGCCTGCACCGAAATGTCGATGCCGTGCTCGAACGGCTTGAAGGCAAGGCCTGCCGACCACGTGTTGTCGATGGCCGTCACCACGTTGCGCGCGCGCGCCGCCGCGGTGATCACGCGCACGTCGGGCACTTCCATCGTCACCGAGCCCGGTGCTTCCAGCCAGATCAGCTTCGTGTTCGGCTGGATCAGCTCGGCGATGCCCGCACCAATCATCGGATCGTAGTAGCGCACCGTGAGGCCGAAATCGCGTGCGAGCCAGTCGCCATGATCGCGGTTCGGCGAATAGACGTTATCGGGAATCAGCACGTCGTCGCCTGACTTCAGCAGTCCGAAGTAGACGTTCGAGATGGCCGAGAGTCCCGAGGGTTGCAGCAGCGCATGTGTGCCGCCTTCGATCTCGGCGATGCGCTTTTGCAGCATGGCCGAGGTGGGCGTGGCGTGCAGGCCGTAGCGCCATTGCGCGTCGTTGCGCCAGTCGAGCGCGCGCACCGAAGCGAGGTCGGGAAACACCACGGTCGAAGCCCGCGTGACCGGCGCGGCAAACGATTCGAAGCCGGGCGTGAGGTCGTCTTGCGGGTGAATGATGCGCGTCTGCAACGCGCGGCGGGAGTCGGATTGGGTCATGTTGGAGCGAATTCGGTTGAGGCGCGAGAACGTTGCGGCGCGGGCCTGCGCGAAAGACGCGCGCGACGCCGCATAGCGAAGAGTAACACCCGTAGCGGCGCTTACTGCCCGATCACGAGATTGCTCACGCCGTTCACGGCGTGCGCGCCGTTCGGAGTCGATGCGCTCGCCGCGCCAGTCGACACGGCGGGCGCCGCAGCCCCCGCCGCGAGCGGCTTCAGATCGAAGGGGACCGGGTGCGAGTCGTCCGGATCCATGCGGTCGCCCGACAGCGAGCCGTCTTCGGCGAACGTGCCCACCCAGTTGCCGGAGATATGCGTCCCGTCGTTCGAGTCCTCGGCTTCGAGCGTGGCCTCCGCGCGGTCGCCCGCGATCAGGACCACCTCGCCCGTATCCGTGAACTGATATTCGCCATGCACGCCAGTCGGGTCGTCGTCGCCGGCTTTTGCGCCGAGGCGCATGACGATCTGACGATTACCGAGCGTGCCGACGTATTGCGGCAGCTTCGCGAACTCGGGGTTCGGCTTGAGCGTGGACTTGGCGGGCGGCGGCGCGCTCGCCTCCTGCGCTCGCGCCGCGAGCGGCAGCGCGAGCGCCATGACCGCCGCAGCCGCGGCCGCGGCGGCAATCCAGCCGCGCGCCTTGTTCGCGCCTCCCCGTCGGGCGGCCGCGCTCGGCGGCCGCTGTGCTTGCGTCATTGCTTCCATCTGAATCCTTCCTTCACTTGCACAGCTGGCGGGGCGTGGCGCGTATCAGATGCGTTCGAAGATGGCCGCAATGCCCTGGCCGCCGCCGATACACATCGTCACGAGCGCGTAGCGCCCCCCGATACGCTGCAGTTCATACAGCGCCTTCACGGTGATGAGCGCACCGGTTGCGCCGATCGGGTGGCCGAGCGAGATGCCCGAACCGTTCGGATTGACCTTGGCCGGGTCGAGCCCGAGTTCCTGCGAAACCGCACAGGCCTGCGCCGCGAAGGCTTCGTTGGCCTCGATGACGTCGAGGTCGCTGACCTTGAGGCCTGCACGCTCGAGCGCCTTCTGCGTGGCCGGCACCGGGCCGATGCCCATGTACGCCGGATCGACGCCCGCATGCGCATACGAAACGAGGCGCGCGAGCGGCTTCACACCGCGCGCACGAGCGGCGTCGGCGCTCATCAGCAGCACGGCGGCCGCCGCGTCGTTGATGCCCGACGCGTTGCCCGCCGTGACCGTGCCGTTCTCCTTCGCGAACACCGCCTTGAGCTTCGAGAAGTCCTCCAGCGTGGCGCCGTGGCGCACGTGCTCGTCGGCGTCGAACAGCACTTCGCCCTTCTTCGACTTGATCGAGACCGGCAGGATCTGATCCTTGAAGCGGCCTTCGGCGAGTGCGCGCTCCGCACGGCGGTGCGATTCGAGCGCAAGCGCGTCCTGCGCCTCGCGCGTGATGCCGAACTTCTTCGCGACATTTTCCGCCGTCACGCCCATATGGATCGTCTGGAACGGGTCGTGCAGCGCGCCGATCATCATGTCGACGAGTTGCGTGTCGCCCATGCGCTGGCCGAAACGCGCGGCCGGCATCGAGTACGGCGCGCGGCTCATGTTTTCCGCGCCGCCACCGATCGCGATGTCGGCGTCGCCGAGCAGAATGGTTTGCGCAGCCGACACGATCGCCTGCAGGCCCGAGCCGCACAGCCGGTTCACGGTCAGCGCCGGCGCGTGCTGCGCAACGCCGCCGTTGATCGCGGCCACACGCGCGAGATACATGTCCTTGGGCTCCGTGTGCACGACGTTGCCGAACACCACGTGACCGACCGCGTCGCCCTCGACGTTCGCCCGCGAGAGCACCTCGCGCACCACGCGTGCGCCGAGAACCGTCGGGGAGAAGTCCTTCAGGCTGCCGCCGAAGTCGCCGATTGCCGTACGCACACCGCTTGCCACCACTACTTCGCGTTCCATAGTCTCACTCCTCTCTTCCTGATTGGATGAATCTCGTTATTGGTGCGTTATTGGCGCGTTTCGCCCGGAGGCCGATCGGCGAGCAAGCGCTCGACGTCCTCGCGATAAGGAATAGGCGCCACGGCGCCGAAGCCCAGCGTCGAAAGCGCGGCGGCCGCGTTCGCGTAGCGTGCCGCAGCGAACGGATCGTCGCCGGCGGCCAGTCGCGCGACGAATGCGCCGCCAAAGCAGTCGCCCGCACCCGTGGCGTCCACGGCTGCGACCACGTGGCCAGGCACGACGCGCCGCTCGTCGGGCGTCGCGACGTAAGCGCCGTCCTTGCCCAGCTTGAGCGCGACCACACGCGCGCCGCGCGCGAGCAGGTAATCGACGATCGCGTCGCGGTCTTCGAGACCCGTGAGTACCGCCACGTCGTCCCAGCTAGGCAGGCAGATATCGGTGAGCCGCAGCACCTCGTTCATCACGGCGCGCGCCCGCGCGAGTGGCCACAGCTTCAGGCGCAGATTGGTGTCGAAGCTCACGCGCACGCTGTTGGCGCGCGCATGCTCGACAGCGGCGAGCGCCGCGTCGCAGGCGCTGTCGCTGATCGCCACGCTGATGCCGGAAAGATGCAGCACGCGCGCAGCCGCAATGGTGTCGAGCGGCAGATCGCGCGGCGTGTACCGGCTCGCGGCCGACCCTTTGCGCAGATAGTCGAAGGCATGGCCGCTCGGGCCATGCGAGACGAAGTAGACGCCGGTGGGCGCCGTCGCGTCCACGCGCACCGTCGAGGTATCGACGCCTTCGCGCGTCCACAGGTCGGTCAGGAGGCGTCCGAAATGGTCGTCGCCGACCGCCGAGACGAAGCCCGTGCGCGCGCCCTGGCGAGCCGCCGCGATGGCGAAGTTCGACGTATCGCCGCCGAAGCCCTGCAAATACTCGGGGCGGTCTTTCGACGCCTGGTTGAACTCGACCATGGCCTCGCCATAAGCGAGGACTTGCGGGGCGACGCTCGTCATGCCGCTCAGACCTCGCCCCAGAGGTCGTGGCCGTCCGCGCCGGTGATCTTCACCGAAACGAAGTCGCCGACCTTGTAGCGCTTCGACGCCTTGGTCGCGGGCGCGACATAGACCACGCCGTCGATCTCGGGCGCATCCGCTGCGGTGCGGCCAATGCCGCCGTCGGCGTTGATCTCGTCGATCAGCACCTTGAGCGTCTTGCCAACCTTGCGCTGAATACGCTTGGCCGAAACTTCCTCCGCGACTTCCATGAAGCGCGCGCGGCGTTCCTCACGCACCTCGTCGGGCAACGCGCCGTCGAGTTCGTTTGCCGTTGCGCCTTCAACCGGCGAATAGGCGAAGCAGCCTACGCGGTCGAGTTCGGCCTCGCGGATGAAGTCGAGCAGCGTTTCGAATTGCTCTTCCGTTTCGCCAGGGAAACCGGCAATGAACGTGCTACGGATCGTGAGATCGGGGCACATCTCGCGCCAGGCCTTCACGCGCTCCATGACCTTCTCCGCGTTCGCGGGGCGCTTCATGCGCTTGAGGACTTCAGGGTGAGCGTGCTGGAACGGCACGTCGAGGTACGGCAGCACGTGCCCCTTGAACGGACCTTCGGCCATCATCGGAATGACTTCGTCCACGCTCGGATACGGGTAGACGTAGTGCAGGCGCACCCAGGCGCCGTATTGCGCAGCCAGTTCGCCGAGCGCGGCGACGAGGTCGGTCATGCGCGTCTTGATCGGCTTGCCGTTCCAGAAACCGGTGCGGTACTTCACGTCCACGCCGTAAGCGCTCGTGTCCTGCGAGATCACGAGCAGTTCCTTCACGCCGGACTTGAAGAGGTTTTCCGCTTCGAGCATGACCTCGGCGACCGGGCGCGACACGAGGTCGCCGCGCATCGACGGGATGATGCAGAACGTGCAGCGGTGATTGCAGCCTTCGGAGATCTTCAGGTACGCGTAATGGCGCGGCGTGAGCTTGATGCCGGCGGCCGGCACGAGATCGACGAACGGATCGTGCGGCTTGGGCAGGTGGCTGTGCACCGCCTGCATGACCTCGCCCACCGCGTGCGGGCCCGTCACGGCGAGCACCTTCGGATGCACTTCTTCGATCAGGTTCGACCCGCTCGCGCTCGCCTTCTTGCCGAGACAACCGGTCACGATCACCTTGCCGTTCTCGGAAAGCGCTTCGCCGATGGCGTCGAGGCTCTCCTGCACGGCTTCGTCGATGAAGCCGCACGTGTTGACGACGACGAGGTCCGCACCGTCGTAAGACCCCGAGATTTCATAACCCTCGGCGCGCAGCTGGGTAATGATCTGCTCGGAGTCGACAAGCGCCTTCGGGCAGCCGAGGGAAACCATCCCGACGCGCGGAGCAGGATTGCGGGAGGTCGTTGATTCAACAGGGTTTTTCACGTGTACATCCAGATGTGGGGCGCAGGGCGTTCGTTGCGCCGCGCGAGGGTCAAGCCAATCCGCCATTTTACCCGTTTGGCGTATCGTGCGGCGCAGCATGGTAGACACGCACCCGCACGCGCCGGGGTCGGATGAAATATGGACAGGATCAAACTTCGTTCAGCTATGGCTCGCCTGCCGGCTGCGCATCGGGATAATTTTCGCCCGGTGCGCATTGCGCCCGATCAAGCACATCCTTCTACCGGCTGCGTGGAGAGCGCGAATATGAAAAGGACAGTGGACGCGTTTCAGGCCGATTTGCTGAAACCGGTGCGTCAGATGAAAGGCGGCGCCACGCGTGTTGCGCGCGGCCAACCCACCGCCGCCGCGCTCGCGCGTGCAAGTGCCGGACTCTCGCAAAGCGCCTTCGCTGCGCTGCTCGGCGTTTCCACGCGTACGCTACAGGACTGGGAGCAAGGCCGGCGCCAGCCGACGGGCGCCGCGCAAACCCTGTTGCGCCTGGCCGTGGCGCACCCTGAAGCCTTGCGCGCGCTGCAAAGCGCCTGAAGACGGCGGCCCACCGGGAGGGGGGCGTGCTCGCGAGGCAACGCTTCGCCACGGCGCGCCGCGCCTTGCCAGCGCGCGCCACCCGCCGTGTGCGTCGCGCCGCTTACTTCTTCTCTTGCTCGTCGTCCGCGGGCGCACCCTGTGCCGGTGCCGCCGCGCCGCCCGGCGTTACGGGCTTGAACGGGAAGCTGCTGAACATGTTCTTCGCCTGGTTCTGCATCTGCTCCTGCATTTGCACGAACATGTTCTTCGACTGCTCGATGTAGCTCGTCATCATGCCCTGCATCATCGGCGCCTGCATGTTCATGAACTGCGACCAGACCTCGGGGTTCATCGCGTTGCCTTCGTAAAGGCTCTTCGACTGATCCGCGAGCTTGTTCTGGATGTCGATGAACGCCTGGATGTTCTTTTCCAGGTAGGTGCCCATCATGCCCTGCATCGCATGGCCGTAGAAACGGATGATCTGCGACAGCATCGACGACGAGAACATCGGCAGACCGCCGCTTTCCTCTTCGAGAATGATCTGCAGCAAGATGCTGCGCGTCAGATCCTCGTTGGTCTTCGCGTCGATGACCTTGAACTCTTCCTGCTCCAGCACGAGTTGCTTCACGTCCGTCAACGTGATGTACGTGCTCGTCTCCGTGTCGTACAGCCGACGATTCGGATACTTCTTGATGAGACGTTCGGCGGTTTTCTTTGTAGTCGTCATGTGTCGCCCTTGTTAGCGCCAACGCGCGGCGGCCGTTGCCGTCGCGCGTTGGTCTAGCCCGGAAACGGCCTGCCCCGGTGAGCAAACAGGCCCGCTGCCGTCCTCGATCCCAGCTTGGCGCGCTCCCTGCAAGCGCGCTGCGCTCGGGATCAGCCCATGTGCAACCCGCCATTCAGCGAGAAGTCAGCACCGGTTGCAAAGCCTGACTCGTCGGACGCGAGCCACGCCACGATCGACGCGATTTCCTCGGGTGCGCCGAGGCGGCGCACGGGAATCGTCGCGACGATCTTTTCCAGCACGTCGGGACGGATGGATTTCACCATGTCCGTGCCGATATAGCCCGGCGAAACGGTGTTGACCGTCACGCCCTTGGTCGCCACTTCCTGAGCCAGCGCCATAGTGAAGCCGTGAATGCCGGCCTTGGCCGTGGAATAGTTGGTCTGGCCGAACTGACCCTTCTGGCCGTTCACCGACGAGATGTTGATGATGCGGCCCCAGCCGCGCTCGACCATGCCGTCGATCACCTGCTTCGTCACGTTGAAGAGGCTCGTGAGATTGGTGTCGATCACGGCCGTCCAGTCTTCGCGCGTCATCTTGCGGAACACCACGTCGCGCGTGATGCCAGCGTTGTTCACGAGCACATCGATTTCGCCGACTTCGGCCTTGATCTTGTCGAACGCCTGGCGCGTCGAATCCCAATCGCCCACGTTGCCTTCCGAGGCGATGAAGTCGTAACCGAGCGCCTTCTGGTCTTCCAGCCATTTCACGCGGCGCGGCGAATTCGGGCCGCAGCCGGCGATCACCGTGAAGCCCTGCTTGGCGAGGCGCTGGCAAATGCCGGTTCCGATGCCGCCCATCCCGCCCGTTACATACGCAATACGCTCTGACATAAACCACACTCCATTATCGTTTTCCTGGCGCGCCCTTCGACGGCCCTGGCCTCGCTCCTTCCCGCTGCCACCACCCGCGCCACGCGTTGCTCGCAGCGCCGGGGCGAACCGCTAGCCTCTGCTAACAGCGCCCCCCGGCAATCGCATGAAGCGCAATCAAACGCGTTCGAGCGCGAGCGCCACACCCATGCCGCCGCCGATGCACAGCGAGGCGAGACCGCGCTTC